>JAZKBK010000005.1:0-300000 GCA_040388625.1 Gemmatimonadota bacterium | reverse complement strand
GTCGCGGCAATCTGACTCGGCGAATGTCGGCCAGCGGATCCCCGCGCACGACCACCAGATCAGCCCATTTCCCCGCTTCGATCGATCCAAGTCTGTCGCCAAGCCCAATCGCGCGCGCACTGTTGATGGTCGCGATGCGCAGCACGGCCGCGTTCGGAATGCCCGACAGCGAGAGCGACAGCAATTCCCTGTTCACCGCGAACGGCGTAAAGAATTCTCCCCAGCTCGGATGATCGGTGCCGAGCGTGATGAGATCGCCGCCGCCCGCGTCGTAGAACGCCTTCACTTCCTTGCGCTTGGTCCAGTAGATGTTCTCGAACTGCTGATTCACCGGGCGTGGCGGCCGCGCGGCAATCACGGAGCGCATGTACGGCGTGAGGAAGCGCTCTTCATCCGTGTAGTAGGTGTAGACTACGGGATCCTTCTTGCCGTAGTAACCGTACGCACTCAACGTCGCGTCGAAATAGACGTGTTGCGTCTTGTACAGCGCGGCGATCCGCTTGAACGCAGGCGTGTCGAAGGTCATGTGCTCGTACGACGCGTACGCGGAGCGATCCGGCGTGAACGCGTCGCCGCCCATGAAGTGCTCGATGCGATCGATTCCCATCAGGATCGCGTCGCGCGGATTGACCGACTCACCGAATCCGGAATCAAGGTGGCCAGTCACCGTAAGCCCATGCTGATGCGCACGCTCGATCAGCGCGCGTAGCTGATAGGGCTTTATCCCTTTTGCCTTGAATCCGCGCACTCCGTGCTCGGCCCAGTAATCCACCTCGGAGTAGATCGAGTCGACCGATATGTTGCTGTCCCAACCGGGCCGCGCGGTCCCGAAGTACGGTCCTGAATTCAGCAGCCGAGGGCCCGGCTCCAATCCACGATCGATCCTGATGCGCAGCGCCATCATCGAGTCCGGCTTCATCTCGCCCGCGGGCCACGTTGATGTCACACCGTTGGCGAGAAAGAGCGATGGATACGCAGTCGTCTCGTCCTTGCGCCCCGCGTTGAACAGATCCATCGCGTAGTGCGCGTGCAGATCGAAAAGGCCGGGAATCACCGTTTCCGTATCTGCCAGCTGAACGCGCTCGGCGTCAGCACCGGCTATCGAGAGGTCACCGCCGACGCGCAGGAACTTGCCCGCGCGAATGAGAATGCCGGGGTTGCGAACTCGCTGGTTACCTGTCGATGCGAACAGCCAGCCGCCAGTTACGAGTACGTCACGCTCTCGAGGCGCATTCTGCGCGGGCGCAAGACCCGCGGTAACGAGAGACAGAAACAACAGTGCGAGGCGCTTCATCTTCATTGGGTCGCTGTACTGTGCTGGCCATGCGCGGATGGACTGGCCAGCGATCTCAAGCGAACATAAAGGTGGGCCTCTGGGTGTCAAGATCGGATAAAATATTTACTATTCCGAATCCAACCCCCCCGCCGTCGACGTGCATTAAGAATTACAACGCTGGGACTGGACAGCGCGTATTATTTCTTTCGCAGTAATTGCAAAACCCGGTGCGGAGAGCCCCGTCGGTGCCTGTTCCGCATTGAAACAGCAAGGCGATGCACGCCCTGCAGGCAGCCCACACCACGGGCGTCGAGCACGACGCCCCGGTACCTTTGACCGACTCTAGTACCGTGCCAGATCCCGGCCGACGACGATCCTGCCACCGAATCCGCCAGCGCGTATCGCGCGAATCAGATCCTCGTCGCTGCTTCCCATTCTTATGATGTGGGTGAGCACCAGCAGCTTGGGCTCCGCCTCCGCGGCGATCTTCCCGAGCTCCACGTCGGACGTGTGGAACTCGTGCATGTAGCGCGGCCAGTCGTCACCCCCGGGCCGCTTCTCGGGCGCGAGCTTCGCCGCCGAATACACTTCATGCACCAGCACATCCACGTCTCGCGAAGCAGCAATCAGTGCGTCCGACGGTCGCGTGTCACCCGAAATCACTACCGAGCGCGTGGGCGTGTCGATCCGATATGCGTACGCTTCCTTTAGACTACCGTGCAGTACCGGGATCGCCGTGATGCGCACGCCACCGCTGTCGTAAACGACACCCGGCTGGATCTCGTGCACGTTCACCGCGTAGCCACTGGCCGGTTCGTGCTCCAGTCCATTGGTGCGAACATCTTCGTCGACCTTCCACGCTTCCAGAATGTGCGTGGTCATCTCCTGCAATCCGTGCGGCCCGTAAGCTTCGAGTGCGTTCCTTCGCCCCATCACCCATGACGTGAAGATCAGGTCCGGCAGTCCGAGCGTATGATCGCTGTGCAGATGGGTGATGAACAGCGCCGTTACACCATTAATCGGAAGGTGCGCTGCTGCCATCCTCCGCATGATTCCCGGACCGGCGTCGAAGAGAAAAACACGGGAGCCAACGAGGACCGCAGTCGCTGGACCGGAGGCATCCGGATCGGGCCTCGGCATTCCGACGCCAAGCATCACGACGACCGTGCTGTCAGCGCTCGCAGATCGAGCTGCGACGCCGCTTCGTGCCGGCGTGTTGCGCGCATCGACAGTCGCCGGTGCCCACGCGATCATGAAGCAGCCGGCGATGAGTGCTGCAATTGGAATTCGATTGAACATGATCACGGATTCACGTGTGGATCGCCAATGACACAGTCAGTGCGCAGGATACACCGGCGCAGGAACCCGCTCGGGCACAGCCTCGGCCGGCGGTGGACCACCCGTTCCGTGTGGCAGTCTACTCCGCGTCCCGCTCCCGCCTTATGCGCGCCCGATCATTGATCGCATGGAAGGATCCAGCGTAGTCCCTGCTGATCATCAGGACTTCACTCGTGGCGCGCTCCAGTTGCGCCTCGTCGCGAATGTAGGGCCGCAGCTCCTGCCGAACGCGCCGAGCGATCGATAGCTCGAGCTCGCGTACCCGGGAGGCGACATCAAACGTAACAACTGAGTCGAGCATGACTTATCGTGTACGATGCTGATGGAAAGTGGTGAGGATCCGGCCTGGAAGGCGGGGATTGGCATGTGACGCCGCCCATTTTTTAAGGCGCTTGGCTGAGTTCATTGTTCGAGCGATGCCACATGCCGTTACCCGGTTGATTCCGCATAGCGCAGCCATACCTCATACATTTGCTCGCCGACAGCGATCGGACAAGTGCGCATTCCGGCCACGGACTGCGATTTCCGGCCAATTGTGGCGACCCGCACAAAAGCGCAGCTAAATGGCGCAAACGCGCATTTCGCACTGTGAAAACTCCCTGTAATCTCCCTGCTCAACCCCCTTGCCGGAGATAATGTGCGCAGTACCACCAGATACATCGCCATCCTTGGTGCAGCCCTAGCAGCGCTCGCTGTCGCTTGCGCAGAACCCACAGCCCCCCGCTCCAACGCCCTGTGCAGCGGCGGTGGAACCCAGGGCTGGGATCACTGCGGTACCGACAGCACTTCCCAGTCTGCCACCATCGTGAAGGTCGCGCTCCCATAGGGGGAACCGTACCCTGATCCGGCGCCGGCAAGTCCTCAAATGCCTGTCGGCGCTGGGTCAAATCCGGACCAATCTGCCCCGATTTCCGGTTTGGCCGGAAATCGCAGTGGTTGGCCGGAAATCGCATTTCCCCGGCACCCGGCGGACGCTACCTTATTGAAGGTTCTCGTCGCTCGGGAAGGAGTTCCATGTCGCGGACAGCAGTTGCATCAACGGGGCCGAATTGAGATACATCGCATTTCTGGCACCACAGGGGATGGGCTACGTGTACGCAGCCGTCGGTGGACACGGTGTCGTCGAGTCCATTCCAGACACGCGCCAGCTCCTCGCCGCGCTGGCGCTTCCGAGTGACGACTGCCTGGTACTGGATCCGGCACTCGTCACTCCGGGCATCGCGCAGTCGATAGCAGCAAGCATCGCGCAATTTCCCCGGCCCGTCGTCGCCTTCAGCTCCGTGAGCACGGCTGCGCTCGAAAGCTCCGTGATCCTGGCGCAACGGACTCCCGCCCGCTTCGTCTTCCGCGGTACTGCAAACGAGCGCTCGTTGCTGGAACGCGCTGTCCTTCTCACGCCTGACGCAGAGTTCTGCGCCGCGCTCCTGTCGAGACTGGATGGCAACCTCAATCTCCTCCCAGCTGCGATCCGTGAGAGACTGGTCGCGATGTTCCGCACCGGCGATGGACCCGATTCGCCCGACGCGCTGTCGGCAGCAGTATCGCTGCCGCGGCGCACCATGGATCGCTATATCGCCGAAGCCGGCTTCGTGTCGACGAGAAGAATGGTCGAAGCGACGCACCTCACGTCAGCATACAGGGCCATCACCAGATCTCGCATCCCGTTCACGACCATTGCGTCGCTGCTTGGATACAAGTCGCATCGAACGATGGACGCACAGTTCACGCTGCTGCTCGACACCACGACCGGCAAACTTCGCACTCGACCGCTCAGAGTCGCCGAGGCGGCGGATGTACTCGCACTGCGCCTGACGGAACGCAAGACACGTCAGAGGTCCAGCACTCCACGCAATCCCCCGGAAGAAGCCAAGCCGTCGCTGACACTCATCCACGGCAGACCTCGCCCCCGACACGTACGCCTCAAGGCGTCCGGCGAACCGACAACCAAACCATGACCGACACCTCCTTCCTCCAGTATCTCGCAACAACGCGATCGGATGCAGAATTCGCGCGCACTGCCGCAGGATTCGCCATCCTGCAGATTTACGATAGCGTCAAGACTAACGGCCTGAGCTCATTCCAGCGCGATACTCTCCACAGGATCGAATCTGATATCGCAGGGATCGACGCTGCACCGAACGTGCGCACAGCGCTCGAAGCGATGGCCTGCGCACTTCAGTTCTGGGAGAGCGCGGGACCGGTCCGCGTGGGAAGAAAGGCGACCTACACTTCACTTCTCATGTACGGACAGGCGCTTGGCAGTGAGGGCGAGTGGGCGATGGCCGCAAAGGTATTCGCACTCGCGGGCATGGATACCGAGCTCGACGGCGAAACGTGGCTCGCGGCGGAGTCGCGTCTGATGATGGGACGCGCGTACCGTATGTGCGCCGACTGGGAGATGGCACAGATAGCGTACCGCCGCGCATCCCAGCTTGGCAGGGAAGCGGGCGACCTGTCCATCGCGTTCCGCGCGCAGATCGGCGAGGCGAACCTGCTCTGGAGCCGCGGCAATCTGCAGGCGGCTCGGCTGCGTCTCACTGGCATTGCCAGGCAGGCGCGACGATCGTATCCATCGGTCGTTCCGAGAGTCACGCTTGCGCTCGCGGGGGTCGCGAACATGAGCGGTGAATACGAGCAGGCGATCTCGCTCGCGTTCGGTATCCTCGACACGCTCGAGGACGACGATGAGCTCAAGTACCAGACGCTCGTCGATCTCGCATCCTTCCTAAGCGACTACGGACTTCCCGCGGTTGCATCCGCCGCGCTTCGCGTCGTGCAGAAAGCTGCGCCCGAGAGACACGTCAGACGTCATGCGACGCTCAATCTGTTCTTTCTCGCTGCACATCACGAAGACGCCGCCGCCTTCGACGTACTCCGTGCCGAGCTCGCTGGCGAGCGACTGACAGCTCGCCAGCAGGCACAATTTGCGCTGTTCACCGCACAGGGATGCCGGCGATTCGCGCGATTCGCCGAGGCCAGGTCGGCTGCGCAAAGGGCCATCGAGCTCGCAAACCGGTACGAGCACTTCCAGCTTGTGTTCGAGGCAGAGACCGAGCTGAGCGACATCCTGCGGGCAATGGAGAACGCTCCCAGCGAGATGCCACAGCGCCAGGACCGCTCCCGTTCGAACACCGTCGCCGTCAGTGACGATGTGATGCCGAATCCGTCCGCAATTTCCATTGGCTGGGACAGCGTGCCCGCTGAAATTCGCGAGGTTGCCGAATCGCTCGATTTCATGGCAGCCCAACACGGCGTCGGTACCAGCACTGCCATGAGCGCTGCCATGAGCACAGCCATGAGTGGTGCGCGGTAAGGGACACGCGAGGACGGATCTTCTTGACGCAAAAGGCGCACGGAATGCGATGAGAGCGCTGGCAATGCTCCGGAGACCGTTTCACGACCGCGCCCGCGCGGCAGTGATGCCTCCGGGATCGGTGACGATACGATCGGGTACGGCCGACTTCATCGATGCCGTTACGCGTGGATCGTCCGACGTGGCTGTCGTCGACCCCATGCTCGCAGAGCGCGATCGCGGTATTCCCGGCTCGCTGTCTCGCGCGCACCTCGGCACCGTGCTCTACATATTGCTCACACCGGAGTACGCGCAGGCATCGATCGACCTCATTCGCGAGCTCGGCATCGGCGAGATCGTCACTTATGGATACAACGACGATCCGACGACGTTTGCCGACATTCTGCGACGGCAGTCACGTGCCACACGGGCTCACCTGCTCACGACCGCTCTTTCGCAACGATTGAAGATGGTACCATCGGCGCTGTACAGTTGCATCGATCATGTGAGCGAAGATGGTCACAGAATCGACTCGGTCGAAAGGCTCGCCCGCGTCTGCGGCGTCACCCGCTGGGCTCTGTCGCGTCAGTTCAGGAACGCAGGAATCGCATCTCCGTCAGGCTTCGTGGCGGCGCTCACGCTACTCAGGAATTACGACATACTCACCGACAAGAGCCTCACGCTGCTCGACGTCGCCAGAGCGGTTGGGCTGAGCTCGGAGCGTGCGTTACGGCGACAGTGCATCGCTGTCAGCGGGCTTGCGGTCGCGGCGATCCGCGAGCCACTGCCGATTGAGCGTTTCGTGGAGTGCATCGTGGACACTCTTACGACGCGGCACGAGCCCTAGGACGATCGGGCACCCTGGGCGTCGTAGTTCTGCGCAATCCAGTCGCGCGCTGCGATCACGTCGCCCATTGCAAGCTCGTGACCGGCGTGCTCGACGTGCACAGTCACATCCGCGTCGGCCGATCGGAAGATTTCCGCAAGACGTTCCGTATCGCCGAACGGCAGCAGTGGATCCATCTCTCCCGCGCAGATCAGAACCGGAACTCCGCTCAACACCACGCGCGTCTCCGGCGTGAACGGTACCATCGGCCGGAGCAGCACGGCGCCTGCGAGTGCATCGGGCTGGCGCAGCATGAGACTGCTCGCGATGTTCGCTCCATTGGAGTAACCGACAGCCACGATTCGATGCCGATCGAGATTGTACGCGCGTGCAGCGTCGCGAATGAACTCGCCCAGCTCCTGCGTACGCAACGCCAGGTCCTCCTGGTCGAAGACGCCTTCCGCCAATCGTCGAAAGAAGCGCCGCGCACCGTTCTCCAGCACCTTCCCTGTCGGACTCAGAAGCGTGGCCCCTGGCGCCAGTGTGTACCCCAGCTGAAGCAGTGAATCGCCGTCACCCCCGGTACCGTGCAACAGCAACAAGGTGAGGCCGGCGAGGTTGCCCTCGCCGGCGATGTACCGATGCTCGAATGCCGGAGGTTCGGACGAATTCACCTGCCTACCTCACTGCGCCATCCAGCTGTTGTTAGTCCGATCGACATCCACGAGACGCCGGTCGGGATCGAGATCGATCCGCTTGACGGTCTTGCCGCTGAAGTCATATTCGCGGACGTAGCGAACACTGTTGGTGCTCCAGACCAACGCCGGATACTCGAAGTCCTGCGTCGTGCCGTCGCTGAAGGTGAAGTGCGCGCGTATCGGTAGCACACCGCGTGCACGGTTGCCATAAACGACCGTGACGTGCTGAACCCCGCTCGAATCGGCCGTCTGTACAGACTCGATGGCCTGATCGAAATGTGGATCTTCAAAGAACCACTCGCGCCAGAACCAGTCCAGTCGCTGCCCGCCAACCGATTCCATCGTGCGGAAGAAATCAGTCGGCGTTGGATGCTTGAACGCCCAGCGGCGCGTGTATTCCTTGAACGCGTCGTCGAACGCTGCGGGCCCCATGATCTCCTGGCGCAGAAGCTGAAGGCCGACAGACGTCTTGACGTACTCCGTGAAGCCAAGCTTGCGCGGGTCGATGCGATCCGGATTCGTGATGATGGGAACGTCGATGTTCAATTTCTGCGTCTGCTCGACCTGTGCGCGCTCCTCGGCTGCGCGCTGCATCTGATCGCCGTTCTGCGGATAACGACGCGCTTCGCTGAAGGTGTTGATGAACGTGTTGAAACCCTCGTCCTGCCAGAACTGCACTCGCTCGTTGGAGCCGACGATCATCGGGAACCAGTTGTGTCCGATCTCGTGCGTCACGACGTTGTACAGATCCGGCTTGTCGCGACTCTTGGTCTCCATCGCGAGCATCGGGTACTCCATGCCGCTGATCGGACCCTCGACTGCGGTGATCTGAGGATAGGGATACATGAACCAGCGCTCCGAATACTCCTGAATCGACATGCGCGCCTGATCCGCAGCGTCGTCCCAGTTGATTGCCGCACTCGGCCGATAGTAAGCCTGCGCCAGAATTCCCTTCCAGCTCGATGCATCCCACTGGTATTCGGGCGAGGCCGCCCACGCCACGTCGCGCACGTTGTGTGCCTTGAAGTGCCACGTCATCGTGCCGGTAGTGCGGGGCCGCGCCGCTCCGCTGGTGAGGTCCGATGCCGTGATGATCGGTACTGGTGTCTCGGATTTGGCCGCCTTGGCGAGACGACTGATCTCCGTCGGCGTCAGCACCTCGTGCGGATTCGCGAGCGTGCCCGTCGCGGCCACGATGTAGCCCGATGGAACCGTGACGCTCAGATTGAAATCACCGTACTCGAGATAGAACTCGCCCTGTCCGAGATACGGCTCAGTGTTCCAACCGCGCACGTCGTCATACACGTTCACACGCGGGTACCACTGGGCGAGCTCGAACAGCGAACCGTCGCGACCCATGCGATCGGCTCCATGCTCCGGAATCAGAAAGTGCCATGCCGCGTCGAACGTCGCCGTCTTGCCAGGCGCCAGTGGCTGCGCCAGATCGACCTTGGTCACCGTTCCGTTGTCGCGCAACTTGAGCGGAGTCGCGCGTCCGTTGACGACTTGATTGAAGTGATCGATCACGTCGCCACCCACAAAGCTGCGCGATCCGAAGCGACTGTCCGGTGCGAACACGAGCGTGTTGAGCGAACCGGGCCGGAATGCGTTCTGCTCCGTCTGAACCCAGATGAATCGCAGCGTATCCGGCGAGTTGTTCGTGTATCGCATCGTCATCGACGCGCTGAGCGACTTGTTCGCCGTATCCAGCGTCGCGTGCAGATCGTAATCCGCGCGCTGCTGCCAGTAATGAGCGCCGGGCCGTCCGTCACCGGTCCTGTACACGTTCGGCGACGGATACAGATCGAGCGGTGCGAAGATCGACGTGTCGCCAGCTCCTCTGCGGACCGCTTCTGTCTGCTGTGGAGTCGGCTGCTGCGCACCTGCCGCGAGCGCGCTGAAGAGAACGACCACCGCGGCGGCCGATCTTGGCTGAAGCATTTCTGATTACTCCGAAAGAATGGAATCGCTGACCAGCGGCGCCGCAGCGCAGTGCCAGCGGCTTTCCAAAATGGTCAGACACGGCGCTGACTGAACAGGTTGGACTCACTGAATTGTATTCATCGCCTCGCCAGACCGCACGCGCCGCACCGGTTCGGTACGGAACCGAACATCAGTGCTGGTCGACTGTCCAGTCCGGAAGATCGGACCACCACGCGTCAGCACGGGCGCCGGCTACGTGCACTCGACGACTCACCCCACTCGCGTTCCGGGCCTCGTACAACCACACCGCGGGAGCGTCGCCATCGATCTCCTGATAGGCCCGCGCATAATAGGCACGCGCGCGCGCCGGATCGAACGAGCGGGCTCCGCTATCCACCAGCGCATCGAAGCTCCGACTCGTGTAACCGACGAAATTGGCGCCTTCAGGCGGTGCACCAGCCGTCCCCCATGCCTGAACGACGGCCGCAGGGCTGGGGTCGGAATGCCATGCATTGAGCACCGCGTCGAAGTCGCCTCTGGTGAGTCGCTGAACGAATGCGTTGACCTCGAGCGGCTCGATGGTCACCTTCACCCCGAAGCGACGGTACTGCTCCTGGAGCAGCGTCGCGTACTTGACGCGCACGGCGCTCGACGTGGGAACGAGCAACCTGAATGAGATCGGACCGTGCGCAGCAAGTATCTTCACCGCCGCCGCGGAATCGTATGGAAGTGCGACAACGCTCCTGCTGACCGGCAACGCACGCGTCACAGGCCCGAGCCCCGGAAGCGCCAGCGTGTCGAACACGTTCCGGGCCATCGCCGACCGATCCACAGCCATGCTCAACGCACGTCGTACTTCCCTGTCGTTGAATGGCGCACGCCGAAC
The DNA here is from genome assembly GCA_040388625.1 of Gemmatimonadota bacterium. Classification (NCBI taxonomy): domain Bacteria; kingdom Pseudomonadati; phylum Gemmatimonadota; species Gemmatimonadota bacterium. Next base: position 289,761 of record JAZKBK010000005.1, on the reverse strand, counting down.
GTTGAAAGCCAGAAAACCATAATCGAGACTTGGCGACGTCAACAGCCGCACACGCGGCGATGCGACAACCTGATCCACGGCGGGTCCACGCACGACCTCCAGGAAGTCCGCCTCGCCTGCCAGCAACCGCGTCGTCGCTGCCTGCATGTCCGGTGACACCAACCACACAACGCGATCGAGCCGCGCGCGTCCGCGATAATTATTGCTGTCGCTCACGATCTCGATGCGCGATCCGCCGTCCCATCTGGCAAACCTGAAGCGGCCACTGCCCACCGGATGCCGCGCAAACTGTGACGACGCGAGCGACTTCACCGGAACATCATGCAGAAGATGCTCGGGCAGAATCGCCACATTGTACACGAAATTGAAGAACTGCTCCGGCGTCCGTCTCGCGTACCACACGACCGCGGTAAGTGAATCGCGCACGCTTACGGAATCGATCCCGCGCAACGTCGCTGCTATCGGCGATGCCAGGGTCGAGTCCGTCAGCAATTTGAACGTGAACCGGACGTCGCCGGCGCGAACCGGCTGCCCGTCGTGCCACCGTGCACGGGGATTGATATGAAACGCTATCCACGACGAGTCGGGCGCCCACTTCCAGGACTCGGCGAGCCTGGGCGTGAAGCCTCCATCGCCAATCGTGTTCAACTCAGGCCCGATGTCGGCCAGATAATCGAATATCTGATCCACCACCTGGCGCCCCTGGCTCGTCATTGTGAGCGGCGGAAACAGGTTGTCGGCGTCACCCGCGGTGGCGACAACGAGTGTCCCTCCCGCACCGCTCGCTTTCGCGACCTTCGCATCCGGCGTGCACGCAGCGACGCCGATGACCAGGACGGCGAGTGCCGCCGATCGCAGCGACCTACCAGCGTTCTTCCGAAACATGAGCGACATGGTCACGCCCCCGGCGTATTGCGCGTCGCAGCCCACTCGAGGAAGAGATCGAATATCGCTGGATCGAAGTGGCCGTTCGCATTGTTCTCGGTCATTACGGCCACGGCGCGCTCATGATCGAAACCCTTGCGGTACGAGCGATTAGTCGTGAGAGCATCGTACACATCGGCGATGCAGAGAATGCGCGCCGAAAGCGGTATCGCTTCACCCGCCAGCTCATCCGGATACCCCGCACCGTCCCAACGCTCATGATGGTTGCGCACCATGGGTCGCACATCCCACGGGAACTCGATGTCGGCCAACAGCTCCACGCCGGCTTCCGGATGACGCTTCATGATGCGCCACTCGGCGTCATCGAGCTTGCCGGGCTTGTTGAGCACTTCCTGGGGAACTATCAACTTGCCCACATCGTGCAACAGGGCGCCGATGCGAAACCAGAACAACGTCTTGGAGTCGAACCCCATCCGCTCGGCGAGCATGCACGCCACGTCTGCGACACGTACGCAGTGTCCCTGTGTGTAACAGTCCTTGCTTTCGATCGATTCGCCCCACTTCCGCACCACTTCGAGGAACCGCTCTTCCAGACGTCCATTGCGTCGCGCGATTGCATCGAGATCACGCTCCGCGCGCAACTGTGAAAACCAGCCGTGTGCTGCGTTCAGCGCCTGCAGCGTGTCGCTGTTTCGCGCCTGAATCCAGTAGAGCTCGGCCTGCTCCCGCGCCGTTTCAGCGGCCAGCAGCAAATCATGTGAGTTGTCCGCGATCCGGGCCGCCTGCGCAAACCAGCCCTCCGCACGATCCAGCTGACGCTGCTCCCTGCACACGACGCCGTAGTGCTTGTAAACCTCGCCGAGCCACGGCGCCGATACGTTGTGTTCGCGCTGCGCATCGTTCAGCAGCCGCTCACAACGTTCACGCGCCCTGGGCAGATCGTTGCGTGCGATCCAGAGCTCGGCCTGGTTCACCTCGATCCTGCGCAGCAGCTCTCTGTCGTCGCTGCTTGCACACGCTTCGCACGCGGAGCCGTAGGCCGCTTCGGCGTCTTCCCACCGTCCGAGATCTGTCAACACCATCCCGACATTGTTGAGCACGTGTGCTTCGTAGGACGAGCGACCCAGCGCATGGAAGCGCCTCCGGCTCGATCCATACGACTCCAGCGCGAGCTCGAGATTGCCGCGAATGTTGGCAACGGTTGCGAGATTCTGATCCAGTATCGCCAGGAGCAGCTCATCATCCGCTTGTACGGCCCGGCTTCGCGCGCGCAGATACAACTCCTCGGAACGGTCTAGGTTGCCCAGCGTCTGCTCGACTACCGCCAGCCCGTTCAGCGCGTGCGCTTCCACACCCACGTCACCCGATGATTCCGCAGCCGCCACTGCGCGCTCCAGCACGGAGAAGGCCGTGTCCGGATTCCCCTCCTCGGCGTGCGTGCGTCCGATCCAGCGTAACAACGACGAGCGCGCCGCCGGAGTGAGTGCGTCATCATCCAGCAGACTCTCGTAGCACGCGCGCGCCGCCGCCCATCTGCCATTCCGCTCGAGACTCCTCGCCTCGCTGACCACGTCGTCGAACGAAACGGTAGAAACAGCATGCGGTACTGCGTCGATCTGCGCCATTGTCGCCGTCGTCACTGACTCGATACGACCATGCGTCGCTCGAGACCCGCGGAGCGCAGTTTTCTGCCAAGCGTCGGACGCGATATTCCGAGGATCCGGGCCGTCGCGCTGAGGTTGCCATGCGTGAGCGCGAGCGTGGCCTGAATTGCTTCCGACTCGATCTCGTCGAGCGTTTTGCCGCCGGGTGGAATGCGGATCACTGTTCCGCATTCCACATCGACATCTGCCTGAACGCTGCGCCTGCGCTGGAACAGCAGGTGCTGTCGCTGGATCGTCTTTCCACCGGCGACGATTACGGCGCGCTCGATGACGTTCTTCAGCTCGCGCACGTTGCCGGGCCACGTGTGCGTGCAGAGAGCAGCGAGCGCATCGGCGGATAGTGTCGCGGGGACACCGTCGCTTTCACGCGCAAGGTCGCGCAGAAAGTGACGCGCAAGCAGCTCGACGTCGCCAGACCTCTCACGCAACGGTGGAAGATCCAGACGTACGACGCTCAATCGATAGAACAGATCCTCGCGAAACGCCCCGCTGTCGACCGCATCCGAGAGCGACACGTTGGTACCTGCAATGACTCGCGCCGCGATCGGCAGCTCGACGGATCCACCCACGCGCCGGAACGTGCGCTGCTCCAGTATGCGGAGCAATTTCGGTTGCAGCTTGAGCGGCAGCTCACCTATCTCGTCCAGGAAGATCGTGCCGCGGCCGGCGACTTCGAGCAGACCTCGCTTCATCGCGCGTGCATCCGTGAATGCGCCGCGCTCGTGGCCAAAGAGCTCGCTCTCCAGAAGGGATTCCGGGATCGCCGCGCAGTTTATTGCAACGAAGGGATCGTTGGAGTGGGTGGAGCACGCGTGGATTCCGCGCGCGAAGAGCTCCTTTCCGGTCCCTGTCTCACCGCAGACCAGCACGGTCGCTGCGCGGCTAATGCCTACTTTGGTCGCGAGAGCCACCGCTGCCTGCAGAGAGTCACTCTGCCCCACGACCATCCCTTCCGTCCAGATTACCGGCTCCTGACGGGCGGTCTGACGCGCGGCTGGGTCAGGCAGACGCGGAGGCGCCCACCCAATCCCAAGCGAAGCAGGTTCGGTGTAAGTACTCAATGCGGATGCGAGGTAGGTGACACTCTCAGAGTGTCGGCCAGCCTCGCATCAAGCTGTAACCAAATGGCGCCCCCCGAGAGGGCTACAAAGCGGCCAATTCCTCCGCAATTGCTTCGGCTCGTCTGATCGCTCCTATCTCGGTAAAGCCGACCAGGGCTTCTCGGAGAACATCCCTGGTTCGCTCCGAATCGCCCTGCTCCCGGCAAAGCTCGCCCAGCTCGGTCAGGAGCTCCAGCTGAAGCAGGGCGTCCTCGCCCTCCCGGGCCTGATAGCGAGCCTGCCGCAGTGTCTCCACCGCTGTCGCCAACTGTCCCCGCAACCGCTCGATCCGTGCCTTGAGCCGTAGCGCCTCGGCCATACGAAGGCGGTCCCGCCGGATCTCGGCGATCTTGAGCGCCCGGGCAACGGACCGCGTCGCACTGTCAAGCTCCCCCTGCCGTATCCGCACGTCGCCGAGGTTCAGCTCGACCGTTGCCTCGACCACCATGTCTTCCCGCGCGTACGCGATGGCAAGAGCCATCTCAAACGATTCGACCGCCTGTGCATAACGCTTCCTTGCGACGTAATGCAGTCCGATGTTGTTGTGCGCGTAGGACGCTCCTTCCTTGTCGCCGACGCTCTCGAACGCCTTGAGGCTCAAGCGCAACCGCACTATCGAAGTGTCCCAGTCACCCAACGACGATGCGATCACTCCCTGATTCAGCTCGACCATCCCGAGCAACCGCCGGTCTGCGCTCGCTTCGGCGCGAAATGCGGCCTGGCTGTACAGCCGCTCGGCGTTCTTCAACTCTCCTCGACGCTGTGCAATGGTGCCGAGGCAGTTGAGCGCATGCGCCTGGCCGTTCACGTAGTCGAGCCGCTCCGCCATTGCGAGACTTCGATTGAAGAACCTGTACGCGGCAGGTGTATCCCCTCGTTCGCTGAGCACCCAGCCCTTCCATCTGAGCGCATCGGCAGCCATGGGGGAATCGCCCTCATCCTCCATCAACGAGAGCGCGTCGTCGTAGTGCGCCAACGCACTGTCCGCGTCGCCATGGCGTTGCGCTGTCTTGGCCTTTTCAATGAACTGAGCTGCGCGTGCGCGCAGCTCATCGAAGGGTGTGGGTGGAAAGTGCATCGCTTCGGAGTTCATTGGGCGCCTCAGGTGCTGATGAGGATATAGCCCGAGAAGTGCTTGATTATGAAGCTGGAAGTGCCGAGGTGCGCCTTGCCATCGGGGCCAATGATGATCGTTGTCGTGGCGTTGATAATCTCAGCGACACGTGCCAGCAATCCGTTGATGATGTCCTGCAGGCCGTTTGCGGTGTAACCGCCATGGATGCCTGATGCGGCGCCGGGATTGTCCACCAGCGTCGTCAGACTCATGTCCTGCTTGATCGTTACGGGCGCATAGAACTGCGTGCCGTGCGGACCAAACTCGTATGAGATCGCCTTGCCAGAGTCGGCGGTGACGGTGATCGGCGTGGGCGTGAGCACCGCGCCGCGGGCGAACGTTATGGTGAAACCTGCCTCGGGAATCGAGATCGACCCACCGGCGGTGCCGATTGTGTGGGTGACCGTGATCGGATGAGCCAGCGCCTGCTGGCGCTGAACGACCGGGTAAAGCAGGTCATTCACAGTTTGAACGACTGTCTGAACGACCGTTCCAGTAAGATTGATGACTCCACCAAGCAGGTTGGCATTGGCTCCAGGCGTTGCCGCCACTGCAGCATTCGGCGGGGTCAGCGATGCCTGGGGGCCGGAAAGGTTCTCCGGTGTGCACCCTGTCGCGATGAGCGCGACGCCGAGACCGAATATGGTAGAGCGAACGATCGAAGTACGAAACATGTGCTTGGCTCCAGTAATGTGCGAAGGTTCTTGCACCGGGCTCTAAAGCAACCGGCGGGCCACAAGCTAAATCGTTGAATAGCAACGACTTACGATGCGACCCGCCGGTTTACGAAACGAAATGGCTGTAACGTAGCGTTACAGGTGCAACGCTTCAGCCCATGATGAACATTCGATTACCGCGCTATCGCCAGGGGTCCTGGAGCGTTGGAGCCGAGCGGACCGGACCATGCTGCCAGCCGAGCGTCGCCGGCTGCCGTGAGCTGCCGGGAGCGACCGGTCTGGATATCCAGAACCCAGATGGCCTTGGAACCGCCACGGTTGGATGTGAGAGCGATGTGGCGCGCGTCCGGTGCCCAAGACGGGTCCTCGTTTTCTCCAACCGAGGTGAGGCGGCGGACGTTGTGATTGTCCCGGTTTACTACCCAGACCTGGAAATCGCCATTCTGCTGCTGGTACGCGATCATCCGTCCGTCAGGGCTCCAGTCCGGGCTGGTGTGATAGACCCGTGTCTTTGGGGGAGCCGGTGCTTCGACACGCTCGTCCGTTCCGTCGAGATTGGCGGAATAGATCTGCGGAGTCTTGGGACGGGAGGAGACGTAGGCGATGCGCGTACCATCGGGGCTCAGAATCGGCTCATCGACGTCGAAGGCGCGGTTCACGGGAAGCGGCCTGGCCGTCGTGGCGGCGTCGAGCTGGACCGAGACAAGACCCGTGTGGAAATCGGAGCCGTTCGCGTATATGACCGACTTGTCATCGGAGGAGAAGATCGGCGTGATGTTGAGGCCGCGCGGCGTTGCCGCCAACGTGCGAGTCTTTCCGGTAACCAGATTGACCAGGGCGATCTGCGTACCTGCATCACTCATCTCGCTGTAAACGATGCCGGTGCCGTCGCGGCGCCATGCAGGCGACATCGCCTTGTCGCCTTCCTTGTCGATACGCGTTACGGGATGATCGTTGGCGCCATCGAAATCGACGACACGAATCACACCGTTCGATACGTATGCCACGCGTGACTGCGCGATGCCGCGGTGGCCGGTCATCCATTCCTCGACAGCGTCAGAAACACCGTGGATTGCCCAGCGGCGGGCCGCGGTCGCTGAATCGCGAATCACTGCTTCACGTGCGATCGCATCGCGCTGGACTCCGGCGCGCGCAGCCTCGTCACGCTCACGCTCGCCACGGATTATCGCGAGCTCTCCCAGCGCGCCGATGAGCATATTGTTGCGCTGAGCGACGAGCTCGGCGTACTGCGACTTCGCCTCCTTGTTGCGCAGCCTGGGCGCCTTTTTCGCCATCTCCACCTGGAGCGAGTCGCGAACTGTCTCTGCGCGAACTATGCGCGTGCGACGCATGAGATCGCGTGCGTCGAAGGCCTGGTTCAGCGAATCGGCAATCGCCTGCTCCGTGCGATGCGGCACCTGAGGAAGCGCAAAATCATGCTGCTGCCTGACTGTACCGCTCAGCGGATCGACGAGCGACACGGTCACTCCGGTCGCAGTGGCGACTGTCCTGACCACAGTAGTTGGCTGTTGCGCCTTCTTGGTGGACGGAATGGCAGGTGTCAGATCGGATACGACCTGTACGCGATCGCCGAAATTCAGATCGCGCGAGATGATCGTCTGCACCGAATCACTCTCGAGTCCGTCGACCGGAAGCACGACTGCGCGTACCTGCGGTGTAGCAAGAGATGCCGACGTTTGTTGCGAGTGCGCCCGCGCGGGACGATGCGACGCGGCGGGTTTCTGGCCGAACGCAGGAAGCGCCGGCAGCAGCAGGAGCCCAATGCACAACGAGCGATGGGACAACATGGTCGAGCCTCCAAAAGGTGCGCCACAGGGACGTATCCCATACAGCTGATTCCGCCCGAATTCCCCAGCACGCGATCGCGTGCGTCCCATTAGGACGAGCCGCCCATGGGTTGGTAATCGGCGATTTTCGCCTGGCAAGAAATACAACATCTGACTTACAGCATGGTACGATCCGTACCGGACAAATCGACGGGAAAAGACTAATTCAGGCCGTCGGACAGGAAGGAAAGAAAATCATTCGGGCTCCGTGTAAGCCCGGCGAATGTTGTGACGGTCTTGCCGTCGGGATCGACTATCGCATAGAGCGGCAGGGCAATGGTTCCGAAGCGCTGCTGTTGCATCTGCTGCTGCCTGTCGTAGATATCGCCGTCGCCGTCGGTGTAGAGACGCGCGAGGACGAAGCGGTTCATCGCGACTCTTATCTCGGGTCGAGTGAACATGTTGGCTTCCATCCAGCGACAATTGGTGCAGGTGTATCCAGTGAAATCGATGAATACACGCCTGTTCTCCTGACGCGCTACGGCGAGCGCGGCGGGAAGATCGTTGAGCCGCCAGTTGAGCTCGGCTGGGACATCGGCGGCGTTTACCGGAGCCGGTGCGCCGCCGACGGGAGGAAGGAATGATTCCAGCGTACCGAGCGTGCTACCCGTCAGGCCGGTGGCCAGCCACATGCCAATCGCGAGAAACACCAGCGCCGGAATCGCCTGCGAGGCACTGATGTGCGGCAGGGCGCGCTGCGATGTCCGGGTTGCTTCCGAACGCGCGAGCGGCGGCTCGTGCGGCAGACGAAATGCGCCCAACAGGTAGAACGTGGCGATCAGCGCGAGCGCTACCCAGATCGCGAGCACGACATCGTGCGTGAAGATATTCCAGTGCCAGACCAGATCCGCGTTGGATATGAACTTCGCCACCGCGGCGATCTCGACGAAGCCCATCACGACCTTGACGCGATTCAGCCATGCGCCGGAGCTGGGCAGACTGTTGATCCAGCGAGGAACAGTCGCGAGAACGATGAATGGAAGCGCGAATACGATGGCATAAACCAGCATTCCGACAATCGGCCGTTGCCATTCGCCCTGTGATGCGGCGACCAGCAGCGTGCCGATGAACGGCGCGGTGCACGTGAAGCTCGTGAGCGTGAACAGCACACCCATGAGCAGCGTGGTCGTTGCGTCGGATTCTTTCCTGCCCCGCGTGGCCGAATCGATGCCGCTCAGCACTCGGCTCGACACGTTCAACTGATAGAAGCCAAGCAGGTTGAGCGCGAGAGCGAGAAAGATTGCTGCAATCGCGAGGTTCACCCATGCGTTGGCGGCGAAGCGCGTCAGCCCCGCAGCTCCAACGAGCGCGGCGACGGTAACGCCGAGTGCGGTAAAGGTGACGATGATGCCGAGTCCGAAGATCGCGACCGCGGTGAACGCTCGGGCTCGGCTAGTCTGGGCGTGACGCAGGAAATACGATACCGTGATCGGCACCATGGGAAAGACGCACGGTGTGAGCAGCGACAACGCACCTGCGGTCGCAGCAAGCCAGAGAAAGGCAGGAGAAACTCCCGCCGGTGCCTGGATCACGGATTCATCCGACGCTGAGAATCATCGGCGGTGACTACCTGGCCGTTGTTACGACCGGCGCCACGAGCTTCGCGGTCTGCGGCGGGAGGCAGAGCGATGCGTTGCAGACCTGGTACCTGACGTTCACGTGGACGGAGTCGCCAGCGGCGGACTTTCCGGTGAAGCGCACAGGTACGTCGAAGCTGGCCGCGTTTTCATGCAACTGCACATTCATCTTGAAGGCGCTGTCGAATGCGACGTGCGGCGGCAGGACCGCCTCGGGGCTGCCGGCGGCGACGAACGACTGCCCATCTGGAACGGAGATCCGGGTGGCATACGGTCCGCCGGGCGGCTGGCTGATGGAGTAAATGTGCCAGCCGGCCTGAATGGTGCCATCGACCCTTACGGTCGATACCGTACCATTGGTGATCGCACCCCGAACCGGGGCAATTGACCAGTGAACAGGTGTTTGCGCCGCAACCCCGGGCGTCTGGGAGCAGGCGCCGAGGGCGACGACTGCAGCCGTATATATGAATGCGGTCTTCATGGGCGTAGGGCTGAAATATAGGTAATGAGCGAGCAGGGATTCCGGTTGCGGCCCGTTATCAGCGGATGGCGGCTAGCGGAGCGCGATCGTGTGTGTAATATCTGCCTCTGTTACCCGCCGCCGTGCGAATCTGACACAGCCCATGAAATTCAGCCAAAACCGGAATTCCAACATGAAGAGAGCCGCCTTTCTTGTCGCGGCAGTATTGATTCCAGCCGCCGCGTTCGGCCAGCGTGCCACGCGACGCGGGGAAGCACGTCCGGACAGCAGCCGCGACACGACGGTTCGGGGGCGCGCCGACACAACGGTCGAAACCACCATCCTGCAAGGCTCCCGCGCGCCAGCACCCGCGAGAGAGGTGCATGTGGTTACGCATCACTCGGCGACGATCGGCGGCAAGCGAATCGATTACGACGCTACGGTTGGCAACATAATTCTGCGCGACAGCACAGACGAGCCGACGGCGGAGATCTATTACACGGCGTATACGCAACGTGGCGTAACAGACCGCTCTCGCAGACCGATCATGTTCGCGTACAACGGTGGACCGGGATCGTCGTCCGTGTGGGTTCACATGGGATTGCTCGGGCCCAAACGCGTCGACATTCCCGACACCGTGCATTCAGCGCCGCCACCTTATCATCTGGTGGACAATCAGTACAGCATGCTGGACAAGGCGGATCTCGTTTTCATCGACCCGGTGGGAACGGGATACAGCAAGCCGGTCGGCAAGGCGAAGGGAAAGAATTTCTGGGGCGTGGATCAGGATGCCAGCTCTCTCGGCGAATTTGTGAGTCGTTATCTGAGCGAGTCGGGGCGATGGAACTCGCCGCGCTATCTGATGGGCGAGAGTTACGGAACCACGCGCTCCGCGGCGCTATCGGCCGTGTTGCAGAATCGCTACAACATCGATCTGAATGGTGTGATTCTGCTGTCGTCGGTGCTGGACTTCCAGACAATCACGTTCGACGCCGGAAACGACATGCCGTACGTCATGTATCTGCCATCGTATGCGGCGGTTGCGTGGTATCACAACGCACTGGCGAATCGACCGGCCGAGCTGCGCCCGTTTCTCAAGGAAGTCGAGCACTTCGCCACGACTGACTATGCGCAGGCTCTGATGGCGGGCGACAATCTCTCGAGCGCGGATCGCGCGAGAATCATCGCCAAGCTGCAGCAGTACACGGGACTCAACGGTGCGTACATCGACAAGGCGAACCTTCGGGTGAACGCTGGACAGTTCGAGAAGGAGCTGCTGCGCGAGCACGGCCAGACAGTCGGTCGTCTCGATGCGCGCTTTGTCGGTGAGACCGGGGACCTGCTCGCGGAAAACGCCGAGTACGATCCGCAGTCGGCAGACATCAGTTCGGCGTACGTGTCGCTGTTCAACCAGTACATGCACGAGGAACTCAACTACGGCCGCGACAAGCTCTACGCGATCTCCGGCAGGGTGAATCCATGGGATTGGACGCATGGCGACAGACGCGGCTGGCCGGGCCATACCAACGTTGCGGTGGATCTCGCGAACACATTGAGCACGAACCCCAAGTTGCACGTGATGCTCAACAGCGGCCTCTTCGATCTTGCGACGCCGTACTTTGCCGCCGAGTGGACAATGGATCATCTCGGCGTTCCGAAGCAGGTACGCAGTCAGATCACCGAAGCCGAGTACATGTCGGGGCACATGATCTATGTCAATGTTCCGTCACTCGCGCAATTCAAGAGCAACGTAGCGGCGTTCATCGACAAGACGTCGGGGCTCTGAGCAGGGATACTACGTTGTAGACTCGTCATTCCCGCGAAAGCGGGAATCCATCTGATGCCGATCAACTTCCTGGTGTCATCGCAACCAGAGATCGACAACATGGATTCCCGCTTTCGCGGGAATGACGAACATCACGCCTATCGCTCTATCAGTGGCCCAATTCCGTTGCGGCTCTGTCAACCAACGCGGCCTCGGCGTTCAGTGCCGCTGACACACGTCCGATCTCGGTTGTTGCCAGTGGCCACTCCTTCTGTTCGATCGCCTCGCGCACGCCGGGGATCGTCTTGACGCCGTAGCCAGTGTAGTAACCGGGCGCATACAGCAGGTGCTTGAACCAGGGACGGTTCGGGAGTCCGGCATCCGACAGGAGCACGCGCTCGCTCTGCAGCAGATCTGCGTTGAGCTTGACGAAGCTCTCCGTGGCTGCGCCGTCCATCGATTGCGCGAATGCCGCCTGATAGCGCTCAGCGGCCCGGGTCAATGCAGCAGTCGCGCTGTCCAGCGGCGCAAAGTCTAGATCCGGTATCGCCGCTTCAGCGTTCGGAAGCGTGAGCGGATGACGCGGATCGTTGGTGAGGAAGAATCCACTGTCGGCAACTTCACGGTTGTGCTCGACGACATCCGATGCCATCGTCTTGTGAAGCGTCTTGAGCTCGGTCACGTAGGTGCCGACGGTCTGCGCAAGATCGGTGAAGTCATACGGAATCACGTCAGCGTCAGCGAGGCGCATCACGGCGGTGCCGGCAGTCTGCGCGAGCGCCTTGCCATATACGAACGACGTATCGGAGAAGTGCGTGTACCAGTAGAAGTCATCGTACACCGAATGGTACACACCACCCTGATCCTCGCCGCCGAAGCCCAGGTTCATCGATGGAACGCCGACGTGCTGCAGGAACGCAGTGTAGTCGGAGCCGGAGCCAAGTGCGCCGATGTGAAGATCGGCGCGGTTCCGAATATCCTTGCGCGCGGCGGCGGACGCATGCAGGAGCGAACGCGCGCGAGACCGGCTTGCAACGCTCGCGCCGGTTTCGGGATCGGTTATGTCGCGCATCACACCGTTGATGAACTTCTCCAGCACGTGCGAGCCGCTGACGCCGAGATAACCGCGTCCGTTAGTGTCGCTGTTGAGATACGCAACTGCATGTGCCGCGAGCTCCTTCGCGTGTGTTTCAGCCCATTCGGTCGAACCCAGCAGACCGGGTTCCTCTCCATCCCAGGCGGCGTAGATGATCGTGCGCTTGGGGTGCCAGCCCTGTTTGACGAGCGCGCCCATTGCGCGGACTTCCTCCAGCAGCGCAACCTGACCGGCGATCGGATCGTCCGCGCCGTTCACCCATGCGTCGTGATGATTTCCACGAACCACCCATTCATCCGGCGACGAGCTTCCGCGCAACTGGCCGATCACATCGTAAATCGGCTTGATGTCCCAGTTGGACTTGACGACGAGATGGACTCGCGCAGGTCCGGGTCCAACCTTGTACGTGATCGGGAGCGCACCACGCCAGCCGTTCGGCGCAACGTCACCGCCAATGGCCGCGAGCAGTGGCTTCGCATCACCGTACGAGATGGGAAGCACGGGGATCTTCGTGAGTACTTTCACGTCCTTGAGTGCGAGACGCTTTGCATCCTTCGTAGCGCCGACACCCGGAGTCAACGGATCACCTGGATAGGTTGGCATGTCCATCACACTGCCACGCTGGACGCCGTCGGCCGGACGCATCGGTCCTTTCGGAAAGACGTCGCCATCGTTGTAACCGTCATCGCCAGGATCGGAATAGATCAGACAACCGATCGCGCCGTGCTCCGCGGCGACTTTCGGCTTGATGCCTCTCCACGACTGCCCGTAACGCGCGATGACTATCGCGCCCTTGACCGATACACCGCGCCGTGCAAGCTCATCGTAGTCCGAAGGGATTCCATAGTTGACGTAGACGAGTGGACCCGTGACGTCGCCGTCGATCGAGTACGCGTTATAAGTCGGAAGTTGCTCCGATGTCTGGAACGACGTCGGGTCTCCCGGTACCGGTGGTTCCTGAAGCTTCGCCGTGAAGCGTGTCGGCGCGACGAGCTCGACGAGTCGCTGCTTTGGTGTCGGGAAGAGCACGTTGAACGTCTCGATGTGCGCATCCCATCCGGCATCCTTGAACTGTTTGAGGATCCATTCCGCGTTCTGCTTGTCGTACGGCGAGCCAACGTGATGTGGACGCGCGGCGAGCAGTTTCATGTCCGCGCGCATGCGCGCTGGATCGGGTAACGCGCGAAACTTGTTCTCCCAGTCGCGTTGAATTCGCGACGATGCTGGAGTGAAGCCGAGGATGTCGCCCGATGGAGGCGGAGACGCCGCGACCAGCGGGACGGCGAGCACGCCAAGCGAAGCGAGAAACGGGAGACTGAAAAATCGCATGTAGCCCTCACAGCAGTGGTTGACGACCGACACGAGCCAGTCGCCGAATATACGGTTCACAGGTCGCCCGCGTGGGCTGACAGGCGCACCGGTTGTCGGATCACATGTTCGAAGGCGTGTTCACACCGTTCCACTCGGATCACCCGGCATGTTCCCGATCGCCGCGCCCGTGCCGTACGCCAGCGACGGCGCGACCGGGAACATGCCGGGTGTCGTTAACTTCAACTGTGAATGACTCGACCAGTCGACGCCGGCGGCGAAGAACTACCTGGAGCGCGGCTTCCCGTGGACGAGGCGATCCCCGCCCTGCGCGCGGCGCTGGCGAGCGGGAACGGCGCCGTACTGCAGGCCCCTCCCGGCGCCGGAAAGACGACTCACGTCCCTCTCGCTCTGATCGACGAGCCGTGGCTCGGCAACTCCAGGATCGTGATGCTGGAGCCGCGCCGGCTGGCCGCGCGCGCGGTAACGCATCGCATGTCTCAGCTGCTCGGTGAGCGCGCCGGCGACACTGTTGGATACAGGGTGCGGCGCGACACGCGAATAGGGCCGAGAACGAGGATCGAAGTAGTGACGGAGGGAATCCTCACGCGAATGTTGCAGAGCGATGCAACGCTGGAGCGCGTGGGGCTTCTCATCTTCGATGAGTTTCACGAACGCAGTATTCACGCCGATACCGGGCTCGCACTCGCGCTGCAATCGCAGTCATTGATACGACCTGATCTCAGAATACTCGTCATGTCGGCCACGCTGGACGGCGCGCGGGTCGCAACGCTTCTGGATAGTGCTCCTGTGATCAGAAGCGAAGGGCGGATCTTCCCGGTCGAGCTGGCGTACTCGGCGCGGCCGGACGCACGGAGCCTGGCAGCGGCGGTTGCATCCAGAGTCGTGGCTGCACTCGACGATAACGACGGCGACATTCTGGTATTTCTTCCCGGCGGAGCGGAGATACGGCGTGTCGCCGCACTGCTCGCGGGGCGCGTGCCGGACAACGTGCACGTCGAGCCGCTGTATGGCGATCTGTCGCAGCAGGCACAGGATGCGGCGATTGCACCCGCACCGCGCGGCTCGCGCAAGGTCGTGCTCTCGACGCCAATCGCGGAAACGAGTCTCACGATCGAAGGTGTCCGGGTCGTGATCGACAGCGGACTCGCGCGCGCACCCCGCTTTTCGCCACGAAGCGGAATGACGCGCCTCGAAACCGTCCGCACATCACGCTCTTCTGCCGACCAACGCGCGGGACGCGCGGGACGAACGGCGCCGGGCAGGTGCTACCGTCTCTGGCCGGAGCACGAGCAGCATCATCTTCTGGAGCACACGAGTCCGGAGATTCTTCAGGCTGATCTCGCGCCGCTTGTTCTCGAGCTTGCAGTTGCCGGGATAAAGGATGTGGACGAGCTTCGCTGGCTCGATGCTCCACCACTATCGGCGCTGGAGCAGGGAGCGCAACTGCTGACGATGCTCGGCGCGCTCGATCAGTCCGGTGCCATCACGCATCATGGTCGCGCGATGGCGGCGCTGCCGGTTCATCCACGCATCGCGCACATGCTGATAAGATCGATCGCTATCGGCAATGGTGCGATCGCATGTGACATTGCCGCGATACTCGGCGAGCGTGACTTCGTACGTGGCGTCGATGGAGCTGCCGACGCCGACATCGGGATTCGTCTGGAGTTGCTGCACGCGCCGGCTGGTCGCGTCGCACTGCACGGCGCGCAGGTCGACGGGACGCAACTGCGACGGATTGCGGCAGAAAGCATGGCGCTTAGACGTCAGCTGGGTGTTGCCAGTCATTCCGCGGGTGAGACAGCGAACGCGGGAGTGGTTCTGGCGCTCGCATACCCCGACCGCATCGGTCAGGCGCGGGGCGACGTGATGGACGGGCGCTTCCTGCTTCGAAACGGGCGCGGCGCAGCGCTCACACACCCGCAGGGACTGTCGTCAGCCGAATACATAGTAGCCGCCGAGCTCGACGGTGATGCGCGATCGTCGCGAATATTTCTAGGTGCATCGTTGACGCAATCGGAGATCGATGCGCTGTTCGCAGATCAGATCGAGGTCGAGGAGGTTCTGGAGTGGGATGATCGCGCGCGCAGCGTTCGCGCGCGAATGCGAACGCGACTCGGCGCGATCACACTCAGTGAATCGCTAGTTACCGATTCTGGAATGAAAGGCGCGGCGCAGCTGATGCTGAACATAGTGCGCCGCGAAGGGATTCAGACGCTTCCATGGAGTGGCGCCGCGAAGACAGTCCGCGAGCGTGTCGCATTCGTGCGAGCGAGACACGCGGATTGGCCCGACATGTCCGACGAGTTCCTCACGGCGACGCTCGACGACTGGCTGGCGCCCATTCTGGACGGACGCACGTCTCTGCGAGATCTGGACGACGATCTCGACCGTGCATTGATGGCGATGATGGACTGGCGGCAGCGCAGCGATCTCGACAGACTCGCACCACTTCATTATGTCGCGCCGACGGGCACGCGTGTCGCAATCGACTACGGCAAGCCGGACGCGCCAAGCATTGCCGTGAGACTACAGGAGATGTTCGGCGTGAAGCAGACACCGACTGTCGATGCCGGAAGCGTTCCCTTGACGCTCGAGCTGCTATCGCCAGCGCGCAGGCCAGTGCAGGTCACGCGTGATCTGGAAGGTTTCTGGCGCGGGAGTTATTTCGAGGTACGGAAGGAGCTGCGCGGACGGTATCCAAAGCATGTCTGGCCGGAAGATCCCCTGACTGCAGCGCCGACGGCGAGGGCAAAACGGAGGGGAGAGTAACGCCGTTCCGAGCCTAGGTCAGCTTGCGCGTGCGGCTTCGCGCTCCTGCTCCGTAGGGTGCGAGCCGGTGAGATCCAGCATCGACTTTCCCTCGAAGTAGTTGACCACCGGCAGGTGATCGACGTTGTCGAGCCGCCGCAGAGCTTTCCGCATCCGCTCCGCCTGTTCAGCGATCGCGGCACCCGCATAGCGCGCATCGAGCGATGCGTCGTCGGACGCCGCGAGCATCTGAGATTCGAGCATGACGCTCGCGAGCGCATTGTTCAGCTCATGCCGAAGTCCTGTCGTGAGTTGCTGCAGCGATTTGGCCCGCTCGGCCGTCTGATGCGACATCTCGCCCCAGAAGGCGATGAAGGAAACGGCCAGAAGAAAGCAGCCTACAAGTCCGAGCCCGATGTAAAGCGACCGGCTGGCGGTGCGAACGACTGCGGGCACGAGCGCCGTAGCGAGACTCGGACGAAGCACGGTTTCAATGGTGAAGCCGTCCGGTCCGCTCTGGAAGTGGTACTCTCCGCGGTAGGGACTGTCGTAGGAATGGGGTGATACGTAGAGCACCGTTCCATCGACTGCGGTGATCCGTACACCGATGAGTGAATCGTTCGAGACGTGATTGGCAGCGGCGGACTTGTCCAGGTTCCACGCAGATCCCGCGAATGACGGCGGCAGAAGCGGTACCGACTGCATTGTCGCCTGCATCGCGTGGCGAAAATTCGTTGCACGCGCCTGAACGACGATATACATGTACTGACGCCCGGCCGAGTCGGCGACCGCCGCGGCCGAGACGATTATGGGCTCGTGCGCGCCGGGAAGCACGAGGAGCGGCGTTCGTGCCGTATCCAGTCTCGCTCTCGCCAGGGCCTTGGCCACCACCGCAGCCGCACGGCTGGAATCGGCCATCGAGCCCACGCCTTCCCAACTATGGGTTCGCACATCGACGCGGATATAGCCGCGAAGCGAATCAGGGTCGTATTTCTCTGCGGCGTAGAGAGAGTCGGCGCGGTGCGCGAAGGTGGCCAATGGCGGCGCTGCTCCATCCACGACTATGGTGCCCATCAACGGACCGTAGAGTCTCGACCTGAACCCCTCCGACCGTCGGATCGCCTCCGTGCCCAGGATCCGGCCCGCCGAAGTCGCGTAGTCCCGGAGTGTCTGCGATGTAGTCGTGTCGAGGGCGGCATTGACCTGCCGTACCTCAGTTGCCAGGATGGCGCACACAACCGTCGTGCCGGCAAGGCAGGCGACGACTAGCGCAGCGCGCCATGACCGTGCAGGTGAGGGGGACCCAGGTTGCATTACACGTCGTTGAGGTTGACAAATGACGATCCTGCGATGGCAGTGTCACTGCCATCGCTTCGTGGATCGGCAAGAGGACGCGGTTCGAGGCGGCGCGCTAGGACGCCAGCGCTACCATTGGCGAGCTACTGCTGGGAGTCCGCCAGCCACGAGTCCCGTATCGCGATCTGTCTTGACGATGCGCCCGGATCGGCAGTAATCGTCCAGCGCGTGGCGTCGCGGTTCAGCTTCAGACCGGCCAGAGCGAGGATGCTGTCGAAGTCCATGTCTTCCTTTCCGCCCACGTAGCGCTCGAACCAGGGATGCATGTCCTTGCCCATCACCTGCGATACCGCGTGCTCCACGTCGGCCTCGGTGTAGCCGCGTCCCTGCAGGTAGTAGGACGCGTTCGGCTGATCCCACGAAAGCTTCTTGAGCGCACGCAGGGCATCGTCCAGCGAGCGCACGTTGTTGCTCTGGTCGCGGATCATCAGATCGAGCGCGAGCGCAATGCCAGCACCCTTGAAGTAATAGGTGAAGAATGTTTGCGACGCATTCGTCTTCTGAGCACGCGGTGCGCCATCGAAGAACGGAGCCTCGAACGAGGCCATGCGCGCGGAGACTTCCTTGCGGCCCGGCGCGGTGAGGTTTGCCTGGACGATTCCCGCCATCATCGCATACGTGTCTTCGGTCGAGCCAAGCTTCGCGCGCGACGTCGCCATCTCGCCGTAGTACTGCGTCCAGCCCTCCGCCACCCAGAGACTCGGCTGATACTGCTCGCGCGTGTAGTCGAACGGCCCGAGCGCGAACGGCCGGATGCGCTTGACGTTCCACACGTGGAAGTATTCGTGCGCGGCCGTCTCGACTCCCGCAAGAACGGAGGCAGTATCCACCCACGGTTTGCGATCGATGATCTGCGTCGAGTACAGGTGCTCCATGCCATCGCCGCCGGGGAAGCCGATGTGGAACAGGAATGTGTACATGCGCAGCGGCGGCGGTCCGATCACGCGGTTGTGAGCCTCGACGATCCTGCGAATCGAGGCCACGAAGCGGGCGCGTTCTTCGGGAGTGGTCGGTCCGTTGTGATGAACGACCGTGCGATACAGTCTGTTGTCGACCGTGAATGAATCGACCATGAAACCAGGCGCGACTTCGGTCGGCGTGTCGATCAGGCGGTCGTAGTTCTCGAATGAATAATCGGTCTGGTCGAGCTTCTGCGCGTCGCCGTTGATGATGTGCCACCCATCGGGTGCATCGACATGCAACGTAACCGGCGAGGGCTTGCGGCCCTCGACGTACATGAAGAGCGATGCACCATTCCAGTTCGCGTGCAACGTGTCGAGCACGCTGAATGTTCCGGACAGATCGTCGCCGAATACGCGATAGTGAGCTACAACGCGATGCGCAGCACCGGGATAAACGCGCCACAGCGATCCGTTCTCGCGATCCCATTTGAGCGCCTTGCCGTTACCATCGGTTACGGAGAACTCCTGTACATTCTTGGCGAAATCCATGCGCGCGTACCGTCCGGGCGACCAGACCGGCATCTGCAGCTTCAGGACAGAACCCTTCACGCCATCGACATCGATGGTGACGGTGTACAGGTGCGACGCCGGATCCGGCATCGCTACCGTGTAGTGAATCTGCGCGACAGGCGCCGGAGCGACGTGCGCAGGTGATATCGTGCCGAGCAACGTCAGGAGGGTGACAATCGACGCTAACATTGACGTGACCTGTTGCGGAGAACGGTTTCGGTGGGCAGGCTAGGCGCCCGCTCCCGTCAAGCTGTAGAGAAGCAAGCCCAGCACGATCGCCGTGACTACGATGTAGGTACGGTCGTGCTGCTTCACGAAGGCGAGCAGGGACAGTGCGACGCGGGCGATCGGGGTTGCGATCAACAGCAGCAGCCCGAGCTGGATCACCGCCTCAGGCTGGAACCGCAGCGCCTTGGCCACAACCTCGGAGACGGATTTGAGCGCATCCGGTTGTCCATGGAATACGTGGTAATCCGCGATTCTTCCGCCATGCAGCGAGAGGAAGAGCGCGCCACCGACAACAGTCACGGCAGCGGCTATGATCACTCCCCAACGCAGGAGATTTCCGACGAAGAGCTCTACGTGCTCGTCGCTCCAGCGACCGGTGCGCCACAGCGGCTCACTCATATGCCGCCTCGCAGACCCTTGTAAGCCATTTCCACAGCGAGGAACACTATCACGACGGTGAATATCGTGCGCAGTGCGCGCACCTTCGCGCCGGCAAGAACTCGTGCACCCGTAAGCGCACCGGCAAGCACGCCGAGCATGACGGGGAACGCGAGCACAGGATCGATGTACCCGCGATGCAGATAGACGCCCGCGCTCGCCGCCGCGGTCACGCCGATCATGAAGTTGCTCGTCGTCGTCGAGACCTTGAACGGAAGACGCATCGCCTGATCCATTGCGAGCACCTTCACGGCTCCCGATCCGATGCCAAGCAGCCCGGACAGGATTCCGGCGAGGAACATGAGCGAGAAGCCGGTCGGCACTGCGTGGACGGTGTACGCCTGCAGCCCTTCGGCGGTAGGATATGTGCCGTCCATCCTGAGGCGCGTGGCCCACTTGTCCGGCGGGCCGTCGATGGAATGTTCTTCCCGCGGCTGAAACGACCGGTAGGCCGAGTATGCCAGGACCAGGGAGAAGATTACCGCTATGGCGCTCGTCGAGATGAGTCCGGCAATGTAGGCTCCGCCCAGCGCGCCGAGCGTGGTCGCTACTTCCAGGAACATTCCGATTCGAATGTTGGTGTAGCCCTCGCGGACATACGCGGCGGCCGCACCGGACGACGTCGCTATCACCGAAATCAGTGAAGCGCCGATCGCATACCTGATATCCACTCCGAACACCAGGGTGAGCATGGGCACGATGATCATGCCACCGCCGAGCCCCGTGAGTGCTCCAAGCATGCCAGCCGCGAATGAGCCAATCGCGACCAGCCCCGTCATGGCAAGAACACTCATGGAGGACACAAAGTCATGGAACGCGTAGCTTAGTTGATCGGGACTCCAGCCGCCACCCGCCGCAACAGGCGGCGGGACCAGGGCGTATCTGTCCTGGCAGGGCACCGCCGCCGCTCAAGCCGCCATCAAGTCGTACCATCCCAGCTCCAACCAACATTCCGGTTCCACTTTCTCTCAGGGTGCGCGCTCTTCTTGCCGCCGCCGTGATGTTACCCGCGCTGATGCGCGCCCAGCAGCCGGCCGACTCTCTTCGCACCGTAACACTGCCCGAGGCGTTGGCGATGGCCGCGCGTGTCAATCCGGCGCTCGCGGCGGGCAAGGCAGCGGTCACGACTGCCCGAGCAAACCGCCGCGTTGTTACCGGCGAATACCTCCCATCACTCGGCGTCGCCTCCAGCGCCGGTCGTGGAACGACTGTTCAAGGAGGAAGTAGCGTCACCAACGGGATTCCGGTGTCGTCTTCCGTCCGCCCTCTGGACGATACGTACGGCTCCGGGATTTCGGCGGCGGTTCCGGTCTTCACGGGTGGACGACGGGGTGCAGAGCGCCAGAGCGCCGATGCGCAACAGGTCGCTGCGGATGCAGGGCTCACCGCGAGTGAATACGACGTGCGGCTCGCGACCAAGCAGGCTTACTTCGACGTGTTGCGGGCGAGCGAGCTCGTCGATGTCGCTACAGCGCAGGTTGCACAGGCACAGCTCGCAATGCGGGACGCCGACAGTCGGCTGCGCGCGGGCACGACGACACGCTCCGACGTACTTCGCGCGCGGGTCGCACTGGCCACGGCGCGAGACGCGCTTGCAACGGCTGGATCGCAGAAGACGGCGAGCCAGTTCGCACTGGCCCGAGCGATCGGCAGCGACGTACCTGTAGATGCCGCGCCGGTGCCCGGCGACGATTCGCTTCCGCTTCCGGTCTCTCGCGATTCGCTGGTGAGGAATGCAGTGAGCGCAGCGCCGGTGGCACGTGCCGCGACAGCCGCCGCGCAATCGGCGGACGCGGCGATTACGGCAGCGCGCGCACAGTACCTTCCCACCGTTCTTGCGAGCGGCGGTTACGGATGGCTGGAACAACGCTCGGTGAATCCGCGCCCGGTTGGCGGATGGACGTTGCAGCTCGGGATTTCCTACCCGCTGTTCAACGGATTCCAGCGTGGCGCTTCCGTGACTCGTGCAGAGGCGGATGCGGTGGCAGCACACTCGACAGCCGTCGATACCGAGCGCGGTGTGCGCGCCGACGCGGTGAAGTCGTACGACGACGCGACAGTGGCGGCGCAGAGAATCGGATTCGCGCGCGAGGCAGTCGATGCTGCGCGCGAGGATCTACGCGTGCAGGAGCTGCGGTACAGAGCCGGCGCGTCGACCTTTCTCGATGAGGTAACATCGCAGCTCAATCTCGCGCAGGCAGAAACTTCGCTCGTCCAGGCACGCTACGATTATCAGATCGCGCGAGCCAGACTCGAGCGCGTGCTCGGCCGGGAGCTCAGATAGATGTGGATCGTCAAGCTGGCACTTCGGAGGCCATACACTTTCGTCGTGGTTTCGATACTGATCGCGCTGTTCGGAGTCGTCTCGGCGCTCAGGATGCCGACCGACATCTTCCCCGCCATCAACATTCCGCTCGTGACGGTGGTGTGGCAGTACGGTGGAATGCCGCCGGAAGAGATGGAACGCCGAATCGTCTCGACTGCGGAACGCTACTACAGCGCGACCGTCGGAAGCATCGAGCACATCGAATCGCAGTCGATCAACGGCGTTGGCGTCATCAAGGTCTATTTCCAGCCCGGCACCGACATACCGACCGCACTCGCGGAGATCACCTCCGCCTCACAGACCGCGGTCAAGAATCTCCCACCGGGAATTCAGCCGCCGATCATCCTTCGCTTCAACGCGACGGACGTTCCGGTGCTGCAGATCGGCGTCGACAGCAAGACTCTGTCAGAGACTCAGCTCTACGATCTGGCGACCAACACGATGCGGCTCAAGCTTGCCACCGTGCAGGGTGCATCGCTTCCCTTGCCGTACGGGGGCAAGGCACGCCAGGTAATGGTCGACCTGGATCCGGCGGCGATGTACGCAAAAGGCGTCTCACCATCGGATGTCAGCGACGCAATCAACGTACAGAATCTCGTACTGCCTTCCGGGACGGCGAAGTTCGGAAGTCGTGAGTATTACATACGACTGAACTCCACTCCTGACGTCGCGGCGATGCTCAACGACATGCCGATCAAGACGGTGCACGGAACCACGGTCTACATCAAGGATGTGGCGCAGGTTCGCGACGGCTATGCAGTGCAGACGAATCTCGTACGGGAGAACGGGCATCGCGGTGTCTATCAGAGCGTCGTAAAGAACGGCAACGCCTCGACGCTGGACGTCGTCGCGCGCATCAAGGCTGCGCTGCCGGCCGTCAAGGCGGCCCTTCCCGCGGGTGTATCGCTCAACCTCATGCTGGACGAGTCGCTGTACGTGCGCGCGTCGTTGCACGGGGTGCTTCGCGAAGCGATCATCGCCGGATTGCTGACGGCAGCGATGATACTGCTCTTCCTCGGCAGTTGGCGCAGCACGCTGGTGGTGGCGACGTCGATCCCGCTGTCCATCCTCGTTTCGATGATCTGCCTCGCCGCGCTCGGTCAGAGTCTCAACGTCATGACTCTTGGCGGCTTCGCGCTCGCAGTCGGAATCCTGGTGGATGACGCTACGGTCACGATAGAAAGCATTCATCGAAATCTGGGAACGGGCAAGCCGCTCATGCAGGCGATTCTCGATGGTGCCGACGAGATAGCTGTACCCGCATTCGTCTCGACTCTCGCCATCTGTGTCGTGTTCACGCCGGTGTTCTTCCTCGGAGGCGTCACAGGCGCGCTGTTTCAACCGCTCGCGATGGCGGTCATATTCGCGATGCTCGCCTCGTACGTTCTGTCGCGTACTCTCGTACCGTTGATGGTGCGGTATCTGCTGCCAGCTGAAGTCACGATGTACGCGGCGCACCACGGCGGTGCGGCCGTGTCGGACATCTTCTGGCGCGTGAATCGCTGGTTCGAGACGCATTTCGACCGCATGCGCGCATGGTACAGCAACGTGTTGGCGACGGCGCTGCAGCATCGGCGTCGCGTCGCCATGGGTGCAACGGCTGCCGTACTCGCATCGCTGGTGTTGCTCCCGTTCGTAGGCCAGGATTTCTTTCCTCGTGTGGACGCGGGCCAGTTTCGAGTTCATGTCCGTGCGCCGGCGGGGACGCGACTCGAGGAGACCGACGCCATCATAGCGCAGGTCGAGCACGCGATTCGCGAAGACGTTCCGCCCCGCGATCTCGGGCTGATCCTCGCGAACGTCGGAGTTCCGTCCAGCAGCATCAACCTGTCGACGGGCGACAACGCGACGATCGGGCCGGCGGATGCAGAGCTGCTGATCTCGCTCAATGAGGGCCGCGCTCGCTCGACCGCCGAATACATGAACATGCTTCGTGACGACTTCAGACAGCGGTTTCCCGGTGTCACGTTCGCGTTCCAGCCGGCCGACATAGTCAATCGCATACTCAACCTTGGTCTTCCAGCAGCAATCGACGTGCAGGTGGTGCCTGGCAAGAACGTCGACGGGTATGCGGTCGCGAGCCAGATCGCCGACTCCATGCGGCACATCCCGGGAGCGGTGGACGTACGCCAGCAACAGGTCATCGACGCTCCGGAGCTGTACTTCACCGTCGACCGCACGCGTGCCTCCCAACTCGGCCTCACGCAGCGCGACGTTGCGAACAGTCTGCTGATCTCGCTCAGCTCGAGCGGCCAGACGGCTCCCAACTTCTTCCTCAATCCCCAGAACGGCGTGTCGTACAAGGTTGCAGTGCAGACGCCGGAATATCGCCTGTCATCGCTCAGTGATCTGGAATCGACGCCAGTGATCGCCGCTGGTGTGGCACCACAGCTCTTCGGCAACCTCGCCACCGGATCGCGGCGAAGTGGCGTGGCGGTGGTGGACCACTATAATGTGCAGCGCGTGTACGATGTCTACGCCGGCGCGGAAGGCCGCGACCTTGGCAGCGTCGCGCGCGACATCGATCACGTCGTCGCACAGATACAGAAAAAGATGCCTCTCGGGACGACTATCGTGATGCGGGGACAGGTGTCCAGCATGCGCGAGGCGTTCACCGGACTGGGTTTTGGTCTGGCCTTCGCGATTCTGCTCGTGTACTTCCTGATGGTCGTGAACTTTCAGTCGTGGCTGGATCCCTTCATTATCATCATGGCGCTTCCAGCCGCGCTGGTCGGAATCGTATGGATGCTCTTCGTCACGCGCACGACTTTCAGTGTTCCGTCGCTCATGGGCGCGGTGATGGCGATGGGCGTTGCGACCGCCAACAGTATCCTCGTCGTCACCTTTGCAAATTCCCGCCGGGCAGACGGGCTCGATGCTGTCGAGGCGGCTCTGGATGCAGGCAAGACTCGTCTTCGGCCGGTACTCATGACTGCGCTCGCGATGATAATCGGCATGCTTCCCATGGCGCTCGGCTTCGGTGAGGGCGGTGAGCAGAATGCACCACTTGGCAGAGCGGTGATAGGTGGATTGATCATCGCGACAGTCGCGACACTCGTGCTCGTTCCCGTTGTTTACAGCGTTCTGCGCATCCGACCACCGGGTGGCGTGGATGACCCACTGTTGCACTCATGACGCACTCATCATCGCATTCCCCCGCCCCGCTACGCCGCTCACGCGCGACACTGCCGGTCTTCGCCGCCATCATCATGATCCTGCTGGCGATCGGAATCATTCCCCGCATCGCGCAGCGACGCGCGCTGGCTGACGAAGTCCGCGCGGTTTCCGACACCGCCATGCCGACCTCGGTCTCTACAGCCGTGCGAGCAAAGAGCTCGCCGCTCGTTCTGCCCGGCACACTTCAGCCACTGCACGAGGCCGTCGTCTATGCGCGGTCAGCTGGATACGTCCGCCAGTGGTATGCCGACATCGGTGCCCGCGTGAAGGACGGACAGGTGCTCGCAACCATAGAAGCACCCGAAGTGGATCAGGAAGTACAGCAAGCGAAGGCGCAGCTGAGTCAGGCAAACGCGTCACTCGCGCTTGCGAAGAGCGACCTGGACCGATGGAAGTCACTCGCGCGCGACAGTGCAGTGAGCCAGCAGGAACTGGATGAGAAGACAGCGGCGTACGAGGCGAGCGCCGCTACGGCGAATGCACAACGCGCCAACGTTCAGCGCCTCACGAGCGTGCAGGGATTCAGCAAGGTCACTGCGCCGTTCGCCGGCGTGGTTACCGCGCGCAATGTCGATGTCGGCACCCTCGTGAGTCCAGGCACCAGTGGCGCCGGCACCGGCGGACTTGGCCTATTTCGCGTATCGCAGACGGACACAATGCGCGTTTACGTGAACGTGCCGCAATCGCTCGCGCCTTCCATTCAGATCGGACAGAAGGCAAGCGTGTCGCTGGCCGAGCAGCACGACCATGTATTTACCGGCAAGGTTGCACGCACTGCTGCAGCACTCGATCCCGGCACGCGGACTCTCCTCGTAGAAGTGGACGTCGCGAATACCGATCATTCGCTGCTCTCCGGAAGCTTCGTGCAGGTAGATCTTGCGACCGGCGGAATGGTCGCGCCGGTTGTGGTGCCGGCCAATGCGCTTCTCTTCAATGCCGGCGGCACTCAGGTGATCGTGATAGATGACCATAACGTCGCGCACTATCACAAGGTCGCCGTTGGACGTGATTACGGCGCCACGGTAGAGATTCTATCGGGTGTGGACGAGGGAGCGACGGTCGCGCTCAACCCCTCGGACGACATCCGCGACGGTCACGCTATCAAGCCGGTCAAGGTGCCTGCGGGCAGCTGACGAAGATCGGCCGACACAGCCGCGAAACGCAATAGTGGTTGCGGATTACAACGGGCATCAAACGTTTGGCCGAGCCCGGGCAGCGACCTAAAGCGTTACGCAGCAAGGTCTTACGATCCGTGCCACAACGTGGCGCGGGCGTTGCCAAGTCCAGTGGTGTCCGTCAGAACGCAACGCTTACCGGAGACCTGTCAACGTGAGGGCAAACCCATTGAGAGTCGGCAGAGGCTTTACCCTCATCGAGCTGCTGATCGTGATCGTGATCATCGGAATTCTCGCGGCGATCGCAATTCCGCAATACAGCGCGGTCAAGGAGCGGGCGTACCTTACCGCGGTCAAGACCGATCTCAAGAATCTCGAGATATCGGAAGAGGCGTACGCATCCGCCAACTCAGGCGCCTACTTCTCACACACCTACACGACACCAAGCGATTCGACGAACACATTCGGTGCATCGCAGAATGTCACCGTCGTCGCGACCGCTTCCGGAGTGTCGGGCTGGAGTGCCAAGGCGACGCACCTGAACGCGCCAGGCCATACATGCGCGATATTTGTCGGAACGGCTCCTGTTGCACCAGCGGTATTCGACGGCGCGCCAGCATGCAACTGACTATCTGTGGCAGCTCAGCTCGGCAGTAGCCGGCTCATTACACGATCCGTCTGACGGTCGCTGCCAAGCAGAAAAAGCCTGGACCCAACGTCCACAAATCCGGATTTGCGATAGAAAGCTATCGCTCTGGGATTACGCTCCCACACGGCCAGCCATAACGTCGCGGCACCCGACCGATCTGCCGCCTCCGTCGCACGCGCCATGAGCTGCTGCGCGATTCCGCGCCCATGCCACTCGTGCGCGACATAAAACCGTTCAAGCTCGATCACCGATCGCTCCATCGCGATATCGTCCGGCGCGGAGTCATTCATCAGCTGCGCATAGCCCGCAATCACGCCGCCGATTTCCGCCAACAGGACGACGCGGTGCGAGTCGGCAAGCTCGGCACGCTGAGTCTCTTCACCGAACGCACGCGCGACGTACTGCGCCATGTCGGACTCCACATTGTCGCATCCGAACGTATCGCGAAACGATCGCTCTGCAAATTCCGCGAGTGCGGGAGCGTCTTCGCACGTCGCGGCGCGAATTGTCAGCTGATCGACGTTTGTGACAGATAACACCATCGCTCAGCGATAGTTGCCGAACTTTAACTCGACGCCGAAGTCGCCGGCGCGAAGTACACCCATGGCATTCTGCAAATCGTCTCGCGATGGCGAGCTCACGCGCACCTGGTCCGCCTGAATCGCTGCCTGAACTTTGGGAATCCTGGCTTCCTTGATCGCTGCAGCGACTTTCTTTGCCGTGTCAGTGTCGAGCGCGGTCTTGAGCTTTATCTCGCACCGCACAGTATCACCGCCGGCAGGCTTAACTTCACCAATGTCGAGGTTCTTTACCGGAACGCCGCGCTTCACGAGCTTGCCCCACAACACGTCGGTAAGTGCCTTCATCTGATACTCGCTGTCTGCAACAAGCACCAACATCTCTTCGGCGCGCTTGAACTCGATCGTCGATTTGGAGCCCTTGAAATCATACCGCTGGCCGATCTCCTTCTGCGACTGATTGACTGCGTTGTCGACTTCCTGCATATCTACGCCCGTCGTCACGTCGAATGAATTCAGTTGTGCCATGGTCGGATTCAGGTTGCGATTCAGGTGCCGGAAGTCCGGCTCACATCAAAAATTAGCCGCGCTGGCGGCGGAATTCATCGGGCTGGAACGCTTGTTCGATCCATATGCACGGCGTTGATTCATCCAGTCGCCTGCAAACTCAAGAAATGCATTTACGCACCGCGATAATCAAAGTAGGGCTGATCGCCACGATTTGCGCCAGACTGGCTCGCAATTCGCGGTGATTCGCTGGCTTGCCAATTCGGATACGTCCGAAGTGCCGTGAATTATGCAGCTATCTCTGAACTGTGGGTTCTGATGAATCGGTCGTTCGCCAAATCATGCGCTGAACAGTGAACACCCAGCATCAGGGGGCGTGCCGCGACGTGGCCGACGCTCAGGGAAAGAAATGGCGGGTGCGCGAGATGGAGATGTCCGAAAGCGACGGATCGGTCGCCCGAAAGTCGCTCATCGCTCTCAACGAGATGGTCATTCGGCGATTCTGGAGCTTTCCGGCTGGATGGCAGGAGCTGAGCGATCGTGCGCTGCTGGCGCTGATCGACGGACCGGCGCAGCCGCATCCGGAAGCAATGCTGGACAACGATTAAAGTCCACCGCGACGCCCACATAAGCAGATCCCCGGCTGCGCATCGGTTGCGCAGCCGGGGATCCTTGTTTCAGACCGCGATCTGATTACTTGAGACGCGGGTTCGTCGTCCGCGGCGCCTTGACGCACGCGGGCCAGGTCGTCGGCGCACGGAACCGCCCGTTGCCGGTAGCTGCGGGATTCTGCGCTGCCATGCGAGCTGCCTCGGCGACGAGATCGACACGCTCGCGCGTGATCATCGTCGGATCTTCCGAGGCGAGGTAGGCCAGCATCGCCGTGAGCGTCGCGTTGGACTTGAGGTCGTCGAAGACGATCTTGTCGTACGTGTCGCGGTTGGTGTGCCAGGTGTAGTTCCCGTAGTCCCAGTTGAGGGCGCCGAGTCCGAAGGCTGGCAGACCATTGCAGCCGAAGGAGAAGTCATCGCTTCCGCCGCCGGCCGGGAAGCCAGGTCCGTTGAACTTGACCTGCTCCTGGAAGACCGTCGGAAGCTTGGACAGCCACTGCTCGATGTGGACAGCGGCATTCGGAAGACCAGCGCCGCCCATGCGAACGACGCGACCTGTTCCGTTGTCCTGGTTGAAGAGCGCCTGCAGTCCCTTGAGGACTTCAGGATGATCCTCGGTAAAGGCCTTGGATCCTACTTCGCCCTCTTCCTCACCGCTCCAGTGGCCGACGAGAATCGTGCGCTTGGGGTGCGGATATACCTGCTTGAGAATCCGCATCGCTTCCAGCATGGTGATGGTGCCCGTTCCATTATCGGTCGCGCCGGAGGAGCCATCCCACGAATCGAAGTGCGCCGAGAGCATCACGTACTCGTTCGGCTTCTCCGTTCCCTTGATCTCGGCGATCGTGTTGAACACAGGACGCTCACCAAGCAGATCGGCGTCGAGGTTCATCCGAACCTGCGGGTTCTGCTTGTTTTCCGTAAGACGGAAGACGAGACCGTAGTCCTCGCAGCTCAGCGCAACGGTTGGCGCCCGGGTGTTGTAGGTCTCGAAGACCTCGATCGTCCCCCAGCCGTCCTTCGGGCGTGACGTGATGAGGCCGGCAACTCCGCCTTCTTCGAGGCGCTTGCCGAGCTCACCGCCGCCGAGTGCGAGGCTGTAGCCGGTTCCGCGAACGTTGCGGCCGCCCCACTCGGCGTTGATCGCCGTGCGGAGGCTGTCCATGCGAGCCCTGGACTCGGGCGTGGCGTTGGTCGCCCAGTCCTCGCGGGGACGGCAGGTCGGCTGCGGCGCGGAGACGAGGATGAACTTCCCGCGGGCGTTGGGGAGCCATTTGACGAATTCGGTGCTGTCGGCAAAGCGAGGCAGAATGATCGTGGTCGCCGTGAGGTCCTTCTTGCCGGTACCCGGGCTGTAGCCCACCATCTGTCCTTCGAGCGAGCGAACGCGTGGTGAGATCAGGTCGATGTGGGAGTAACCACGACGCCATCCACGCCAGGTGCCATACTGCTCGTTGTGGGCTTCGATGCCCCACGACTTGTACTTGCTCACGAGCCAGTCGTTGCCGGCGCGAAGCTCGTCGCCGCCCTGCAGTCGCGGGCCTACGGAATCGAAGAGTGCCTGGGACAGCTCATAAACGTGCGTGCTGTCCATACCGAGCGCCCAGATTCGCTTGATGATCGGGTCATCGGTTGGGAAGGATTGGGCGTGCAGCGGGATGTACGGCGCGACGAGGAGCGCGCCAAGAAACAGTGTCTTACGAAGCATGCTGACCAGAGCTGGAGTGAGCCCGCTCTTTCGAGCGGGCGGTCTGTGGGCGCGATGGAGGCACCCGGATCGTTGCCCTACATACGGCGGGCGAGCGGATAACGTGGCGCGAGCGGACGACCGGCGCCAGTGGCGCCGGCAGTGATCACCAGATCTGTGGCACGAGGTCCTTCGGGCGAACCATGGGATCGCCTGGCTTGCAGTTGAACGCCTTCGCGAAGGCCGGCATGTTCGAAACCGGACCGTTGGTGCGCCATTCCGCGGGTGCATGCGGGTCGACTGTCACTCTGGTGAGCATCGTCTGGGGCCGGGAATGCTCGCGCCAGGTCTGAGCGTAGGCGATGAAGAAGCGCTGCTCCGGAGTGTAACCGTCGATGGTTTCGCGCTTTCCGGTGCGGTTGAGCGCGCGTTCCATCGCGTCGTAGGCAGTGAGCAGGCCGCCGTAATCAGCGATGTTCTCGCCGAGCGTCAGCTTGCCATTCACGTGCGTCGTATCGACCTGGATGTAGCCGTTGAACTGATCGACTATACGTTGTGCCTGTTCGTCGAACCGTGACGTGTCGCTCGCGACCCACCAGTCGCGCAGGTTGCCGTCGGCGTCGTAGTGGCGGCCCTCGTCGTCGAAGCCGTGCGTGAGCTCGTGACCAGCCCAGCTTCCGCCGAGCGCGCCGTAGTTGGCAGCCATGTCGCCACTCGCGTCGAACGTCTGCGGGAGCAGAGCACCCGCAGGAAAGACCATTTCATTCACCGACGGATCGTAGTACGCATTGACGGTCGGCACAGTCATTCCCCACTCGGTTTTGTCGACAACCTTTCCGGGGCGATTGATGACGCGGTTCCACTCGAACACGTTTGCGTTGAACACATTGTGTACGAACGCGCCGTCGGAGACGCGCAGCGCGGTATAGTCGCGCCAGTGGTCTGGATATCCGACCTTCTCGTTCATCTTCGCGAGCTTGGTAAGCGCATACTTTCGTGTGGAATCGGACATCCACGTAAGCGCGAGGAGACGATCGTGGAACGACGAGCGAATGTCATCGATCACCTGCTTCGCCGCGGCCTTGGCCGCTGGCGGGAACGTCCTGTCGACGTACGCCTGGCCCAGCGCCTCACCGATCTGGCGATCGGCGGCACGGAGGCAGCGCTTCCAGCGCGGGAGCATCTCCTTCGCGCCGCTGTAGAGCGACGAGTAGGCAAAGCTCTCGTTCGCGAATGGCGAGCTGAGCCATGGCGACGCACTGGAGATGAGATGGTACCTGAGATACGCGCGCCATTCCTCCATTGGAGCGGTCTGGACGAGGGCGCTCGCCTTCTGAATGAACTCCGGCTGCGCGACGTTGACGAACTGCACCGGAACGGTGAGTCCGACAGTCCGGAAATAGCTCGGCCACTCGATTGCCGGCGCTGTACGCTCGAGATCCGCGAGCGCGGTCTTGTGATAGGTCGCGTTTGGATCGCGCATCGCTACGCGTGTCATCGATGCCTTTGCGAGCTCGGTCTCCAGCGTCATCACACGCTGTGCGTCGGTCGCCGCGTCAGCGGCTGATTCACCCGCGAGCACAAGCGACCGTTCGACGTGAGCCACGTATTTCCTGCGGAGCGAATCCGACGCGGGATCGGGTTTCGTGTAGTAGTCGCGATCCGGCATGCCGAGCCCGCCTTGGCTGACCCACACTATATAGTGGTTCGCGTCCTTCGGATCGGCGCCGGGACCGAATTCGAAGAGCGCTCCGACGCCTGATTTCTGCAACTCGCCAATCTGTCGTACGAGCTCGCTGCGCGTTTTGATCGCTGAGATGCCGTCGAGCTGCGCGCGAATCGGGCTCACGCCTTGTTTCTCAGCGAGCGTCGAGTCCATGCACGTCGCGTAGAAAGTGCCAAGCTTCGCGCGGGTGCTGGTCGCCGGCTCGCTGTGGCGCGATGCCATCGCCTCGTCCAGAACCGAGCGCACTACGAGTTCGTTCGCGTCGGTCATGTCCTTGCCGACACCCGACGTCGAAAATGCCGCGGGAATCGTATCGCGCTTGAGCCACGCGCCGTTGGCGAACGCGAAAAAGTCGCGACACGCATGAGCGGTCGTATCGATAAACGATGGGTCGAAGACCTTGAGTACTGGCGGAATCGGCACCGCAGAGCTGGCGGTCGCTTGTGCGCGGAGTGAAGGCGCACCGATTCCAATCGCAATTATGGTAAGCGTGAGCGTGGTTACGAAGCGTGCGCTCGCAATGTGCATGGCCACGGCCGGGATGCGTCTGTTTGGCATCGCTGAGTTGTTCGGAGGTCGGAGGATTATGCGGATATCGTAACTCCGGGTCAGCCGGGTGACCAGAGCGGCGCGATCAGTGGGCGGCGCCGTCACGGGATTCCGCGGAAAAGTCGATGAAGCCACGGTTCGGATCGGTGGACAGGAGCCGGACCCGTATCCTGTCTCCGACGTCCAGATTGGCCTCGCCGCGAAGGACTCGTCCTTCCACCGGCGGGTGGATCAGGCGGACGAAGGTGCCGTTGGGATTGACGCCTGTTACTATCGCATCGAAGTCCTCACCTACGCGGGACGACATCGATACCGCGGCAGCTGACTTGCGCACCTGACGCTCGACCTTGCGCGCGCTATCCTCGCGTTCGGTGCAGTGCGCGGCGATCGACACGAGCTCGTCCCGCGTGTAGGGCGACGGCTTTCCGGCCAGCGCGGCCTTCAGAAGTCGCTGCGTAACCAGATCCGCGAACCGGCGGTTGGGCGCGGTCGAGTGGGTGTAGTCATTGGTTGCGAGCCCGAAATGACCGACGTCCGTCTCGCCCGGCACATGCGCGGCGTACTCTCCGGGGCCGATCAGCTTGACGACTGTGAGCGACAGATCGGCGAAGTGGTCGGGATCCGCATTCCGTCGTGCGACGAGGAATTCGGATAGCGCCAGGGAATCCGGCTGATCCGGAAGCGTCGTTCCAAGCTTGGCGGCGAGCGCGACTATCCGATTCCATCGTTCCGGCGATCGCACGATGCGTCGAATCGTCGGCGAATTATGCTCGTCCAGAAATCGCGCCATCGCCACGTTGGCAGCGATCATGAAATCCTCGATCAGGCGGCCGGCGCGACTCTTCTGCACGAGCTCGACGTCCACGGAATTGTCCGGATGCACCACGGGCTCCGCTTCTATCGTCTCGAGATCCAGTGCGCCATTGCGGGCGCGAACGGCACGGAGCGTCTGTGCAACGCTGTCCTGAAGGCGAAGCTGATCCTGAATTGCTGCTGTGCCGCTGGCTGGCAGGCTCCCGCTGCCGTCGAGCCACGCACCGACGTTGTTGTAGGCGAGCTTGGCGTGATTGAAGACGCGCGCCATGTACACGTTGTGCGACACGATGCCTCCATCCACAGCAACGACGAACTCGATTACAACCGACATGCGATCGTCGTCCTGACCAAGCGAGGTGAGGTCGGTCGACAGTCGATCCGGGAGCATCGGGTACGTGATGATGCCGGTGTACACCGATGTAGAGTTTGCGCCCGCAAAGCGATCGGTGGCCGAGTCCTTCGGCACGGTGGTATCGACGTCCGCGATCGCAACGCGGACGCGCACCGTTCCGTCGGGAAGTTTTTCCGCGATCTCCAGCTGGTCCAGATCTCTGGAGTTATCGTTATCGATCGAGGACCAGGGGAGGCCGCGAAGGTCGAACACACCGGCGGCCACCGCGCCGTTCGGCTCGATCGCGGCGGCGACCTCGGCCGTAACCTGAGCGGGCACGTCGGGGATGAAGCCGTTATCCAGCATTGCCTGATGAGCCGCGGCACGCAAGTCGAAGGATTTTGACATGCCATAACGTGTCTGCCGGCGTGAGCCGCCACAAGCCGGTACGGCGGTCGGCCGTGCCAGTCCGGCGCAGATTTGGTATGTTGGAGGCGTCTCCATCAGGATCTCAGATGAAACTCATACCGGCGTCCGTGCACCGCTCCCTCGACATGGTTGCCGTGATCGGCCTGATCGCGGCTCCCATCCTGCTCGGCATGAGCGGGCCTCCAGCGATCGTGTCGTACGTTCTGGCGGCAATCCATCTCATCGTCACGCTATCGACAAAATTCCCCGACACCGGACACAAGCCGCTATCGCTCCGAAATCATGGGCTCATAGAGCTGGTGGTCGGAATCGTGCTTATAGTCCTGCCATGGATCGTAAACTGGAGCGGAGTCGCAAGGGGTTACTACATCGTGGTCGGCGCAATCCTTCTGGTCATCTGGGCGTCGTCGAATTACGGACGCCAGTATGGCGCCGAGCGTGCACAGAAGGCGCGCGAGCGAGCGTGACGGAAATGATGCGCGCAGTCTTGCACGCCAGAATCCGGGCGATAGGCATTGCGGCGGCCGTGTCTGGATTTGTGGCGTGCGGCGGCGGGGCGAAGGACGTCACCAAAGGCGCGTCATCCACTCCTTCCGGGCAAACCGTTGCGCAACGCACAACGGACACGGGCCCGGTAGCGAAGCCGGTAGATGAAGGCCCTCTGATGGAAGGAGATCATTCGATCATCCGACGGGAAGCTGTCGGCCCGTTGCACGTCGGCGAGTGGAGACGGCCGGTGATGTCGTTCGTGTACGCGATCAGTGCGCGCGCCGGCCGCGACAGTGAGGATATCATCGTCGTTCGCGGCATGGGCAAGGATACGGTGACTCTCACATTCCAGAACGACACGCTGCGAAGGGTATTCATAACCCACACGGGGCCACACACTACCGGTGGCATAGCCGTCGGAACGCCATTCGCGACTGTTGCCGCTGATTCGGGAGCGACGATCGTGAAGCGCGGCGCCGCAAAAATAGCCACACTCAGCCGCCTGTGCGGCGTCGAATTCGCCACCGACTCGATAGCGCTGAGTCCCGACAGCATTGCCCGAAAGCCGGTGCGAAACCAGGCGCCAAAGCCGGAAACCATTCAGGCGATATCTGTTGGTTACTGCAAGCGATAACTACACCGGCAACCAGACCGGCAGCTACGCAAGCGACTTCATGTCGATCACGAATCGATAACGAACGTCACCCTTGACAGTGCGATCGTACGCGCGCTCGATCTCCTGAATCGGAATCACTTCGACGTCGGACGTGATTCCGTGCTGCGAACAGTAATCGAGCATCTCCTGCGTTTCGCGAATTCCGCCGATGAGAGAGCCTGCCAGCATCCGGCCTTTCATGATGAGTGAGAACGACGCAACCGCCGTTGGCTCTGGCGGTGCACCGACCAGTACCATCACCGCACGTCGCTTGAGCAGGCCGAGGTACATGTTCAGATCGTGCGGCGCTGATACCGTGTCGATGATGAAGTCGAAAGTCGCGGCCAGCGGCGCCAGATTCTTTGGCTCCTTCGTCACGACGAAGTCATCGGCGCCGAGGCGGCGCGCATCTTTTTCCTTTGATTTGGACGTGCTCAACACCGTCACGTGCGCACCCATCGCAGAGGCCAGTTTGACAGCCATGTGACCGAGGCCGCCCAGTCCAACCACGCCGACCTTCTGGCCCGGTCCGACCTTGAAGCGACGAAGTGGCGAATAGGTCGTGATTCCGGCGCACAGCAGCGGTGCAACCCCTTCAAGCGGAAGATTATCCGGAATCGTGA
The DNA here is from genome assembly GCA_040388625.1 of Gemmatimonadota bacterium. Classification (NCBI taxonomy): domain Bacteria; kingdom Pseudomonadati; phylum Gemmatimonadota; species Gemmatimonadota bacterium. The sequence continues at coordinate 253,791 of JAZKBK010000005.1, read as the reverse complement.
GCACGTAATTCTCGTCGACAACGATTCGGGACGAGTAGCCGCCGTAAGTCGGCGTCTTTCCATCGTGCTCGACGCTATTGTAGGTCATCACGAGGTGCCGCTCACAGAATTGCTCCTCGCCGTCGCGGCAACTATCGCATTCCCGGCACGAGTCCACGAAGCACCCGACTCCCGCGAGATCGCCGACCGCGAATCGCTTGACCTCCGACCCGGTCTGTACGATGCGGCCGACTATCTCGTGACCTGGTACGACGGGGTAGATGGTGCCGCCCCATTCGTTGCGCGCCGTATGGATGTCACTGTGACAGACGCCGCAGTATGCGATGTCGATGACCACGTCGTGCGCGCGAGGTTCGCGGCGCTCGAATGAAAATGGTTCCAGCGGAAGGGTTGCAGACTTTGCAGCGTAGCCACGAGTTGTGGGCATTGGAATCTCTGGTTTGATCGAATTGGTGTCCTGTCGGAAGCTGATCGCCGGGCGGTCGTTTGACAACCCGACTAGCACGATCAACATTACCACCTCTCGCTACGTCTGCAGCTCACACAGGGAACCCACGATGCGCTCTCTTTTCGTTCGTACGACCATGGTATCTGCGGCAGCATCTGCAGCGATGCTGGCCGGACTCTGCCCCACCGCCGTCCGTGCCCAACAGACACCGCTCACGCCGAATCAGGCACGGGCGCACGACATCTACAAGCAGTTGATCGAGATCAACACTGCGGACAGCGTCGGCTCGGTGACGACGGCGGTCGACGCGATGGCAGCTCGCTTTCGCGCCGCCGGCTTTCCCGCGGCCGACGTCCAGATCCTGACGCCGGAGGGGCATCCGACAAAGGCCAACCTCGTCGTGCGTTATCGCGGCACGGGGCACGACAAGAAGCCCCTGCTTCTGCTGGCGCATCTGGACGTCGTTGCGGCGCTGCGCTCGGACTGGAGCATGGATCCGTTCGTTCTCACCGAGAAGGATGGTTACTACTACGGGCGTGGCAGCAGTGACGACAAGGCGATGGCATCGATCTTCGTCGCGAATCTTCTGCGCGACAAGGCGGCGGGTTGGAAGCCAGATCGTGACGTGATCCTGGCGCTCACATCGGACGAGGAAAGCGGTGACGCGAACGGGGTCGACTGGCTGGTCGCGAACCACAAGGATCTGATCGACGCCGCCTATGCCATAAACGAGGGTGGCGGCGGGTCCATTCGCAACGGCAAGCCATTCTCCAACAACATTCAGGCGGCCGAGAAAGTCTCGGTTCATTTCACGGTTTCGACAACCAACAGCGGCGGGCACTCGTCGGTGCCGCGTCCGGACAACGCGATCTACGAGCTGGCGCACGCGCTCCTCAAACTCGAGCACTTCCAGTTTCCCGTCGAGCTGAACGAAGTGTCGCGCGCATACCTGAGTCAGACGGGCGCGTCGGACACTTCAGCGGCGGGTGCGGCAATGCGTGCAATAGTTGCGAACCCAAACGATCGTGCGGCAGCGGCGACACTCTCCGCGGAGCCACGCTACAACTCGATGTTGCGCACCACCTGTGTCGCGACGAGGCTGGCGGGTGGGCATGCGTACAACGCACTTCCACAGACCGCCACTGCAAATGTGAATTGCCGCATCGTCCCGACGCAGGATCCCCAGGAGGTCGAGGCGACGCTCGCCAGAGTCATCGCCGACACCGGCGTCAAGATCACGCCACTGTTTCCATTGCCCAAGGCCAGGGCTGCTCCGAGTCCTCTGACACCGGAGCTGATGAACGCCGTGACGAAAATCACTCACGACATGTTCGGCTCAAATGTGCTCGTGGTTCCGGTGATGTCGACCGGTGCGACCGACGGTCGATTCCTTCGTGCTGCTGGAATTCCCACTTATGGTGTAAGCGGCATTCTCAGCAACGGTGACTCGCACGCTCACGGGAGAGACGAGCGGATGTGGATCAAGTCGTACTATGATGGTCTGGAGTTTCTGTATCGGCTGACTCACGCGCTGGCGGCCGGGAAATAGCGCTGGTGGACGTCGTGTCGTAGGTCGTCATCGCCGCGGCGCGGCCGTCGAGCAGATTGCGCTCTCGTATGTTGCGCGTGAGCGAGGCGGCGCGCTCGAACTCGGATCTCGCTTCGTCGCGGCGGCCAAGCTTGGCGAGCAGGTCGCCCCGGACCGCGGGCAACAGGTGATAGTTCAGTAGTGACGGCTCCGACATGAGTGCGTCAACTACTTCCAGACCAGCTGCGGGGCCGAACGCCATCGATACTGCGACTGCGCGATTGAGCTCGATCACCGGAGACGGAACGAGTTGCACGAGCAGTGCATACAGCGACGCGATGCGATTCCAGTCCGTCTCTTCAGCTGTTCGTGCGCGCGCGTGACACGCTGCGATCGCGGCCTGCAACGTATATGATCCGGGACTGCCGAGTCGCTCGGCGCGCTCGAGCGCGGCGAGTCCGCGACGTATGAGAAGCTGATCCCAGCGCGCACGATTCTGTTCCAGGAGAAGCACGGGATCGCCATGCTGATCGACGCGTGCGTGTGCGCGTGACGCCTGGATCTCCATCAAGGCGACCAGTCCGTGAACCTCCGGCTCTTGAGGCGCAAGCTCCGCCAGAATGCGACCAAGCTTCAGCGCATCCTCGCATAGCGCAGGCCGCATCCAGTCATCTCCGGCGGTCGCAGCGTAGCCTTCGTTGAAGATGAGGTAGATGACCTCGAGCACCGACGCAAGGCGCGCGGTGCGCGCCTCTCCCCGGGGGAGCTCGAACGGCACTTCGGCATCACGGAGCGTGCGCTTGGCACGAACGATTCTCTGTGCGATCGTCGGCTCCGAAACGAGAAAGGCGCGCGCTATCTCGTCGGTGGTGAGCCCGCCGAGGAGACGCAGAGTGAGCGCGACGCGCGCTTCGGCTGAAAGGACTGGATGGCAGGCGATGAAGATGAGACGAAGCAGATCATCACCGACATCGTCATCGATGGTCGCGTCGAGATCGACAGCGGCCGCATCGTGCTGCGCCCTGATCTCGTGCCCGACGTCATCCTGCTTTCGCTCGACGACCTTGCCATGACGCATGGCGTCGATCGCGCGACGTTTGGCGGTCGCCATGAGCCATGCGCCGGGATTGTCAGGAACTCCCGATTGGGGCCACTGGTCGAGCGCGGCGACAAGTGCATCCTGAGCGAGGTCCTCGGCGAGGCCGACGTCGCGTACCATGCGTGTCAGGCCCGCGATGAGTTTCGCGGATTCGATTCTCCAGACTGCGTCGATTGCGCGATGCGTAGCGGATTCTGTCACGCATACAAATCAGGGCATGCACGGCCCGTTGTTCAAGTCGAGAGTCGTCATCACCGCCGACGGCGGGGATGACGATGACCGCTACCCGCGTGCGATCTGTGCCCGGAGTTGGTCTTCCTGCTCTCTCAGATCCGGCGTGAATTCATCACCGAAATCCTCGGCTTCGGCCACCTGTCGGATCTCGACCTCCGCGTCATCGAATGGCGCTCGCCGGAGCCAGGCGATGGCTTCATCTCTCGACTTGACCTGCCAGATCCAGAAGCCTGCGACGAGCTCCTTGGTCTCGGTGAACGGCCCGTCGATGACCGTAGTCTTGCCGTTCGCGAACTTCACACGGGCGCCCTTCGCGCTGGAGAGGAGCCCGTCACCCGCCAGCATCACGCCAGCGTTCACGAGCTCTTCGTTGAACGCACCCATCCTTGCCAGCATCTCACGGGTCGGCATCACGCCAGCCTCGGACTCCCTGGTCGCCTTTACGATGATCATGAATCGCATTGTCCTGATCTCCTATTGTTCGTGTGTGTCCCCTACATACACGTCGAGCGAGGTGCGTGAGAATCGACGCGGGGTCCGAACCAGATGAGGGCATTATTCGAACGATCGTTCGATGACCGATCTACCTCTATAAGAGAGGAGCGATCGGAAGGCGCACCCGCGCCTCGCAGCCCTGTCCGTCGATCAGTGCAAGGCTGCCGCCATGCGCCTCGGCGATCTGCCTGCTGAGAACAAGCCCGATACCTGATCCGCCCGGCTTGGTCGTAAAGAACGGGACGAAGAGATTGGCCGTCTCGGGCAGACCAAACCCCTCATCCTGAATCGACACATCCACGAACGAATCCTCGACGCTCCAGCCGACGGTTACGCCGCCGCCGGTTTCGAGTGATGCATCGGCTGCATTGCGCACGAGATTGATGAGCATCTGATCCAGCTGATCGGCATCGGCATCGATCACGATTTGCGGGCCAGTTTGAACGCTGATCGGGACACGTGTCTCCATCTGAACGATGCGGCCGATCCACGCTGCGACATCGACGGGGGCACGCGTCGGGGCTGGCATGCGCGCGAGCAGAGTATATGCCGCCATGAAGCGCGCGAGTGCTGCTGACCGCCCGCCGATTACTTCCAGCCCGCGATCGAGATCCTCTTCCCAGTCATTCGCGCGCGGCGTTCGTTTGACGTGCTCGCGCAGCGTGGCGGACAGCGATTGAATCGGCGCGAGTGAGTTGTTGATCTCGTGACCGAGAACACGAAGCAACCGTTGCCACGCACTGCGCTCCTCATCACGCAGCGCGCGGCTCAGATCGGCGAGAACCACAAGCCGATGTGGGCGCCCGCCCTGGCGAAAAGTCGTCCTGCGTAGTTGCCACCGATTCTCACCGGGAACGAACTCGGCTTCAAACGCTCTGTCGGGATCGCCAACGAGACAGTCGGCGAGTCCGAGTGCAGCCGCGGAGCGGCCGATGGCGCGCTCGGAGGGCAAGTGGATGAGTCGCTCGCCAGCACGGTTTACGAGGCGCAGGATGTCTTCGTCATCAAACACGAAAACCGCGACGTTGATCTCGCGCATCACTGTCCGTGCAAGGGCAGAGGCATCCAGCGCGGTGAGCCGCTGAGTGCGAAGTATCGCACCGAGTCTGTTGAACTCGAACAGTGCGAGGCCGAGTGCGTCGCTGGTGCTCTCGCCGCGTGCGCGCACGGAGAAGTCACCTTCGCGCAGTGCGGCTGCGAGATTCGAGATCGTGCGAAGTGGATGGATCACATAGGCACGCAGAGCTGCCGCGAGCAGCATCCACGCGAGCACGACCGCCAGGGTAATCATGATGCGAGCGCCGAGCGAATAGCTGCTGATCCAGAGCAGCACGAGTGCGAGTGTCGTGCCCGGCACGGCGACGGCCGCAGCGAGCAGCAGAACGCGGCGCTCGAAGTGTGCGGCGCCGCGCTCGGATCCGATCAGTCTGTCGTCAGAGGCCATGCGCCGACATGCGCCTGTAGAGTGCGCTGCGGCTGACGCCAAGCGCCTTGGCGGCGTGACTCACATTGCCGTCGAAGCGCGCGAGTGCCTTCTGGATGAGAGTACGCTCGGCTTCACTCAGAGTGAGATCTTCGAGCCGCTGCGCACTGGTCGAGCCGCGCTCCGTCAATGCCAGGTCGGAGGTGCGCACGACGTCTCCATTGGCGAGGAGTACTGCGCGCTCGATTGTGTGCTCCAGCTCCCTGATGTTGCCGGGCCAGAGGTGATCCATCAGCGTCTGCATCGCCGGCTGATCGAAGCCGGTGAGATGTTTGCCATAACGCGTAGACTGGCGCTCGAGGAAGTGAGCTGCAAGTGCCGGAATGTCTTCGCGGCGCTCGCGCAGCGGTGGCAGTCTGAGCTCGATCGTATTGAGACGGAACAGCAGGTCTTCGCGGAAGCGACCGGCGGACACCTCTTCGTGCGGATCGACGTTGGTCGCGGAGAGGACGCGCACGTTGACTACTTTCGGACGCGACGAGCCGACGCGCTCGACTTCGCGTGTCTGCAGAACGCGCAGCAGCTTGGCCTGCAGATTCAGCGGGACGTTGGCGATCTCATCGAGGAACAGCGTTCCGCCGTCGGCGAGCTCGAAGCGGCCGGCGCGATCGGTTCTCGCATCGGTGAAGGAGCCCTTCACGTGACCGAACAGCTCGCTCTCGAAGACACCGTCGGACAGCCCGCCCATGTTGACCGCTACGAACGCGGAGCGCGCGCGCGGCGATGCGGCGTGCAGCCAGCGTGCCACCACTTCCTTTCCCGTTCCGTGCTCGCCCGTTATGAGCACGTTCGCGTCCGACGGAGCAACGCGCTCCATGAGATCGAGGATCGGTCGCATGCGTGGCGACGTCGCGATCAGCTCCGGCATGCCCGTCCGTTTGAGCGCGCGGTTCTCGCGCTCGAGCTGGCGTCCCGCGCGCACTGCCTTGCCGAGCTCGAGCTGCGTGTTGATCGTGGTGAGCAGGCGGGTGTTGTCCCACGGTTTCTCGATATAGTCCGATGCACCGTGACGGATCGCGTCGACCGCGCCATTGACACTTCCCCACGCCGTCATGACGATGATCGGAAGCGAGTCATCGATCTCTCTTATGCGGCCGAGCACGCTCAGACCTTCACGCCCGGAGGTGGTATCGCGCGTGTAGTTGAGATCCATGAGCACCACATCGAGCGGCTTGCTCTCGACGGCCGCAATGATGCCGGCGATGGAGCGCGCGGTCTCGATGCTGTAGCCGGCGCCCTTGAGCAGGAGGCGGAGGGCCTCGATGATGTCCGGCTGGTCGTCAGCTACGAGGATTGTGGGCATTCAAGACCTGGCGGCGGCGTTGGTTCGTTGCCTGAATATACGGCAAATACCCACCATGCAAATTTACATTGCGGGATTATGCGTTGCGGCTATTTGCGCAATCACCGCAACGGCCGCCCTACAGCGCTCTCCAGGACCGCGAATGCCTTGTGGTAGCTGTAGATCGCGTTGATGTGGTCGGTCTCGGCCTGTGCGTAGGCAGTTCGCGACGTCGACAGATCGATGAACGTAGAGAGACCGACGGCGTATTCATTCTGTACGAAGTCGAGCTCCTGGCGCGCCTTGGCGGCGTTTGCCTCCTGGAGGGCGACTGTCTGTTGCGCGGTCTGGAGCGACAGATACGCTGCCGTGATATCGGCATTGAGTGCCAGCTCGCTCGACTTCACCTTGTAGCGGGCGTTCTCCCGCGCCACCTGCGACTCCTGAAGACGCTGCTCGCGTGCAAACCCATCGAAGATAGGAAGCGACAGTTGCGCGGTCACGCTCGCCGGAGCGCGTGTGAACGAGAACGGGAACTGAGCGTTCTGTGCCCGTAGCTGCGCGGCCTGCGCATCGGTGAACTGAATGGTGCTACACTGCGCGAGCGTGTTCGGAAGCCCGACCGCCTGCCGTACTTCCTGGGTAGCGATGCAGCTCGACCGTGCACTGGCTGTATTCGCCTGTGCCTGATTCACGAGGAAGTTGGGATCGCGATACTGATACGTGTACCCGCCAATGCCGGTGCTGAGCGTGAGTGTGGGAGTGTACTCGGTGCGCTCGCGATCCACGGTGAGATCGGCAACATGCTCGCGTGCTCTCAGCGCGACGACACCGGGATTCTGTCGATGCGCAAGTGCAAGAATGGTATCGAGTGCAGGTAACGGGTCGCCAACCCTCAGATCGCTCACGAGCTGTACGTTCTGTGGCTGTGGCACGCCCATCTGCTGAAAGAGTCGCAGCTTGTCGATCTCGTTCTGATTGCGTGCGTTGACCAGCGCTACCTGCTGCTGACTGAGCGCCACTTCGGCGCGCCTCACATCGAGCAGCGTACCAGTACCAACCTGGGATCGCGCCTGTGCCAGCTCCAGCTGCGCCCTGGCGTTTGTGACGAGCGAGTCCTGAAGCTGGGCCTGCGCCAGGCTCTGAAGCGCGGTCAGGTAATCCTGCTTGATTGTCGCGGTGAGGCTTTCCGATGCGCCGGCAATGTCGGCGTTCACGGCAGCGCTGTTGGCACGCTGCACTTTTGGCGTGATGAAAGTCGCGGCATTGATGCGATAGTTGAGACCGATGTCATACTGTGATTGCATCACATCGCTATTGGAGCTCAACGACACACCATTGAAGAACTGCTGGCCGCCCTGCTGGTACTGGCCGGAGAGCGATGCGCTGAGCTGCGGCAGCAACCCTCCGTATGCGGTCCGCAATTCCGCTGATGCATTGCGACGATTGTTACGCGTCGCCAGGAAATCGGGGTTGTTTCGATGGGCCAGCGTAACTGCCTGATCCATCGTCAACGTGGTCGGCGACGCGTCGGGCAGCTGGGTGCGGCCGGTCGTTGGGATCTGCGCACTGGCGCTGGCAGGTGCGGCGAACGTACAGACGAGTATCGTGCGAGCTATGACTCTATTCATTGCGCAGAGCGATTACAGGATCCACCTGGGTCGCGCGGCGAGCGGGCACATACGACGCGACCACCGACACGAGGGCGAGCACGGCGACGCTTCCTGCGTACGTCATCGGATCGGTCGGCGTGACGCCGAACAACAAACTGCGCATGAGCCTTGTGAGCAGGATCGCGCCGACGAGTCCGATGCCGATTCCGATCAGTGTCAACTTCGCACCCCCCTGAACTACCAGATTTCGTACATCGGACGGCTGCGCGCCGAGCGCCATTCGAATGCCGAACTCTCGAGTGCGCTGGAGCACGCCGTAGGATGTGACACCGTATATGCCAATGCACGCGAGCAGCAGCCCCACGGCTCCGAACATGCCGAACAGCATCATGCTCAACCTGCCGTTGGCGAGCGATTGCGATACGAGCGCGTCCATCGTTTCCAGCTTCGCGATTGGCTGGTTGGGATCGACCGATCGCACAACGTTGCGCAGTGGAGCTTCGAGCAATGCCGGATCGCCCGATGCGCGGACTACCATCGTCATTCCCGAGTACGGGAATTGTGCCAGTGGACGATAGATCTCCATGTACGGATCCTTGCCCGCCCCCGCGTCGTGCACGTCGCTGGCAACGCCCACGATCCGGACGTGTGTATCTCCATCCCACTCATAATCGATGTACTTGCCGACCGGATTCTGATTTGGCCAGTACGTTCGTGCGAGCGTCTCACCGATGATCGCTACCTCAGGTCTGCCGGCGATATCGGCGTCAGTGAAGGATCGGCCGGCCTTGATGGTCGTCCCGATCGCGCGGAAGTATCCCGGGGTCACCGCTCGCATGTCGCCCGTCGGCTCCTGGCCTTTCGGCGGTCTTGGCCGTCCGGCGACTGCGAACCCCGTAGCTGAGCGCAGTCCGGTCAGCGGCAGGTAGCTGATAGAGCCAACCGATTTCACACCGGGTAGCTTCGCGATCCGGGATTCCACTTCATTGAAGAACGCGACGCGCGTCGTATCATTGCTGTAGGTCGCGTTCGGAAGCGCGATTTCCGCCATGAGAGCATGGTCGGGCTCGATGCCCAGGTTCACGCTATTCAACTGGGAGAACGATCGCATCATCAGTCCGGCGCCAGCTAGCAGCACGATCGCCAGCGACATTTCGGCGATGACGAGCGCGCCGCGCACTCGTGTGCTGGCACGACCTGCCCCGGTTCCGGTCCGTCCTCCTTCGCGCAGCGAATCCTGCAGCTCTACTTGCGAGACGGTCCGCGCCGGCGACAGTCCGAATGCGATTCCGGTCAGCACTGCAATGACCAGCGTGAAGGCGAGGACTCGCCAGTCGATTGCAACGTCGGAGATCGATGGTATGGGGAACGTGCTTGGAACCAGCGCAACGATTGCACGGATGCCAAATAGCGCGAGACCGATCCCCACCAGCGATGCGACAACCGAGAGCACCACTCCTTCGGTCAACAGTTGCCGCACCAGTCGTGCGGGAGTTGCGCCGAGTGACGCGCGGATCGCGAACTCCTTCTGACGATTGCTTGCTCGGGCCAGCATCAGGTTCGCGACGTTTACGCACGCTATCAGCAGCAGGAATCCTACCGCTCCCGACAGCACGAGCAATCCCGTACGTACATCGCCGACGAGCGCATCCCGCAGCGGCTGCGCGTTCGCGGTCCAGTTGGCGTCGAGTTGCGGGACATCACGAGCCCGTCGCTCGGCGATCGTCCGGATCTCGCTGTTTGCCTGATCGACGGTGACGCCAGGCTCGAGACGCGCTGCGACGTGCAGGTATCGTCCGCCGAAAGTGCGAGCGGAGTCGTCGAACTGCATCGGTGCCCATACCTTCACCGGATCGAAGAAGCGAAAGTCCCTCGGCATCACGCCAAGCACGGTGAAGCTCTCACCGTCGAGCCGGAACGGACTACCGATCACATCCGCACGACCACCGAAATACTGCTGCCAGAAGTCGTAGCTGATGACTGCCAGCCGCGGGCCGTTTCGTACATCCTCGTCGCGAGTGTACGTGCGACCGAGGACGGGGCTGACGCGAAGGACGGCAAACGTCGCCGCCGAGGCGTGTCGAATGGGCACCGAGACAGGATCTCGGCCTCCACCGCTCACGGCACCCTGCTGGTCAAACCATGCACCCATGGCGCGGAGCGACTTTGCATCGTCCCGCCACGCGAGAAAATTCGCCGGACTCACCACGTTGTGTGGAGAGACGCTCTTTGACAGATTGTGCTCCCACAGCATCACGATACGATTCGGCTGCGGGTACGGCAACGCGCGGAGCAGGACTGTGTTGACTACCGAGAAGATAGCGCTGTTCGCACCGACACCCATGGCGAGCGCGAGTATGGCAACGATAGTGAAGGTACGGCTTCGTGCGAGACCGCGGATCGCGTAGCGGGTGTCACTGAGCAGCGTGTTCATGAAGGTTCCAGCTGTTGATTGTCCCTATTCCGCTGTTCGCCGGAGTAGCTGACGACGCCGTATATGCCGATAGCACCGAGCAACAAGGCGACGGCCGCGAACCCGGAGGGCTCATTACACAACGCCGAAACCACTCTCGCGCAGCTCGCGCTGATCCGTAGCTGCCCGCTCACCACGCTCTTCTTCCACAATCCTGCCGTCAAACAGATGCACCGACCGATCGGCATGCCGCGCGAAGCGTGGGTCGTGCGTTACCATGCAGATCGTGGCGCCATTGTCGTGCAATTCGCCGAGCAACTCCATAATCGCCTCGCCGTTCGCGGAATCGAGATTTCCTGTCGGCTCGTCGGCGAGAAGAATGAGCGGATCGCCCGATACGGCTCGTGCGACCGCGACGCGTTGTTGCTGACCACCTGAAAGTTGCGCCGGATAGTGGTTGGTTCGATGCGACATACCGACCCGCTCCAGCGCAGCGTTTACTCGCTGCCTGCGTTCGTCCGACGGCATTCCGCGATAGGTGAGTGGCAGTTCTACATTCTCGTAGACGGTGAGATCGCCGATCAGATTGAACGCCTGGAAGATGAACCCGATCCGCTGGTTGCGAACGTCGGCGCGTTGCGATCGGCTCAACGATTCGACCGGCTGCCCGCCGAGGAGATACACGCCCTGTGTAGGCGAATCGAGCAGGCCGAGTATCGATAGAAGCGTTGTCTTGCCGCCACCGGATGGACCGGCGATCGCGACGTACTCTCCCTCCAGGATATCCAACTGGATCCCTGAGAGTGCGTGCGTCTCGAGCTCGTCGGTGTAATAGACTTTCGTGACGCCGTCGAGCTTGATGAGAGACTGTGTCGCGGGCATTCCGGCGGTCGCGGAAGATGATTTCGGGCCAGCCGTAGCATTGTCGTTCATGATGCTCTCAGGTCGTTGGTGGTTGAAAGTCATTCACTTCTCAGTGCCAGCACGGGATCTATACGCGTCGCGCGATGAGCCGGTATGAGGCTCGCGAGCATCGCGACCGCCGCGAAGATCAGCAACACGATCGCGAACGTCCCGGGATCTGCTGCGCTGATCCCGAACAACAGCGTCTGCAATGCGTGTGTCAGCAGCGGCGTTGCCAGCACGCCTGCAATGAGACCGAGCGCCACGACTCGCATCGAATTGCGCACGATCAGCCCTCGCACCTGAGCGGGTTGCGCGCCCAGCGCCATGCGGATGCCCATCTCTCGGGTCCGCTGCACGACCTGGTACGATACCACGCCGTATATGCCGATTGCCGCGAGCACCAGCGCTACTACAGCGAAGAAGCTGAGCACCGACGTGCTGAACTTGCGGCCGGCGACCGACCCTGACATTCGCGCATCCATGGTCAGAAACGTCGCTGGGACGCCACGTTGCTTGAGAATGGCGCGCATCGCCGGCACGAGTGATTCCGGCGGGACCGTGCTCCGCACCACGAGTGAAGCGTATCGCGCCTTGAACGGACGCTGGAGCGGATTTACGAAGATGGCTGGTGTCGCCGGCGCTGTCAGGCTCGCTTCGTGAATGTCACCGACGACTCCGACGATGGTGACCCAGCGATCTGCACCATAGATCCAGTCGTCGTTGGCCAGATTGCGAACGCGTTTTCCGACTGGATTCACGCCCGGGAAGAACTCCTTAGCGAACGTTTCGTTCACGACCGCCACGTCCTGCGTGCCGGCTCGGTCCCTGTCGTCGAACAGTCGGCCGCTCTTGAGTGGGATCTTCAGTGCCCGGAAATACCCGCTGGTTGCTATTCCATAATCGGTATAACTCTTCGCCTTGCCGACGCCTTCTATCTCGAAGCCACCGTTCTCAGCCGAGCCGGTCAGCGGGATATGGTGGGTCATACCGGCCTCCTGTACGCCGGCCAACCGGGTCAGCTGAGGAAGCATCTGATCGTAGAACGTTGCGACTGAAGTCGTATCCGGGTAGTTCGCCTCTGGTAGCGCGATATCCGCCGTGAGCACGTGATCGGTGTGAAAGCCAGGATCGATGCTCGCCACCTTGGCGAAGCTGCGGACGAGCAACCCGCAACCAACGAGCAACAGCAACGCCATTGCCACCTCGGTCGCGACGAGCAATCCCCATATCCGTCCGCGACCGCCAACGTCGCCACGCGTCACCAGATCCTGGGTGATACTCACACTCGACGTGCGGAGCGCTGGAAACAGGCTGGACACGACCGCCGCGAGAATTCCAACCGCGAGCGCGAACGTGACCACTCTTCCGTCCAGACCAATGTCACCGGTTTGCGGCAGCGCGCCGGACGGCGCGAGCAGCTGCATCATCTTGAGCACGGACGCCGCGAGCGCCAGTCCGGCCATGGCGCCAAGCATCGCCAGTAGCAAACCTTCCGTGGTAAGCTGGCGCAGCATTCTCGCACGCTTTGCGCCGAGCGCGGCACGAATCGCTATCTCGCCACGCCGCGCAGCACCAGCGGCAAGCAGCGTGCTCGCGACGTTCGTGCATGCAACGAGCAGCACGAGCGCAGCTGCACCGAGCAACAGGAGCAGCGGACTCCGCACGGACCCGACGAGATCGTCGTGCAGCGTCTTGACGCTGAAGCCGTGGGCATCCATCCCCGTGCCATACGTACCCTTGAGACGCCTGTAGATGAGATCAAGGTCGCTCTGCGCCTGCGAGACTGTCACGCCATCCCGAAGTCGTGCGACGACTTGAAGGTTATGAGCCGTTCTCGTTGGCCCAAGATCCAACGGGTCCGGAATCCACACTTCGGTAGCGTCCGGGAAGTGAAACCCCCTGGGCATTACACCAACGATCTGGTAACTGGCACCTTCGATCTTGAGCGTGTGACCATCGAGGTTCGCCGCGCTGCCCAGATGATCACGCCAGTAATCGGAACTCACCAGCGCTGCTGCTGGCCCGCCCTGCGATGTTTCCTCGCGCGTGAAGGAGCGACCCATTACTGGGCTCACGCGCATTACCGGAATGAAATCCGTCGAGACGTGGGCGACTCCGGCGAGCACTGGTTCGCTTCCGCCAACCACTGTGGTTTGCCAGTCGCCGTAAAACGCAATTCTGCTGAAGCTTCGACTCTGATCTCGTATATCGGCGAAGTTGGGATTCGCGACGCGCATGCTACCACCGGACTTTGTACGCTCGGCGAGCGTTACTATCCGGTCGGATTCGGGATACGGCAACGGTCTCAGCAACACGCCGTTGACGACACTGAACACAGCAGTTGTGGCGCCGATACCGAGCGCAAGCGTGAGCACGGCTAGCGCCGTGAAGCCCCAGTTGTTGCGCAGCCGCCGTCCGGCGTAGCGCAGATCGCGCAGAAATGATTCGAGTAGCCGGTCCTGGGCTCCGTCCACCTGTTGTGAAGTCATTGCAGTCTCACTCGGCTCTGCGTATCCGAGCCGGACATGTCTGATGTGATGATCTTGTCGCCTGCGCTCAATCCCTGAACGACCTCGATCATGTTGACCGAGGCGCGTCCCAGCTTCACGTTCACTCGCTGTGCTTCCTTGCCACCGTTGGTCACCTTGAACAGGCCTACGGTGCTCTCCGGCTCGCCATACGCCGGACGCCCCACGTAGAGAACGTTTTTCAGGCGATCCAACTCGATCGTGCCATCAACGCTGAGGTCGGGCCGCGCACCCTTCGGCAGCGCTCCATCGAGCCCGACGTCCACCTCGACTGTCCCATTCACCGCACCCGGATCGATGCGTATGACGTGACCTGGAATGATTCCATTGCGCGTATCAATCGACGCGAGCTGACCGATCTGGATGTCCTTCGCCTGCGTCTCGGGAATGTGCAGCACCGCCTTCAGGCGGCCAGGCTGCGCGACTTTCGCGAGATTGGTTCCCGGCAGCACGTATTGACCGGGCTCGAGGGACAATTCGGTTACCTGGCCGGCAGCACCGGCACGAACCTGCATTGACGCTATGCGACTCTGCTGGAACTGCGCGATATCGCGCAACTTGTCGACCTGTGATTTCTGCAATTCGATCTGTTGTGCGATCGACTGCGACATCACATCGAGCCGCTGCTTCTCGATCGCCATCCTCGCCTTGAGCTCGACGGCCTTGTCCTTTGCCTTGCTGACATCCATCGGAGCAAGAAGACCCTTTGCGAGAAATCCTTTCTTCTCCAGCTCGTCGAATGCCGTCGCGTTTCGCATCGCGTCGTTGTAGTCGGACGTCGTCGTCGCGACGACTCCCTCCTGCGCGAGCTTCTGTGTCGACAGGTTGATCCGGAGCGTAACAAGCGCACCCTCGGCGGCATTCAACTGCTGTTGTGCGCTCAGAGCCTCGAGCTGCACGTCGGGATTGCTCAGCTCGAGCAGCGTAGTCGTATCTGTGACCGTCGCACCAGGGCGCACGTCGATGCGATCCACACGACCGGCGGTTATCGCCGATACCCAGCGAATCTGCTCTGGCACGAGTGAGCCAGGGCCACGCACATCGATCACCATGTCGCCGCGGCGCACCGAATCAATCACGACCGATGACCTGTCGACGCTCGGCGCCGCGGGCTTGAGGCTCGCGACTCCGATGACAACCGCGATGATCGCGGCCAGTCCGACTCCTCCATATATGTAGCGCTGTCTGTTCGGCGCGCGTTCTCGCGGAATGTCCACTTAGATTCTTTGCTCTGTCATATTGTTTGAACAGCCACTAATCCGCTCGAAGTGCTTCGACCGGATCGACGCTCATTGCGCGTTGCGCGGGAACGTAGCTCGCGAGAACTGCGATGAGCAGCATGATTATGGAGACGACGACCAACGTCGTTGGATCGGTGGGGCTTACGCCGTACAGTACAGAGCTGAGTACGCGCGTTATCGCGACCGTCGCGAGGATGCCAATGACGATCCCCGCCACGGCGAACTGTACGGATTGTCTTACCACCATCGTACCGACACGTGACGCATGTGCGCCGAGTGCCATGCGAATTCCGATCTCGCCGCGACGCCTGCCGACGATGTACGAGATCACGCCGTAGATACCGATCGCGCTCAGGATCAACGCCATCGAAGCTGCGATCCCGAGTAGCGTCATTGTGAACGAGAGCCGGATCATCGAGCGCGCGACTATGTCTTCCATCGGTCTGACATTACCGAGAGGAACATCGGGATCCATCTGCCGGAGGATACGTCGGAGAGATCCGGCGAGCACAGTTGGTGGTACGCCGGTCGACCGAAGCACGACCGTCATCGTCCTCACCGGTCCTTCCAGGTATGTATTCGCAATGGGCAGCAACGGAAAGAAGACTGCCTCGGCCGGCGGATCGCTCAACGCCGAGCCGTGAATGTCGTCACTAACTCCTACGACACGATAGAAGGGTGGCTTGCGCGTACCGAGTTTGATTCCCTTTCCGATCGCGTCCTGGCCTGGCCAGAGGCGCGCGGCCAGCGCCCTGGTGACGACGACGCCAGCCGTATGCGACTCGACGTCGCTCCATTTCGGCTCGGAGCCCCGCAGCTTGATGCCGAGTGCACTGAAATACCCAGGTGAAATCGTCTTGGCGCCGATGCAGCCGACCGATCGTCCTCCATCCTCGCCAGGATTCTCGATCGCCATTCCAGAGCAGCCGCTGAACCCGCCGATTGCAGTACCGTCATTGGACGGGCCGAGCGGAACCACTTCACCCGCGCCTGCAACCTGAACTCCGGGGATCGCGGCGGTGCGTGTCAGCAGATCGTGATAGAAGCCCTCCACCTGCTCCATCGTCGAGTACCGAGCGGCAGGCAGGCTCAACTCCGCAGTCAGTACGTTCGAAGGGTCAAACCCGGGTGAGACGCCACGGAGATTTCGAAAACTCTGCAACATGAGGCCGGCTGCTGCGAGCAGCACGAGCGCGAGGGCGGTTTGCGCGGCGACGAGCATGCCGCGCGTGAAATGTTGCCTCGCCGACGACGACATGCCGCGTCCGCCCTCACGCAACATCATTGCATCATCGGCGGACTCCGCACCCATCAGAGCCAGCGCTCCGAACAGAATGCCGGCG
This sequence comes from Gemmatimonadota bacterium, assembly GCA_040388625.1. Classification (NCBI taxonomy): domain Bacteria; kingdom Pseudomonadati; phylum Gemmatimonadota; species Gemmatimonadota bacterium. Next base: position 237,178 of record JAZKBK010000005.1, on the reverse strand, counting down.
GCTAGCGACACCCCCATGGTGAACAGCAAGCTCAGCCATCCGGGATGAACCTCGCTCATGCGGGGCAGATCAGGTGGGGCGAGCACAACTATTACATGCAATCCGATCGCGGCGAGTCCAAACGCCGCGGCGCCGCCGATCAACGCGAGCAGTATCGTCTCAGCGAAGTAGTGCCGTGCAAGGTCCGCCCGTTTCGCTCCCAGAGCTGTCCGGATCGCGACTTCTCGCTGACGCGATTCTGCACGCACGAGAAACAGATTGGCGACATTCCCGCATGCAATTACCAACACGAGCGCCACCGCACCGAGCAGGATCCACAGCCGTGTTGATACGTCGCCAATGATGCGTGTCCGAAGCGGCGTTACGGCGGTAGTGAACCCGGTGCCCTTGAGAAAACCATCGCTGTAGGCAGTAGGGAACATGACCGGAAAACGTTTCGTGATCTGCGCGAGCTCTGCTTGTGCTGACGCCACCGTTGCACCGGGCGCCAGGCGTGCAACTACTGGGAGATAGTGATGATTTTGCGGCGTCGCATTGGGATCGAGCTCCGCCGGTAGCCACAGGTCGATATTCGGAGAAGTCACGTCGGGGACGGTCGCGTCCGGGCCCATCACTCCGACCACCTGCATCGGAATCGTATTCACGGTGATCAATCGGCCAACCACGTGCGGGTCGCTATCGAGACGCGTCTTCCAGTAGTTGTAGCTGATCACAACCACGGGTTGCGCATTCGGCAGATTGTCCGTGTGACTGAGCGCGCGTCCCAGCATCGGACGCAGACGAAGGACGTCGAAGATGCTCCCGCTTACCAGCGCAGCCGGAACGCGCTCTGCGGCCCGGTTGCCGGTAATCGTCATCCGCTCCGGCATGAGTGCGGCGGCATTTTCGAGGGTGTGCGCATTCTTCTGGAAGTAGAAGAAGCCGGCGGAAGAAAGTCCCCATCTCGAGTCGGGCTTGATCCCCGGCGTCGGCGAGTCCAACCAAACGAGCCGGTCAGAATCCGCGTACGGCAGCGCGTGCAACACCACCCGGTCCAGCATCGTGAAGATCGCCGTCGTCGCTCCGATCCCGAGCGCGAGCGTGATGACCACGATCAGCGTGAAGCCGGGACTACGCGCGAGCGAGCGGATCGCACGCCCGGTTTCACGTTTCAGCGAGTCACCTACGCCCATTTTGCCCCCGTTGTGGTGCCCGTCCTAAGGGAACAAGCGTGCCACGGGCGCGGATAGGCATATCTCGTTGTGGGACAACGAGTTAGTCGATTATAATGACGCTTGATTCAATGGGAAAATGTCCGGAATCGGGATAGGGCGTCCCATTTCCGGACAGTAGTTGGCCGGCTGCGGCAACTGCCTCCAACCTACTGCGTCAACAACCGCCGCACTGCCGGCACCACGACCAGATGCAGCAACCCCTGCGGCTTGTCAGCCGCAGTCAGAATCACCTTCGCCGAGTCAGTCCAGGCCTGCGATAACGGCATGCCACTCTTGCGCGCCTCGAGCGCCGCGAGCCCGATCGTGCCAACACGTGCAAGCGCGTCAGCTGCTGGAATCGCACCCTGCGCGAGCGGCGACCGATTCCCGGCATCATGCACGCGCGGTGCGAGCGCGCGCCAGTCGGAGAACCACTTCGCAAGTGTATCGTGCGCAGCAACGTTTGTCCTGGGCGAAGCGATGACGTCGGCAACCAACTGCTGAATGCGCCATCTATTCGGTGGATCGGGCTGCGCTGCATCCACAACCTGCACCAGCGGTGTCATCTGCGTGGTCGGCCCGCCGTGCACGCGCTGGCCCAATGTCACCGGTTCGGCGAACCGGAGCAAATGCGCGAGCGGCGCGATATCAGGACCATTCATGATGCGTCGCAGGAATCGGTCGGTATGCGACTCCTGTCCCAGCCCAAGCTGCTCCAGGCGCACGTCCTGAATGGCGAGTCTGCGATACATGTCTCCCACGTCGGTCACGCTCCTCGGCGACCAGAAACGCTCGGCGATCGCAGCCAACCGCGGCCAGATGCGCGAGTCGATGCTCTCGGGAGCGATGAGCTCGGACCACATGCACGCCTCGCCACCGAGCACGCGCGCGACCTGGTCCGGAGTAAGCGTGCTGTCGCCGGCGAGTGGATCGGCGAGATACATCTGCTCCGACGACTTCATCGCATCCAGGTAGTAGGGCGCCGAGAGAATTCCGCTGAAACCCTGCGAGACCGCCTGACCGAGGTACTGCGTGCCGCGCCACGATTGAACGACCGTGGTGCGCGGCAGATCGGGGTGCAGGATTTCGTCCCAGCCGATCATGTGCTTGTGATGCTTTGTGAGAATGCGCGACAGGCGCTGGTTGAAGTACGCCTGCAGTGCAGCGTGATCCGCGAGATGGCGTGCTGCCATGAACTTCTGAATGCGCGCACTCTGTTTCCACTGTGTTGCATTTACCTCGTCGCCACCGATGTGCCAGTACGCATCGGGGAACAACGTGGACATCTCGCCAATGAAGCGGTCGATGAATTTGTAGACCGTCTCGCGCGTCGGATCGAACACGCCAGCGTAGCCTGTCCAGCGTCGACCGATCGCGTACGGCCCCGGTCCGCTGGCGTACTGCGGATATCCGACGAACCAGGCGCTCGAATGTCCCGGCATGTCGAACTCGGGCACCACGCGAATGCCGCGATCGCGCGCATATGCCACGACTTCGCGGATCTGCGCCTGCGTGTAGTAGAGACTGTCCGAGCCCACGCCTTGCAGTTTGGGATAACGCTTGCTCTCGACACGAATGCCCTGATCGTCGGACAGGTGCCAGTGCAGAACGTTGAGCTTGACGGCCGACATGCCATCCAGCGTTCGCTCGATCTCGGATACCGGCTCGAAGTGGCGGCTCACGTCGACGAGCAGTCCACGCCACTTGAAGCGCGGCGTGTCGGTGATGCTGACATTGGGGATGAAGTAGTGCTGCGCGTCGCCGTCGACGAGCTGGAGGACGGTCTCGAGTCCGCGGATCACACCGACGGTCGTCGCTGCGTGCAGGGTCAGGGATCCGTTGCCGCTTGTGAGCGTGTACGATTCATTTTCGTCGATACCCTGCACTCGTTCGCCGGGACCGTCGCAATCGATCACGAGCGTCGCGCCGGTGGAATCGTGTGCGATTGCGTGGGACATCGCGATACCTGTTCTATACTCCAGGCGCGGTATCATTCGCTCTACAGCGTGCATCAGTCGCGCATCGTCGCCATGCACGACTGCGACACGGAATGTCGAATCAATATTTATTGATCCGTTTTGAACCGCTACACTGCTCGGAACAGGCATCAGGTTGAGCGTGGCTGGTGCCTGAGCGCGAGCGATTCCCGGTGCGGTGGCGCACACGATAGTCACGGCGACGATGAGATCGAGTCGGGTCATCGGGATATTCTAACGCGCGGAATTGGTACGCGCTTCCGATGATCCTACCCACGCGCCGGATTGGTGGTCATGCGTAGGGCGCGGATCCTTCCGCGCCTGGCCCATTTACGTGGAATCGGAATCGGATAAACGCGGTATATATCCACGGCTGGCCCCGTTACGCGCAACCGGAATGGGGTATCCGACCGACGCCGATCGTCGTGATCGTTCTGGTCGGCGCCCGATGTAATCGTTGTAATTCAGAAACGCCGAAATTGTCGGCTGTCGGCATCACGATACGGCACGCGATCCGAATTCCATCCATCATAATGATCCGATACGCGGCATTCCGAAATCGGCGGCGCGGTTATCCGATTCCGATCGCGCCGACAGGGGCCACGCGCGGATATATACCGCGTTTATCGGATTCCGATCGCGTGTAACGGGGTCACGCGCGGATATATACCGCGTTTATCGGATTCCGATCGCGTGTAACGGGGTCAGGCGCGGAAGGATCCGCGCCCTACGCATGCGTACCAATTCGGCGCGTGGATGGCGTCGTCGGAAACGCGTACCAATTCGGCGCGCGGATGGCGTCGTCGGAAATGCCCACCAATTCGGCGCGTGGTTGGCGTCGTCACCGGCTGTGCTTGTACATCATGTCCACCAGCTCGTCGTACATCTCGGACGCTTCCTCACCGCCCGTACGGATCGCCGACGCCGCACAGTGCTTGAGATGGTTACGCATCAACTCGCGACCGACCGCGCGCAACGCCTCGTGCGTGGACGCTATCTGCGTCATGATGTCGGCGCAGTAGCGGTCATCCTCGACCATCTTCTGCAGCCCGCGCACCTGACCCTCGATCCTGCGCAGCCGGAGGAGGTTTCTGGACTTGGCGTCGGAGTCCACGCCGACTGCCTTTCGACCGGAACTCGGTGAAGCCGGCGCCTTCCGTGTCGTGTTGGCGGGTGTTTTCGCGGATGTTGGCATCAATCAAGTCTTGTTGATGTAATTGTTGGCCCGTTCATGTCACGCGATCCGAACATGGCGCAACCGGAGACTGTTGCTCACCACGCTCACCGAGCTGAACGCCATTGCGGCGCTCGCGAGGATGGGACTGAGCAGGATTCCGAAGCTCGGGTAGAGCACTCCGGCAGCTATGGGGATTCCGACCACGTTGTAGATGAATGCCCAGAACAGGTTCTGCTTCATCGTCGCAAGCGTACGGCGCGACAACGTGATGGCATCGACGACGCTTCGCAGATCGCCGCGCATCAGCACGACATCTGCTGCTTCCATTGCTATGTCGGTACCGGTGCCGATGCCGAACGAGATGTCGGCCTGGCTCAGCGCCGGTGCGTCATTGATGCCGTCCCCGACCATGGCTACGATGTTCCCTGCGGACTGCAATCGTACAATTTCCGCTACCTTTCCATCAGGCAGGACACCGGCAACGACGCGCGATATTCCCGCTGCGCGAGCGACTGCGTCGGCGGTACGTTGATCGTCGCCCGTCAACATCGCCACCTCCAGTCCCATCTCATGAAGCGATGCGATTGCCTCGCGTGAAGTATCGCGGACGCGGTCCGCAACTGCAACGAGACCCGACAATCTGCCATCGATGGCGACATAGATCGACGTCTTTCCGTCGCCCGACAGTCGCTGCGCTTCCGGGCGCAACGACGAAACATCTATCGCGTACTCACGCATCAATGTTTCGTTACCGACGATCACGGCGGTACCGCCTACGGCGCCCAGTGCGCCCTGTCCGGTGACGGACTGGAACGCCTCGGGTGTGGTGCCGCGAATCGCCTTCTCACCAGCATGCCGCAGTATCGCCTCCGCGAGCGGATGCTCGGACTGTGCTTCGATCGACGCCACCAGCGCCAGAAATTCAGCTTCGTCGATCGCAGCGCCGCCATCAGTTGCCGGACGCAGGACGACATCGGTGACGGACGGACGCCCTTCGGTCACCGTTCCCGTCTTGTCCAGCACGACAGTCGTCACATCCGCGGCACGTTGCAACGCTTCGCCGCCCTTGATGAGAATGCCGAGCGCGGCCCCCCGTCCACTTGCGACCATTACAGCCGTCGGGACGGCAAGTCCCATCGCGCACGGGCATGCGATGATCAGTACCGCTACGGACGCAGCGAACGCGCGCACGAGAGGCGCGGACCCGCCGTGCACACTCACGACCGCGAACCACGTGATGAACGTTACGACGGCAAGCGCTATCACGACCGGCACGAACACGGCGCTCACGCGATCTGCGAGGCGCTGTATCGGGGCGCGCGAGCTCTGCGCATCGCGCATCAGCCGCACTATCTGCGCGAGGACACTGTTCTGGCCCAACGACGTTGCGGCGTAGCGGAAACTGCCGGTGCGATTGATGGTACCACCGATCACGCGATCGCCAGTGGTCTTCTCGATCGGCAGCGATTCGCCGGTGAGCATCGATTCGTCCACCGCGCTGTGGCCGGAGATAATCTGCCCATCCACGGGGACCCGCTCGCCCGGGCGTACCACTATCGTATCGCCGTGCTGAATCGAATCGATTGGAACGGCCACCTCTGCATCGCCACGTAGAACGCGGGCGTTCTTTGGCTGGAGATCGACGAGGGCGCGAAGAGCACCCGCAGTCTGCCGCTTCGCTCGCGCCTCGAATGCGTTGCCGGTGAGAATCAGTGCAATGATGAAGACGACGGCTTCGTAGTAGACGTCTGGCGCAACACCGTGACTGATGAAGAATCCAGGCATTACCGTTGCGATCGTCGAATAGATGAACGCCGCGCCGGTACCAACCGCGATCAGCGTGTTCATGTCCGACGTGCGGTGACGCAATCCGCTCCATGCACCCGTATAGAAGCGACGGCCCGCCCATGCCATGATCGCGAGCGTGACGATCAGCAGCGCGTATGAGAGCACCTCGGGATCGATCGCGTACGCCCACGGCGCAACTGTCTGCAACGCCGGAGTGAGCGACGTCATCACCCAGCGCATGAACGGATCGGCGACGGGACCATGCACGATCATCGCGTTGGCCTGCATCAACGGCATCGAGAGCAGCATCGCGATGACGGCTACGACTCCGCTCACTATCGCCTTGAGACGCAGATCGCGAAACTCCTCGTCCTGCGCGCGCTCCCTCGCTTCCTGCTCCTCGAACGCCGTCTGGTCCGGTGAAGCCAACTCCGCGCCATATCCCGAATCGACAATCGCGGCAACGAGTCTGTCGGGCGTGACGACCGCCGGATCGTATCTCACATCGGCGCTGTTCATCATGAGATTCACGGACGCGTCGAGAACACCCGGCTCGCCCTCGAGCGCACGCTGCACGTGCGCCTGGCACGCGGCGCAGGTCATACCCGACACGGGTATCCGGATCGCGCTGCGATCGCCGTCGGCGGTGGCGCGATTGCGCCCTGCCGGCGCGACCCTTGTTGCGTTGGTCACGATCGGAACCCTTTACGCCGCACCCCTGGCGCGCGCCGGATAACCGGCACGTGTGACTGAGGCGGCTATGTCATCTGCCGATACGGTTGATGGATCGAAGTTGACGGTGGCTATTCCGATCCCGACGTCGCTCGCGTGAACGCCAGTCACACTGTCGACGGCCTTCTTGACTCGGGCTACACAGTGGTCACAGCTCATTCCCGTGATGTCGAGAACGAGGGATTCATCGCGGCTCGCGGCCGGTGCTGTCATGGTGGACTCCAGATTTGACGGAACATACCCTGGACGGGTATCTGCGTGAACGTTATATACCCCCCACCCCTATGTCAAGACGCCGGACCGTTCACGTTATTTGAGCGCCGTGACGATCAGATACGCATTGAGACCCGCAATCAGGGCCGAAAGTCCCCACCCGATCCATCTGGTCACGGTACCGTTCACGAACTCGCCCATCTTGGTACGGTCGCTCGTGAACTGGACCAGTGGAATCACCGCAAAGGAGAGCTGCGCCGAGAGTATCACCTGGCTGAACAGAAGCAGCGCCCCCATTCCACGGTCGCCATACCACGCGACAACGAAAATCGACGGAACGATCGCGAGCATTCGCGAGATCATCCGGCGCAGCCACGCCGGAATGCGGAACTCGGTGAAGCCTTCGAGCACGATCTGGCCCGCGAGCGTTCCGGTCAGTGTGGAATTCTGCCCGGACGCGAGCAGAGCAACCGCGAACAATGGCGTGGCGACCGCGACGCCGAGCAATGGCGACAACAGCTTGTACGCATCCTGGATCTCGCCAACCTCGTGGTGACCGGTCCTGTAGAACGTCGCCGCGGATACGACGAGGATCGCCGCGTTCACGAAGAGCGCGAGCATCAGCGCCACTGTTGAATCGGTGTACGAATACTTGAGCGCGTCGCGCAGATCGGAAACGCTCCGTCCATGCCGGCGCGTCTGCACGATCGACGAGTGCAGATACAGATTGTGCGGCATGACCGTCGCGCCGAGTATGCCGAGCGCGATGTACAGCATCTTTGGATCGGTCACGATCTGCGACGTAGGTATGAATCCGCGCATGGTCGCAGCCCAGTCGGGTTTCGAGTACGCGATCTCGAACCCGAATATCACCATCATCGTTATGATCAGCGTCACGACAAAGGCTTCGATCAGTCTGAATCCCTTGTTCTGCAGCGCGAGGACTATCAGAACGTCGAGCGCGGTCAGGGCCACTCCCCACACGAGCGGCAGATGAAACAACAGGTTCAGCGCGATCGCGGCCCCGAGCACTTCGGCGATGTCGCATGCTATGATCCCGATCTCGGCGGAAAGCCACAAGCCGATCGATACCGGGCGTGGATATGCGTCGCGGCACGCCTGCGCCAGGTCGCGCTCCGACACGATGCCGAGCTTGGCGGAGAGCGCCTGCAGAAAGATCGCGATGAAGTTCGCGATGAGAACGACAGAAAGCAGCGAGTAGTTATATAGACTTCCCGCCGCGATGTCGGTGGCCCAGTTGCCGGGATCCATGTATCCGACGGCAATGAGGTAGCCAGGGCCCGCAAATGCGAGTGCACGCCGCCAGATGTACCGCTTGTCCGGTACGTGGATCGAGCGGTTGACTTCGGGAAGGCTTGGTATGATGCTGAGCCGCTTCCAACCGTGCTTTCTAACGCCCGTGTCTTCGGGATCGAGCTCGGGTTCCGTCGAGGTGAGGGTCATGAGTGTGAATCCTCTCTCGACACGGGATCGACGAATACCTCGCGCGCGGCCTGCGGCGTGATGCGCACCAGCTTGCCGCCGATCCGGAGCACGAGCGGCCCCTCGAATGGCTCCTGTCGAACGAACTCGAACGCCGTGCCGGGAACGACGCCGAGTGACTTGAAGTGACGCAACAGGTCCGCGTCCTCGTCGCTTACGCGCTGGACCACGAGACGCTCGGGCTCACGCTGCACCGCAAGCGAGCGATTGGAGCTGCGTGCGATGGCGCCGGCGCGCGTCGGAATCGGATCGCCATGCGGACAGGCAGCCGGATGACCCAGCAGCTCGTCGATCCTGTCCTCGAACTCCTCGCTGATGTGGTGCTCCAGCCGTTCGGCTTCCTCGTGCACGTTGTCCCACGTGAAGCCCATCGCCCGTACTAGGTAGAGCTCCAGCAGCCTGTGATGCCGGATGATCTCGAGCGCCATCTTCTCGCCGGCTTCGGTCAGCTCGACCGCCTGATACGGGGCATGCGAGATGAGCCGGAGCTCCGTCAGGCGCCGCATCATCTTGCTGACCGCGGGCGCGCTGACGCCGAGCCGGTCGGCCAGATCCTGCGTTGTGATGGTGCCTTTATCGCTGCGGGCCTTGTAGATAGCCTTTATATAGTCTTCGACGGACGGGGAGAGCATTTTTGTGCGTATTGACCCGATGTGGTCTTTTAACCTTGGTTAATTCTAGTCTATACCCACGGTTAAGTGTCGTCAAGACTGGGATGAATTGTGGGATGAATTGGCGTTAAGTACGGATAGGAATGGGGGACGGCGCGAGCTTAGGCGATCCTACACTGTCTGAGCGGCCTCGTACGACATCGCGTGGCGTCTTCGTCGCCCGGGTCAGACGGGGTTATGTGATCGAACCTCGCGGAAATCAGCCGAGTCGAGTCGGCAGGGCAGTACGGGGATGAGGCACCGTCTAGCCGTCTGCTTACCCAATGAGTCAGCGTGTTCGATGGGATCTCAGAGATTCCTTGAAATTTGCGACGATTCATATTTGCTCTTGCGCAGAACTCAAACGGAGATATGTTGTCTCCGGCTCGTAACTGTGCCTACGTGGTCACGCGCATCACGATTGGTAACATGTATCGCCCTAAGCGTTTGTTGAGTTGAAGCTGTGTGTGGAGCTCTTGTCAAATTGTGTGGAAACGCGCGTCAGGCGGCGAGCTTTTCTCTGGCTGGTTTGACGACACGAATCCCGTCTTGGTATTCAGTGCCGGCATAAACGTGGGCTAGCAGGTGCGGTGCGTTCAGTTTCCTAAAGTTCTGCTGCACGACCAGCAGCATCTTCCAGATCAAGGCCGTTGCATTCTCGACCCTCTTGAATCTCTTCGCAGCGCCGGTGCGAAGTCGGACCGCGGCAAATGGTGATTCTACCACGTTCGTTGTCCTGATGTGCGCCCAGTGTTCCTGGGGAAATGTGTAGTACGTCACCATGCGGTCCCAGTCGCGCTCGAGGCGTTCGACTGCTTTCGGATGCGCGCGCTCGTATGACTTCCGAAACTCTCGCTTCAGCCGCTCGCATTCCTTCTGCGTTTCCGCCGTAGCGATCTTTTGCAGCTTGAGCTTCACCTCTGGCTGATGCTTGAGCGCGATCACATCCAGTACGTTGCGCAACTTATGATTCCAGCATCTCTGCTCGGCCGATGTTGGATACACGCTGCCGAGCCCGGCCCAGATACCGAGATGTCCATCTGCAATCGTAAGCTTCGGCGCGCGCAGCCCGCGAGCTTTCAGGTCGCGGAGGGCGGCACTCCAGCTCTCACTCGATTCACGCTGCCCGCTCTCGACGGCGAGGATCACTTTCTCACCGTTAGAAGTCGCACCTATCAGCACCAGGAGCGCGGCCTTTTCCTTCTCCAGGCCGGCCTTCACGTAGATCCCGTCGGCCCAGAGATACACGATCTCAAGGTCGGAGAGATCACGCCGCTTCCATATGTTGTACTGCTCCTGCCATTCCGCCTTCAATCGTAGGATCGAACTCGGCGAGAGCGGTGCAGCGTCGCCCAAGAGGCCGCGCAGTGCGAGATCGAAATCGCCGAGTGACAAGCCGTGCAAGTACAGCTCCGGCAAAAGCGCGCCGACCTCCTCGGTCCGTCGCTTGAACAACGGAAGCAAGCGACTCGCAAATTTCTCTTCCATGTGGCTCACGCGTGGCCGCTGTACCGTGATCGTGCCGCTCGACAACGTGAGCTTCCGTGGCCGCCCAACACCATTCCGATAACCTGGTGCGCTTTCTTCCGTCCGACGTTCTGATTTCTTCCGGCCCAGTAGCTCATCAACCTCTTCCTCGAGCACGCGCTGAAGGAGCTGCTGAATCCCTCCTCTAGCGAATGTTTCCAACGTCTCCCACGACCGTAGCTCAGGCGGACCTGCCGCTGGGCTTGACGAGCTACTTGACTCCGCTGCTGCTGTGACGATCTTCCTCATTGGGCGGTGGCTCCTTTTCTTTGACCGGCACAAGGCCGGTGGTGATTGGTCTCACCAGAGAAGGTGTCACCGCCTTTCGCTTATGTCCATTTCCACACGTTTAGAGAATAGCTCAGATCGTTATGATGCGCACGACGAGGCGATCTGGAATAATCTCCATGAAATTGGAGTTGTAGTCACGCAGCATCGTGAACTCTACTATCGCCCGTACGATGGAGTTAATCCGGGTGTCGAGGCGGGGCTGATATGGTCAGCCTACTAATGGTGGCCACATGACAATTGCGTACATCCTGAACTCTGCTGCGGTACTATCGCTGATCGCCGTTTCAAGTTTTGCGATCAGCCAAGATGTTACGCAAAGAGTTGTTGCGACAGATCGACATACGACGTCCAGATTTGGAGATACACCGCTCGTCCGTGCGTGGGTGAAAGAGTATCACTGTCCTGAAAGCGCGTCAAAGCTGGCTCCAATTCGAGTTTGGCCTTCAAAGAAGGACTTCTCACCTGCTGAGGCGTGCGCCGTTTCGTGGAGGGCGCGCTACGCATGGATGAAAGCTGATTCCTTGCACGGAACCCGAATCGACCCGCGAGATTCAGTACCAATTTCCGGGATCGTCGTCAGTCATTCGCCAGTTATCGTAATTGTCGGGGATGCACGAGAGCACCGTACCAAATCAAACGCCGGCTTTAGCGTAACATTGTACCGTGGTTCCTCTGCCGCAGTTATCGTTGCATTCAGTAGGAATCGAGATGCAGGGGCGATCGGTCCTGGCCATCCCGCGGAACCAGGCGACTCTACGGCGGATCCAGTACAACGGTGAAGAGCTGAATGCACCATAGTAGATGAGTAATTGGATACCGCAGGCACGCCAAAGGAAGTTGCGATTACCTCATCCGTCTTGTGTTGCGTCTGAGCCCCTCCGCGTTGACGGTGATCGCTGAGTCCAACTGGCAGTGCAACAACATGATCGCATCATCGCGCGTGGCTCAACACGGGGCCTGACCTGCTAGTCTGGCGATAAAGTCTAATTCGCTGGCGACTCCCGAAAATTGCCGACCTCAGTCCCCTTCCTCCCGTGCCAGTCCCGTCTGTCCCAAATCCGTTGCTGGCGGGTCGGCATCCCTGCGAGTTTCACCAGTAACGGGCGCTCGGTGCGTAGCGGCGTGTCCCGGAAAACTTCAATCCAACACGACTCATGATGCAGATTGTATCTCATCCTAGGACGTGGGTGCTCGACCGGTTGATTGCACTGATGACGGCTGCCGGCGCACTCGCTCTCTCTGCGTGCGCCACAACACCGCACACAGCCGCGGAGCTGGCCACGACGGACGGCGGCGTACGCGTCGCGGGCTCCGCCGCCTTCCACGCGATCGGTTGGCCATCCTATGGCTACGATGCCGCCGGTACACGATTCTCGCCAGCGTCGCAGATCACTCCCGCGAACGCGCATTCACTCACGCTTGCGTGGACCTACCGCACGGGCGAAACACGTCCCGAGCTCGCTGCGAAAAATCGCGCGGAGTTCGAGACGACTCCGATCGTGATCGACGGAGTCATGTATCTGAACACTCCGCTCGGCAGAGTAATCGCGCTCGATCCGACGAGCGGCTCGGAGTTATGGGTGTTCGATGCGCACGTCGATCGCGCGGTCGATCCCGGTGATTTCGCAAGCCGCGGCGTCACGGCATGGATCGATGCGGCAGCCAACCATGATGCTCCATGCGCGATGCGCATCTTCCTGGCGACGGTCGATGCACGTCTGATCGCGATCGATGGCCACACCGGAAAGGTGTGCGATGATTTCGGCGATCACGGCACGATCGATCTCAAGCAAGGGCTGCGCAATCCACCGCTTACGAACTGGGGAGAATATGTGGAGACGTCTCCGCCAGTCATCATCGATGGTCTCGTTGTAATCGGCTCGAGCATTGGCGACAACGGACGTGTCGACAAGCCAAGCGGGGAAGTGCGCGCGTTCGACGCACGGACCGGAGCGCGCCGGTGGGGATTCGATCCTGTCACCCAGGATCCATCCGATCCGCACTACAAGAGCTGGGGCGGCCCGAACGGCCACAACACGGGTGCAGCGAACGTCTGGTCGGTGATGGCGGTCGACTCGGCGCGGGATCTCGTCTTTCTGCCCACCACGAGTCCCAGTCCCGATTACTATGGCGGCGAGCGGCTGGGTGACAACCGTTACGCAAATTCCATAGTTGCACTGCGTGGATCGACCGGCAAGGTGGTGTGGGAATTCCAGACGGTGCACCACGATCTGTGGGATTACGACAATGCAGCACCGCCCGCGCTCGTCACCATCACGAAGGACGGGCGCAAGCAGGATGTCGTGGTCGAGGCAACCAAGACGGGTCAGTTGTTCGTGCTCGATCGAGCTACTGGAAAACCAGTTTTTCCGGTCGAGGAGCGCCCGGTGCCACGCAGCGACGTTCCTGGCGAGCAGAGCTGGCCAACGCAGCCTTTCAACACTGTCATTGCTCCGCTCACGCCCCAGGGAATCGACTCGACAGAGATATGGGGCGATACACCGGAGACGCTTGCCGCCTGTCGCGCCATGACGCGGTCTCTTCGCAACGATGGGATGTACACGCCGCCAAGCCTGCGCGGCACGATTCAACGTCCATCCAACGTCGGCGGCGCGGCATGGGGCGGAGTGGCTTTCGACGCTCGCACCAACACGATCATCGTGCCGGCGAATCGCATTCCGGCGATGGTGCAGCTCATCGACTCGGTTGAATACAAGCGCGACGGCATCAGCAGCTCCGATTCGCGGTTGGGATACGAATACACACACATGCACGGAACTCCGTATGTGATGCGACGCCGTTCCCTGCTGGTCGGTCCGGATTCCGTACCGTGCGTCAAGCCGCCATTCGGAACGCTGATTGCAATCGACATGTCGACCGGCGCGCGGCGCTGGGAAGTGCCGCTCGGCGGCTGGCCAACGGGCGGGCCGGGCCGCGAGAAATGGGGTGGTCTGGCGCTGGGCGGCCCCATCGTGACCGCGGGCGGAGTCATATTCCAGGCCGGCACACTGGACCGCATGGTGCGCGCTTACGATGCGGCGAACGGAAACGAACTCTGGAGCGCTCGACTTCCGGCAGGCGCTCGCATGACGCCCATGACCTACGTGAGCGGACGGGATGGCAGGCAGTACATGGTGATCACGGCCGGCGGAGGCAAGGAATTCGGCGTTGGCGACTACGTGATGGCGTTCGCGCTGCCGGCGCAACAGTGATGCCCGCGTAGCTGGCGGCCGCGGCTGGCGATCGCGGCTGGCGGGCTCGACCAGCGGTCGCGCAGGTCCTCCGTGGAGCGTTACCTTCCCATTGCCTGGGACGTTGCAGCGCTCCACGGAGGACCGATGTCAGGAGTTGGACGGGAATTCATGCTTCGCATTACGGCCAGCGTAGTTGCGCTTGCGTCGCTCGCGTGTGGCACTCGTGCGAATGATGCTGCAAACGCGCGCGACAGTCTTCGCACGAGCAGTACGACTACGATCGCGTCCAGAACGATTGTGACGCTTTACGATTCCGCGACATATCCATCCGGCCCGGAAGGGGCGTCGGCGCGGCGCGGCTTCGCGATTCTTGCGGCAACGCGCGACAGCCTGCCCGGCTACGTCGGCAATTCACTCCGCTGCTTCAGTTGCCACGTCGACAACGGCCGACGCCCAAACGGGATTCCGTTGACGGGCGCGTACGCACGCTATCCCAACTATGCGACGCGCGACGGGCGCGTGATCACGATCCAGGATCGTGTCAACAACTGCATGCGGCGCAGCATGGCGGGGCGAAATATTCCGTCAGACAGCAGGGAGATGAACGACATAGTTACATATCTCGCGCTCGTGTCGCACGGAGTGGCGGTGGGGAGTCACGTGAGCGGCGAAGGGTTGCCGAAGATGCCTGATATGAGCGGCGAGACGTCACGTGGCGCATCGATATTTACCGCGCGGTGCGCGCGTTGCCATGGCGCCGATGGACAGGGGATACCACCTGCAACCCCTCTCTGGGGGCCCCGCTCCTATTCGATAGGGGCGTCGCTGGCGCGTATGGAGCGCGCGGCGTCGTTCATCAGACACAACATGCCGTTCGATTCGGCTGGCATATTGAGCGATCAGCAAGCATACGACGTCGCGGCGTTTGTCGTGTCTCATCCGCGACGTGATTCACACGGGAAGGAGCTGGACTGGCCGAATGGAGGTGCGCCGCGGGACGTCCCGTACGACACGCGCGGTCACAAGGCGTTCGATCCACCGCGACGCCTGTTGCCTGCGGCGTTCTAACGGCGTTGTATTGCAGCCCGATGGAATCGGTTGAGTCCTGCAGCGCACCCGTGCGGCGCTCGACACGCGAGATCCAGAGTGCGCGTGGAACACGCCTACATCGTCAAGCCGGCGTGGACGAAGTAGTACTCCGCAGCGCCGAGCATCACGAGCGCGAGCGCGCGCTTGACCCATACCATCCACATCCCTGACTTCGGCAATCGCGCGAATGTTGCGCCGAATATTCCGACTACCACCAGCAACGCGCACATGCCGATGGAGAAGACGAACAGGTAGATGAAGCCGAGTACCGCGCTCTTGGTCACCGCGACCCATGTGAGAACCGCGGCGAGCACTGGCGCGGAACACGGTGCCGCGACGAGTCCCGATGCGCATCCCATTATGAATGCGCCGCCGAGCGAACTGACCGATTCGGTGCGTCCGCCGCCGAGTAGTGCGGAGGGGATTCGGATCGGAATCGCGTCGAGCATCCAGAGACCGAATAGAAGCAGCAGATTGCCGGTGACGAGTGCTGCCCACGGACTCGCACTCACAGTGCCGAACAGCGTTTGCGTGAGCCCCGCGAGCAACCCGAGCAGCGCGTAAACCAGCGAGAGCCCGAAGACGTACATCAGGGTCAACGCGACGCCGCGGCGAGTGCTGCGGCCAACCGACTGACCACCGACTATTGCCGCGGTGATCGGAATCATTGGATAGATGCACGGCGTCAGGCTGGTGAGGACGCCGGTGAAGAACAGGATCGGAATGGCTGTCGCAGGACTCTGCGACAGCCGGATTCCGATCTGGGAGAGATCCACGCTTCCGAGCTACAGTTTCCCGACTGTCGTGCTACTCGGTCTTCGCCTTCGCGATCGCCGCGGTAAGATCGTCGTAGGCGTGCTGATCCAGTGCACCGAACTTCATGTTGCGGCTCACGATCTTGCCATCCTTGCCGATCACGAACACGGTCCGGCTGGCGTACGGACGCCCCGCCATCAACGAGCCATACGTGCTCGCGATCTTTCCGCCGTTGTCGGCGACGAGCGTGAATGGGAATTTCGAGTCGTGTGCCCAGCTCACGTGTGATTCGAGGCTGTCGAGCGAGATGGGAAGCACCGTTACATCGGATCCGAATATCTTGGAGTACTCATCGCGGAACTTGTTGAGCTCGTGAGTGCATCCGCTCGACCGATCCGCCGGATAGAACGCCAGCACGACAACGTGCCCGCGCAGGGAACTGAGAGATACAGCATGCGTACCGGACTGGTCCGCGCCCTGCGCCGTGAAATCAGGCGCCATCGTGCCCACTTCGGGTGCGGATGAAGCCTGCGCCGGAGGCATCGCCATTCCACCCATCGATCCCTGGGCCTTCAAACAGAATGGCGCTGCCATCAACATCGCGATTGCCGGGAATTTCATGATCCTGAACATTGTCATCGACTCGCTGCTGGAGAGTTACGGACGAACTACGGGATGGATTGAAGAACTGATTACCGTGCTGACAACCGAATTGACTACAGAACGCCGCGAATGGCCGCGTCCAGATCCTGCTTGTCGCCAACGCCCGTGTACGCGACCCTCCCCTTCTTGTCGATGATCACGACGAAAGAAGTGGCTGCGACATCGTATGCATCGGTTGCCTTGCCACTGTCGTCGTAGTACACGGGATACTTGAGCGACCGATCCTTCACGTGCTTCGCGACGCGCCTGGGCGACTGATTCACGTTCACGGCGATCGCTGCAAACTGAACCTTGTCGCCGTACTTGCTGTACGTCGCCTTCATCGTCGGCTCGAGACGCTCGCAGAATTCACACCACGTCGCCCAGAACTCGATCAGCATGGGGCGTCCGATCGTCGGCGTCACGCGAACGGATTTGCCGGACACGTCGGCGACGGTCACTGCCGGCGCCATCGCCCCGATCGCGATTCCCTCACCCGACTGCGCCACGACGGGCCTGGCGCCGACGAGCAAGGCCGCGGCCAGGGCGGCGTGAAGGATGCGGTGAGATATCCTGCGTGCAGGAGTAGTATATGAGAGCTGTGATATCATGATTGGGCCACGGTGCGAAGATACCCCACAAACTATAAATATGGCCACTGCACCGCGGCATCTGACGTAACGTCCGCCGATGACCGCCATCGCGCGGCGAGCGGTTGATACAGATGGTTGAGCGACAAGCTGGCCGCCCCACGCCGGCGGAGTGCCCCGCCCGGCGCCCGGGTCAGGAAAGTCCGAATCGATCCAGCCCGTCCCGGTAACGGCGACTCAACCGCGTCTGCGAGCCGTCGCGCATCACGACTACATAGTCTCCGTGCGACCAGGGCCTGAGCTCGGCGACGCGATCGAGATTCACGATCTGCGAGCGGCTGATGCGCACGAATTTCACGGGATCGAGCCGCCGCTCGAATTGCGTCAGGGTGGCGCGAACGCGGTAGACATCCGGTCCAACCTTCAGCCGCACGTAATTTCGCACTGACTCGATACGGTCGATCCTGTCCACGGAAATCAATAATACGCGCTCGCCCGATTCGACGAGTATCCGTTCTGCGCGCTGCGGGCGCGAAGCCTCGGCGTCCTCGACCAATCGGCGCAAACGGTCGCGCTCCTCGCCGACTAGCCTGCCCGCGACGGTCTCCTTGGCACGCGCCCACGCACGCTCGAACCGTTCGGCATCGTACGGCTTGAGCAGATAGTCGACGGCGTGCATGTCGAACGCTCGCACGGCGTATGTGTCGAAAGCCGTGACGAATACCAGGTGGGGCAACGCATCGGGTGGCAGCGCATCAACAACACCGAACCCGTCCACGCCCGGCATCTGGACGTCCAGAAATACTACATCGGGTGCTTCGTTGCGGATCGTCTCGATCGCCGCGACGCCGTCGGCCGCTTCATATATCGCAACGACCTCCGTATCACTGCCAAGCAATCTGCGCAGCTTCTGCCGAGCGGGGCGCTCGTCATCCACTATCAGCACCTTGAGGCCGGCTGCGTTACTCATGAGTCGCCTCCGGCGCGATACGGTGGAACGGGATCCTGACCGTGACACTGAGACCGCCAGACGATCTGTTCTGCAACGCCAGCTGGTGGTGGTCGCCATAGAGATGGTCGAGGCGACGCTTGGTATTGCCGAGTCCTATCCCCTTTCCGATTGCAGCTTCGGGAGATCCCGTGATTCCAAGGCCGTTGTCCTGGACTTCGAGCAGAAGATCGCCGCCTGATTGTCGGGCTCGCAGCGTGACATGCGCCGGAATCGAAGGCCCTGGATCGCCGTGCTTGAGCGCATTTTCAACGAGCGGTTGCAACAACAGCGGTGGGACGGCCGCGCGACGTACGTCATCGGAAATATCGACATCGACAGTGAGTCTGTCCGCAAACCTCGCGCGCATTATCGCGAGATAGAGGTCCAACGTCTCGAGCTCATCCTGCAGCGATACTTCCGGGCCCGGCGACGAGCGCAGTGTGCGGCGCAGCAGATCGGCGAGAGACGCGAGTATGCTATCCGCGGCAGCGAGATCCTCGTACATCACGGACGACACGGTGTTCAGTGCATTGAAAAGAAAATGCGGTTGCAGCTGAGACTCGAGCGTCGCGAGCCGCAGCCTGTTGAGCTCTCCTTCCAGTCGCGCAACCTGCACCTCGCGATCGCGAGACGCGCCATAGTGATCTACCAGCGTCACGAGGGATACGAACAATGCGTACGCGATCACATCCATGGGAAATTCCATGAAATAGCGCGTCGGCATGATTCCGTAATCGTAGTGACCGAGCCCGAAGATCGTGTACAGGAGCTGCCGCGTGACGGCGTTCCATGACGTGTGCAGGACAGAGAAGCCAACGAGCACGGCAAGGTGAAACGGTACTGCCAGGGCGCCACCACGCTTCTGAATCCTGCGTACAATGGGAAGCACGGGGCCCATCAGCAGGATAATCGCGCCCCATGCGCCGGTCATCTCGCTTATGAGAGGATCGTAGATCGGCACGGACACTCCCCGCGTCACGAAGTCGAGGTAGTGATATCCGAACATCAGGAGGCCGACCGCGGTGGCCACGACCACGACGATCTCTGCGCGCCGCCAGAACACTCTCATGCCACCAAGCTATAGTGGGAGAAAAAATGCGTAAGTTCACCCTATGACTAATCGATCATGACGTCGATTGTCCATACCCGTGGGACAAGCGGGTCGTATCCGGGACGGGCGGCCATTCTACCCGTGAATGGCTGTGGATCTGAACGAACGAGCGGTTGAATGAGATTCGCATCAATTGCAGCGACCAGCCTCTGGATAATCGCCGCTGTTGCGCCTGCTGGTGCGCAACGATCCTCCTGCGCGCCAACAATGCACAGGATCATGACGGACTCCGCCGTCGTGTCGTTCGAAACGACATGGGCGACGGCGGCGGTTGCGCATGACACCACCACGTTACGATGCATGCTGGCCAACAATTTTGTCGATACCAACTGGCAGGGCATGTTGCGAACCAGACGTGACGTGCTCGCGAGCGCCCCGGTAACCCCGCCGGGACTGACTCAGCATTTCAGCGAGTGGCGTATCGATCGCTTCGACAACACTGTACTGGTGCGGGGATTGAATACGATCGCCGGTGCGGACAACAAGCCGGTATCCACGCTTCGCTTCACCGATGTGCTCCGGTATCTGGACGGGCGCTGGCAGGCTACTGCCGCGCAGGAGACCATGGTGCGGCAATAGCTGCGGCGGGTGCATGAATGCGGCGAATGGGACCGTTCGCCGCGCGGCCGGTGCACCTCACCGCAATGTCGGCGACAGGACAGCATTGTACGGGTTACGTTAGCATTGCGTGTAGTTGTTCACCACTGAACGGAGCTGACGCATGGCCAACCCAGCACAGTGCATCACCATAATCGGCGCGGAATATGGCGCGGCGCTCGGCATCGACAGACTCATGGCCGCCGCTGGTTACGACGTTCAGAGAGCCGACGATCTCAGAATCGCGAGCAGCACGCTGGTGAATCGCCCCGGTGCTATCGTCGTTGCATCCTGCACTCCCAATGCACCGCCACTTTCGATGATCAGCACGCCGCGCTCGGCGAGCCGAGACACACCGATTCTGATACTCGCTCCATGGGCGTCGGGGACCGGGTCTTCCGCCCTGGGAGCGTCGATGGGCGGCAGGTGCACGGTCGAGCCGTTCGCTCCCACCGAATTTCTGGCGCGACTCAAGACTCTGGTACAGGAATCAGCGCCGAGCGATGATGATACTGCGACCGTGCTCGCTTTCGGCGACGTCGAGA
This sequence comes from Gemmatimonadota bacterium, assembly GCA_040388625.1. NCBI lineage: Bacteria > Pseudomonadati > Gemmatimonadota > Gemmatimonadota bacterium. The sequence continues at coordinate 216,613 of JAZKBK010000005.1, read as the reverse complement.
TCGATATTCCTGCCTGCGCCGTCAGGAAGAACGGAGTACCTGTTGCGCTCACGACCAAGGAATTCGACCTGCTGGTCGCGCTGATACGAATGCGCGGCGCCATCGCCTCGCGCGCGACGTTGCTCAAGGTGGTCTGGGGCTACCACTCGGAAGTGGTCACACGCACAGTCGACATTCACATCGCTGAGCTCAGGCGCAAGCTGGAGCCGGTGCCGTCCGAGCCGCGCTATCTGATGACAGTCCGGAAACGTGGATATCGCTTCGCCGGGCAGCGTATCAGCTAGACCCGCGAGGCCGACCGTTCAGCCCGTGCCACCGACCATTAGGCGTGCTGGTTCGCCCTTTACGCCGTCGGATGGTATTCTCCATGGTATGACGTCCGACGAGTCGAATTCGGCCACGACGCCCACGGCGACACTTACCGCTCTGGTAGCGGATGACGAGGCCATCGCGCGCGACGGACTTGGCCATATCCTCGCCGCACTGGATGGGATCGAAGTACTTCCGGGCGCCAGGAACGGCAGAGAGGCGATCAAGATGATCCGCGCTAACCGGCCGGATGTCGTTTTTCTGGATGTCGAGATGCCCGACGTCAACGGAATCGACGTCGTACGCACCTTGCAGGAAGAAGCGCCGCCGGAAGAGCTGCCGATCTTCGTCTTCGTCACGGCGTATTCCAGCTATGCGATCGAAGCGTTCAACCTCGCCGCGTCGGATTACCTCGTCAAGCCGTTCACCGATGCGAGAATCGCTCGCTGCATGGATCGGGTGCGACGGTTGCATGCGCGCATACGGGCGGAGCGGCTGAGCCAGGCAGTGTTGTCGCTGGCGCGGAATGATTTCGCGCCGTCTGCGGCTGCAGCCACACCCAAGGCGTACGTACAGCGCATTCTGATTCCGCATGGCGTGCGTACAATCATCGTGCCGGTGAATACCGTCGAATGGATCGGGGCCGACAACGATTACATCGTCGTCCATTCGCAGGGAAAGGCGCATCTACTGCGCGGCACACTCGGCGCGATCGAACAGGATCTCGATCCGAACAACTTCGCGCGCGCGCATCGATCGATTCTGGTGAACGTCGATCAGATTGCCGAGCTGAGGCGCGAACGTGACGGATCAGCCGCGATGGTACTGCGTGACGGGACGCGGCTACCTGTCGGGCGTCGACGCTACGACGAGATCCGAGTTCGCCTCGCGAGTCACGCTGTACGTGGTGTAGGGACCGACCACTAGCTCCGCCTTGTCACCGGGTGCCGCGACATCGGCGGTACGCCACGGCGCGCAGACGCGGACACTCACCCCGCCGCGCGGATCATTGACGATGGTAAGGCGTCCGGCGTCACCATAGAGCCTGTGCAGCCGCTCTTCCGTGTTCTGCAGCCCCACACCGCGGCGCCCGATTCTGCCACCGGGCAACGACGGTCCGTTGTTCCAGACCGTGATGCACACGCTCTGCTCCGACCGTTGTGCTGAAACGACTACGGTGCCACCATTCACGCTGCGCGCGATTCCGTGGCGGAGCGCGTTTTCCACCAGGGGCTGCAACAGCAACGTTGGAACCATCGCGTCCTGCGTTTCGTCCTCGATTTCCCACACCACCTGAAGCCGGTCGGCGAAGCGCACGAGCTCGATCGCCAGATACTGCTGTATCAGCGATATCTCTTCGCGCAGCGGACGCTCGTCGGTGCCACCGCTGTCGAGCACGCTTCGGAGAACGTTGCCGAGCAGCACGGTAACGCGGATCGCTTCATTGGAATCGCGGCGCGCCAGCAAGGCGATAGTGTGAAGCGCGTTGAACAGAACGTGCGGATGCAACTGTGCGCGGAGCGTATGCAGTTCCGCGCGGGCAAGCTGCGCTTCCAACTCCAGTGTGCGCCGCTCGCGCTCGCGATCGCGCGTTGCATATTCCAAAGCGAGACACGTTGTGTGCGTTGCGGCGTACAGCACCAGCGTCATGACGATCGAGCCGACGAGCACCGACTTGACCAACGCAGGCGTGAGCGCGAGCGGTGACGGCCTGAACTCGATGTTGGCCCAGACGTAGACCGTGGTGTACAGGACGAGCGCGAGAATCAGAAACGCCACGTGCACGCCGACGGTGCGAAGATTCGGACGCCGCTCGACGGGGAATCTTCTCGCAAGCGCAAACACGACTGGCGTGAGCGGCACCCACACATACCATCCCGGACACTGCATCGCGAGCGCTCGCCAGAACGCAATCGGGTGCCCCTGGGCGCCGGCGGCTACATATGAAGAGTACGACGCGACGAAGGCGGGAAGCGACCAGATCGCGATGAGCGTCCTCCACCGGAGGCCGCTCATCCCGGTATCAGATGCGGCGCCGGAGGCCGGCGTAACGGTTCTACCCATCGCTTGGACGCCCCGTGACATCCTGTAATAATAGCATCATGAATCGCAATACGGTGAACGGTATATCCCTGCGCTTGGACGGCGTGTTTGCGTCCGTCAACGGCAAGCCGTGATTGTCGCATGCATGTGCCGGTGCAAATGCTCGTGACATCAGTCAACTCGCATCGCAATACTCATCGCGAATGCCAACGAAATCCACGCAGACAACTACATCGCGCAGTGCGAATCGTTGACCGACAATCACATGCGATTCACCGTGCTGCGAATGCGCTCTCTCGCAATGTGGTTGTTACGTACATGTACGCAAATCAGATATCCACAGGTAAGACTTCATCTCTACAACAGAGGTACCCGAAATGCACCTTGGAAACCTGACACTGGCTACCGCAGTACTCGCCGCAGGACTCGTCGGATGCGGATCGTCAGGCGCGAGCGGAAGCGGAACCATGGGACCGCCGGGGCCGTCCCCCCAAACCGCGACGGTAGCCGCTACAGCACAACTGGCTTTCTCGCCCAACGCCGTCACCATCGCGCCCGGCGGTACGGTGACCTTCGCCTTCGGAACGGTGGGGCATGCGGTGAAGTTCGATACCGGAACCAATCCGCCCGGCGACATAACCGGCGTCAATGCAAACACGTCGATCTCGCGCACATTCAGCACAGCTGGGACTTACACGTTCCACTGCACGATCCATCCGCAGATGACTGGCACCATCATCGTCGCCGCATCGTCGACGACGAACAATCCGGCGCCACCTCCAGGCTACGGTCCGTAGTTGAAGCTGGGATGGAGGGTGGGGTTGGTCTCGCATCCGCTACACTCGCCGCGGATCAACCCCATCCGACATTGTGCGTCACCACGACTCGCCCTGCACTCCACGTTGATCGCTCTAGTTCGAGTGCTCGCTCACCCAATCGGCGATCGTCCCCAGGACGTCAGCACCGATGAGTTTCGACGGTAACCTCGCATAACCGCTCGGATCACCGGTCGGATCCACCAGGAATAGATGGTCGAGCTCCGGAAAGACGTGCACCGTAACATCCTTGTCGCCACCAGCCCGTAGCGCTGCCGCGAGCTTCTCCGCCTGATCCGGGCTGATCTGCCGATCGTTGCCACCCTGAAGCACCAGAGCGGGAACGCGTACGTTCCTGGCCGTGGCGATCGGATCGTACGACAGATAGTACTTCACCCACGGTTGATGCGCCGCCGCCGAATCCAGGATCGCGTCCTGTCCCTTGAGTATGGAATCGCGCCGCACGGCGCTGAGCGCAGTGTCACGCGTGACAGCGTATTCGAGCTGTGCGTGACTGATCTCGCGGCCGGTCGACGCCGGTCCAGCGAGCGTCACGATTCCCGCGAGCGATGGATCGGTTGCTGCAATCATCGGCGCGATCTCGCCACCTTCGCTGTGTCCGATCAAAAGGAGGTGCCCGTCATCTACGTCGGGGCGCGACTTGAGATATGCAAGCGCAGCGCGGATGTCATTCGCAAAATCGGCCGTCGTGGCCGAAGCAGCATCGCCGCCCGATGCGCCGAAGCTCCTGTCGTCCATGCGCAGGACCGCGATACCGCGCGCGCTGAGTGTATCGGCTATCTGGCGGAACGGACGATAACCAACCACACCGGGGATGGTTTCGTCGCGATCCTCCAGTCCAGAACCCGTTATCATGACCACCGCGGGAACGCGTGCGTTCCGGCGTTTGGGCATCGTGAGTGTTCCAGCCAGTACGAACGACCCGGGAGTAGTCACCCTCACTTCTTCACTCGTGTACGGCGCATTCGCCGGTGCGGAATAATCGGGCTTGGCGAGCGCGACACCGGTCGCGGAATACGGAATCGTGTGACGTACGATCTCCGAATGCTGGGCGGGAACTGCGCCGCCCAGAACCTCTCCATTCGGTGACGTGTGCAACCGCAGCTCTGCGCCACCCACGTCGACGATCGTGGAATCCGCGCCGAGCCGCGTGACAGTCGCCGAGACGGTGCTGCCGCCCTCGATGAGAAAGAGAGGGATCGTGACCGGTCCCGCTCCGAGTCGACGTGCGCGCTGCACGAGTACCTGCAGCAATGCAAACGACGGATTGACCCACGGAATTGCCCCGACTTTCGTGGCGGCGCGCTGTATTCCCGTACCGACCTGTGCGAATACACTATCATCGACGATCGCGACGATTGCGTGTGCCGTCGGTGTCGTGCCCGCTTGACTGTACGCCTTGATCTCGAGACGTGACACGAGACTCTGCGAATCGACTTTCACATCCAGCGTGTAACGACTGCTGCCGCGCGCATCCATCGCCGCGCTGATGTCGTTGCCGTTCTGTTGCACGGTCTCGACGGCGATTGTGTCATTGCCGCTCTTCAACACAAAAGACTCGGCGCTCTTTATCGACGCAGACTTGTCGGGCGCAGATTTACTCGAGGATTTACGCGGTGCAGATTTTGTGGATTGTGCGAGCGCATTCGTCCCGATGCACAGAACCAGCGCGATCAGCGCACCGAAGCAATTTCCAGCGATTGCGTGCATGGGACGCGCACGCCTGACAGCCCTGCATGCGCGCGATCCGAGTTCGTCAGTCAAACGAAACTTCCGGGTTATTGGTGAGCATTGAAAATGCCCTGCGGCCCGGGGCCGGGCCAGCGCCAGCGCTTTCCGCCTGGTGCGATCAGGCCGGATCGTCAGATGCCGGCCCGTCACCACGCGCCGCGGGCGGTGGCTGTCTGATGAGTTCGTGGTCCTCACATGGGTCGCAGGGTCCCTTCTCGGCGACATGTTCCGTCGGCGGCTCTATTGCCGTCCGTAGCACGAGCGGCGAGCCTTCGAGGTTGGCGGACTCCCCGAGCGTGGCGCCGAGGCGCTGAACTCGCTCTGCGATCGCGGCGGCATTCTCGGCATCCGGCGTGGTCAGCAGGATGTGGAATGTGTCTTTCCCCTCCGACGCGATCAGGTCCGAAGTCCGGAGCTCCTGGCAGAGTCGCCACAGCAGGGCGCGCCGCAGGCTCTCGGCGCCGCCCTCGGCGGCGACGCGTATTACTCTGACCATGGTGTTCCTGCGCCTGGCCCTCCGCTCCTCCCAGTTCTGAATTATCCGAAAATAGGGGATGTTCGGCAGGCCCGTCGCGGCGTCAGTAAGTGCTCTCCCAAGAAACGTATCCACCCTTCGATGCCCCCGATACACTGACAAATCACCCTACCCTTGCAGGAAACGGGCACATACAAGTGATTCGCTCAAGTCTGACGGGTAAATTCTTCGAACGGTCGTTCGATTCGGGCTTTCGCGGTATTCGATGGCTCGGACAGGCGGGTAGGGAGTACTATAGATCGTAGGTTCAACTGATGATCCTGTGGAGGATGCGGTGAAGACACGACGCTTGGTATGGCTATCTGGAATGACGTTGGTCGCTGTCACTGGCGTGGCGGCGTGCAACGCGCCGGCCAAGCCGTCTTCGGATCTGAGCAGAGATCTCGACGCGGCGTCGTCGACATCGTCTTCGCTCACGCTCGCTCCCGCATCCGGTAGTCGCGATGTAGTTTCTGCGGTCGAGCGAGCCCCGGACGCGCAACGCGCGCCCGCTCCAGCGCAGAAACAGGTCGCCGAGCACAGAGCGCCGCCGCCTGCAGTTGTCCAGCCGGTCGCAGCTGCGCCGCAGCCTGTGACGCCACCGCAAGCAGTAGCTGCCGCACCGACTGCCGTGACACCAACGCCCGCAACCGGTGAGGCGACACGTCGTCCAACGCCGGTGCAACAGGCACCACGCGGCGGATACAAGACAGAAGCGGAAGTCTTCCGCGACGCACCGTTCCCGATCAAACCGTAGCTGCAGGTAGTGATGCCGTGGCAGCCATCGTCCCGCGTCTATTCGAGAACCGTAAATGACATTACGTACCATCGGTAAGCTCGCCCTGATCGCGACGCTTGCGGTTCCACTCGCGCTTGCCGCACAGAACGGCCAGTACCACATCACCAACCGCTACAAGCTCGGCGGCGACGGAAGCTGGGACTACCTTGCGTTCGATACTGTCGGGAACCGCATCTTCATTGCACGCGAAAATCGCGTAATGGTGGTGGATCCGTCCAACGGAAAGCTCCTTGGTGAGATCAAGGGACTCAACCGTGCGCACGGTGTCGCCTTCGCATACCATGCAGGACATGGGTTCGTGACATCAGGCGAAGACAGCACCGTGTACATGTTCGATCTCAAGACGCTCCGCGTACTCGGCAAGACGGTTGCTGCAGTGGACGATGATGCAATTCTCTACGATGATGCGTCGAACAGGATCTTCACGATGAATGGTGACGCTGGCTCGTCATCGGTGATCGACCCGGTAACTGGCAAGCTCATCACCAACATTCCGCTGGACGGCAAGCCGGAATTCGGTGTCAGTGGCGGCAACGGTAAGGTGTACGCCAACATCGAGGACAAGAGTCAGATCGTCGAGATCGACACGCGCACCATGAAGGTTGTCCGTCGCTGGCCGCTGGCACCGTGCCAGTCGCCGAGTGGATTGGCGATCGATCGCGCGCACATGCTGCTGTTCAGTGGATGTCACAGCAAGGTGATGGCGATGTCCGACATCAAGCGCGGTGCGGTGGTTGGTACGGTGCCGATCGGATCTGGTGTGGATGCAAACAAGTTCGATCCTGGTACCGGCCTCGCGTTCAGCTCCAACGGAGACGGCACGATCACTGTCGCGCATGAGACGAAGCCTGGCACGTTTGCCGTATTGCAGACTATCACGACGATGCCAGCGGCGCGCACCATGACGTTCGATCCAAAGACTCACAAACTGTACACAGTTACCGCGGAGTTCGGTCCTTCACCCGCGCAGGTAGCTGGTGCACCGCGCAGGCGTCCGCCCGTATTGCCGGGATCGTTCGTGTTGATCGAGATGAGTCGGTAGTATCTACACAACGAGAGTGCAACCGGAGCCCGATCGAGCGTTTGGCGATCGGGCTCCTGTTGTAACCGGCGGGACAGGTTGACGCCGTATGGTTAGATGATCGGCGCGAAGTGCACGCCGCGCTCAACCATCACAGGAGATAGCATCATGAAGATCGCATCGATCGCGGCAGCAGCCGCTACTCTGATCGCCGCGCCCCTGTTCGCACAGGGAACGACGCCTAAGACGGACGTCCCGCCTGCGCTCGCAAAGCAGGCGAAGATATCACTCGACTCTGCGCGCGCCATCGCGATGAAGCGTCTGCCGAAAGCGTCGATTCAGTCGCAGGAGCTGGAACAGGAAAAGGGACGTCTGATCTACTCGTTCGACATGAAGACGTCCGGCAAGAGCGGTATCGACGAAGTGAACGTCAACGCAAAGACCGGCGCGATAGTGGAAGTCGGACACGAGACGCCGAAGGACGAACGAAAAGAGGCGAAGAGCGAGACGAAGAAGCCGTAGGGAGGTCCGCAGGTTGTGCGACGGGATCAGGTTGTTCCCGTCGCACAAGGTTATTCGGCGAGGGATTCCAGCAGCGGGGGCACGCCATCTTGCTCCTTGCGCGCAATCCCGACCGGCGCGACATTCGAGTATCGTCGGCCCCCTCTCGCTCAGGAGCTTCGCCATGTTCATCCGCCCAGCGATTGTGTTGGCGTTCCTTGTTGCGCCGCCCTTGTTCGCTCAGGCCCCTGGCTCGTCGCCACGCTCCCCCGATTCCGAAGTGCGCGACCAGTGGGTCACCGTCAGCAAGTACCTGGCTCGTTCGGCGGCAGCGGTGCCGGAATCCTCCTATGCGTACAAGCCGGTCGCGACCGTTCGAAGCTTCGGTCAGCTCGTCGCGCACGTCGCCGGCTCTCAGATGATGTTCTGCGCCGCTGCACTTGGCGAAAAGGTGCCAGCCGAAGATGACTTCGAGAAGCGGAACATGTCCAAGGCCGAGCTCGTGAAGGCACTGGATGAGTCAAATACGTACTGTGCACGCGCGTATGCAGTGCCGCCCTCGAATCTGGGCGGAGCCGTGGAAATGTTCGGACAGCATTTCACGCAGGGTGGTGTGCTCCTGGTAAACGCGACGCACGACAACGAGCATTACGGAAACATGGTTACCTACATGCGCATGCTCGGGCTCGTGCCGCCGTCGAGCCAGCCAGCGCAATAACGAAATACCGGACGGCAGCTCGGACTCGATCCGCAGCTGCCGTCCCGTATTTCGTTCTCCATCAAGGAACCCGCTCGTTGGCAGCGGGGAATGCCGGCGGCGGATAGGGACCGATCAGATCGACGGTGTAAACGCTCGCCCAGAAGTCGGGCGGTCCTTCGCTCTCCGGAACCTTGTTGCTCACAGGTTTGACGGCGCGCTTGAGATATGCGGCGATCGCCTGCAGCTCCCTGTCGGACATGTAGCGCCAACCCGGCCACGGCATCGGTGGAGCGAGATAGTGCGGGTGCTGAGGAAAGTTGCCGACGCCCGGAGTACCCGACGTGATGTCGACGTCAGGCGTGTCTTCCGGACGAAGGCCATAACGCAGCGCGTTGAATATCTGCCGTTCGGTAAACCGCCCCAGGCCTGTTGCATTGTCCGGTGTGAGATTGCGCGGACGCGTGCGCCAGCACGGTTTTGCATCGAGCTTGAGCGCACAGGGCCCGATCAGAAACTCCTGGTCGGGACGCGTCATGCCGGCGAGCCACTCCTTCGATGCCGGGCTGACACCGCCGTGACACCCTGCGCAATCGTGATTCAATACCAGGGATCGTCCCAGTAGAATCTCGTCGTCGGGAGAAGGCGTCAGGTGATTCGACTTCAAGGCGACGCGGCCGACTTCGTCCGGACTCTGGTGCACCCATCCCACTATTGCGACGGCAGATATTAATGAGCTGACAGCAAGCAGTCGCGTAAGGAAGGTTCGCGTCACTTTGACCTCCTTGCAGGGGTTATCGCACTTGCAGAACCGCCATCATGCCATGATCCTCGTGCGCGAGGATGTGACAGTGAAACATCCACTTCCCAGGAAAGTCGGCGTAGCGGACGATGAATCGCACGGCTTCGTGTTTGGGGATGTTGACGACGTCCTTCCAGCTGCGGAACGGCTCCGGTACACCGTTCCGGTCGATCACCTGAAACTGAAATCCGTGGAGGTGAAATGGATGATCCATGCCAACGACGTTCTCTACGTCCCATATCTCTGTCGCGCCAACGGACGCCTGCATGTCAACGCGTGACATGTCCATCGTGTGTCCGTTGATCATACCCTGGCTCAGCACGACAGTACGCGTAACCGTAGCAGTGGCCGTATCGAGTGCTGGAACGACTCGAAACGTCGTCGGCAGCGTGACAGGAGCCGGCATCACCCGATCGCTGTAGTGCAAGTCGAGCAGAACACGCGACGTATTCCAGTCCGCCGGCCGAGTCTGCGGCATGTAGCGATCGTAGGGCAGATCCATGAGCTCCGCGTTGCTCCCGGGTTTCCCTGTTCCACGAACGAGCAGCTCCACTCGCTCGGAGTTGGCAACCACGATGTCGTTCCTTTGCACCGCGTGCTCGAACAAACCATCGTCACTCCCAACGTGCAGCAGCACCTGACCGGGGATGGCAAGCCGGTACACGCGCGCCGCCGACGCATTGACCACGCGCCAACGCTGGACCTCGCCCTTACGGATCACGATGGAAGGCATGACCTGGCCGTTGACGAAGAGCACGTTGCCTTCGCGCCCGTTCTCCATGTCAATGTTTGACTGGGTTGAATTCGAATCGGCGAACTCGATCGATCCGTCGGGTCGGAAGCGGTTATCCGACAGTATGAGCAACTTTTCCGGAAGCGTCGCTATTGGATCATTGGCTGCGCGAACGATGAATGCGCCGAACAATCCCATCGCGGCCTGGTACTCACTTCGTCCGTCGGGATGGGGGTGATACCAGTACGTTCCGGCGGTTCCGCGTGGGATGTTGAAGATGTAATCGTAGTGTCCGCCCGGCGGCACGGGGTCGAACGGGCTGCCATCCATCTTTGCAGGCAGATGCACCCCGTGCCAGTGCACGGTTGTCGCCTCCGGCAGCTCGTTGCGAAAGTGGATGATGACTCGGTCGCCTTCGCGTGCCTCCAGCGTTGGGCCCGGAATGGATCCATTATACGCATACACATCGGTGAGACGGCCCGGCAGGACAGAAATCCGGGCGGGCGCCGCGACGATGTTTACCTCGACCGTGTGCGGCTTGGAGGAGATGTTGCGCAGAACCGGCGGGTTCCTGAGCGTGTCTGCAGCCGGTTTGGAGCCGACCTGTTGCACCACCATGGGTTGCGCATGCAGCGCAGCCACTGGTACTATGGGCATCGCAAGCGATGCCGCCATCAGGCTCCGAGCAAAGGAGCGGAGGTTCGCGGGACGCCCAACGGAAGTACTCAACGACGCCTCGTTGTGCGTGGAGAGCGACAGATTGCGCAGGTGCGAACGCCTGACCAAGGGCACCAAGATACCGGCGTCGCGCACAACCGCAAGAAGAACTTTCCAACGCTCCGCGCCGCCACCCGCTTCCGGATCCATGGCAGCAGGAACACGACTACCGGCACGCACGCCAACGCACTAGGCTCAGGTACAATTTCACTCACAGCCCCACACATCGTGACCGACCACTTCCCCATCACACCCAGCGGCTCAGCCAGGCCGCTCGGCCCATACTCTCCCGCGATGGGATTCGAGCGACTGGTGTTCGTTTCCGGACAGGGCGCGCTCGATCCGGCCACGAATCGCATGGCGGGTGAAGATGTCGAAAGTCAGACGGAGCAGTGCCTCAGGAACGTGCAGACCATACTCGAGGCGGCCGGATCCAGCCTGCAGCATGTGCTGCGCTGCGGAGTGTTTCTCATCGACATGAATGAATTCGGCCGGATGAACGCTGTTTATGGTCGCGTGTTCGGCGATCACCGCCCTGCTCGCACGACGGTGCAGGCGGCGGCTCTGCCGGGCGACGGACTGCGAGTCGAGATCGACTGCATCGCGTACATACCGTAATCAATAAAGCAATTCCGCTTCCCGTCCTCTTCCACGCTCGAGGTCGGTAGTCACGGGTCGGGCCTCGCCCCCGATCACTCAAGGAGATCACCCAGTGATGGTTCAGCTCGCAGCCATGTTGCTCGTCCTCCAGACAGCAGCCAGTCCCGGAACACCGACCGGCGGCGTACAGGACGCGGCTTACGGACCGGGCGGCCGCCTGGCACTCGCCATCGACGGCGACATCTGGGTGCAGCGCTCTGCGAGTGATGCCACGCACTGGATCCAGATCACGTCAGGAGCTGCATGGAACCGCGAGCCGGCGTGGAGCGCGGACGGCAGCTCTCTCGTGTTCGCGTCCAGTCGCGAAGGCGACTCCCGACTCTATAAAGTGCGGCTCGGCGCCGCAGGAACGAGCACGGCCGCGGGGTCTCCCCAGCGTGTGACCGATTCAAACGCATGGGAGAGCAGCCCAACATTCGCACCCGACGGCACGCTGGCCTTTGTACGCGGCCGCGGCCCCACAGCACGCATCTACATCCGTTCGACAGATGGACATGAGCGACGACTCACCAAGTCGAAGACCGGCGCCGAGGGTTGGCCGGCGTTCGCGCCCGATGGCAAACAGATCGCCTTCGTGGCAGTCACGGAAACGGGGAGCAGGCTCCGCATCGCCTCGATGCATGGCGATTCCATTTCAACCGTAGTAACCAATCGCGAAGTCGAGCATCCGACATGGTCTCCGGACGGGCATCGGATCGCATTCGGCACGCGTAGCGGTCCCGCTGGTGTCTGGATCACCACGCCGGATAACGATTACGTGAATCTCGTCAGCGCGCGCCGGGCTGCACCATCGTGGTCGCCAAGCGGAAGCACTCTCGCACTCGTGGAGCTTCCACCGCCGCCACCCGGCTACAACGGTGATCCAGACCGTCTGGGTGATCGCGCCGCGGGCGCAGTGCAGAAGGGATCGGGCGAGTTGTGGTATGTGTCCGCACCGCCCGCACCCGATAGTGGAAACTCCGCAACGCTGGCGATCGCAGTCGATCGTCGCGATCGCAACGCTGCGCGATTCGACGCCGCGTGGCAGCGCACCGCGCAGTTGTATTACTCGACTCCGGATGCTGCGTCGCGTCGCACGCAGTGGGAGACACTCCGCGACACGTTCCGTCCGCGCGCACTTGCGGCAAGGTCCGATGATGATCTCGCGAAGATCGTGCACGAGATGCTGTTGCGTCGTCCATCGCTGCGCGAACCAGCTACAGGACACGCCGCCGTCTCGAGCGCGAATCCGGTTGCCACTGAAGCTGGTCTCGAAATTCTTCGCAAGGGTGGAAACGTCGTCGACGCCGCGGTAGCTGTGTCATTCGCACTCGGCGTCGTAGAGCCCGACGCGAGCGGGATCGGCGGCTACGGCGAGATGCTCATCCGGCTCGACTCGATGCCGCACCCCGTCGTCATCGAGTTCATGACGCGACTTCCACAGGACGTCCTCACCAACGAGCACGCGATTCTCGTCAACGGACGCTACCCTGACGACGGCCCCGTGCTGCCGAACGTACCGGGCACGATTGCAGGGATGCACAAGGCATGGATGGAATACGGGAGCCACAAGGTCAAGTGGGCCGATCTCGTCGCACCCGCAATACGCGCAGCGAGGAGCGGATACGTCGTGAGCGATGGGCTTGCCACCACACTCGCCACGGAGCGGGAGCATTTCCTCAAATACGAAGGAAGTCGCAAGCTGTTCTTCCCGGACGGCAAGCCGTTGCAAGCTGGCGATACACTTCGCAATCCTGATCTCGCCTGGTCACTTCAACAGATCGCCGACAGCGGCGCGGATGCGGTGTATCGGGGCGCCGTTGGCCGCCGAATGGTCGCCGATCTGCGCGGACACGGCAACGCGATGCGCATGAGCGATCTCATGCGCTACTACGCCGCCGAGCGCGAGCCGGTTGCCGGAAGTTACCGCGGCTTTACTGTTTACTCGAGCGCCCCTCCAGTTTCGGGCGGCGCGACGCTCGTTGCGCAGCTCAACATGCTCGAGCGTTTGCCGCGGCTCCCATCATATACTGAAGATGCGGCCACCATCCACGCGATGATCGAAGCGTGGAAGCTCGTTCCATCGGCACGCAACCGCATCGCAGATCCCGGCCTCTGGCCGGTCAACATCAGCGCGTTCACGAGCAAGGACAGTGCGCGCGCACGATGGAATTGCTTCGATGCGCGGCGCGCGCTCACGAGCAAGGAGTTGAGCGGCGACACACCCAAGTGCGCCATGGCGCACACCGGTGGCGCCGCGAAGGACAGTGCGAGCGGTGCAGCGAGTGATACTGGCCGCAAGCAGAGCGGAGCCGACGGCGGAAACACGATGCTTGCGACAGGATGCGGCGGCACAGACGCCGAAGAGGGCGAGAGCGACTGTCACCGCACCGGCACCACTGCATTCACCGTCGGCGATGCAGACGGCAACGTGGTAGCGGTGACTCAGACACTCGGCACATGGGGTGGGAGCTTCTACGTGTCACCTGGGCTCGGCTTCCTCTACAACGACAAGGTCACGTCGTACGGCAGCGACAGCGCCGCGTTCGGAGGTCGCGCACCGTATGCTCGCAACGGCAGCACGCTTGCACCTACGATCGTCTTCCATGGATCGGGCGCGAAGCTTCGGCCCGTGCTCGCGGTTGGTGCCGCAGGCAACTCGTGGATCACGTCGGCGGTATACAGCATCGTCGAGGGAGTGCTGGATCAGAAGCTGGACGTTCAGCGCGCAATCGAGCTCCCTCGTTTTCTTCTTTCACGCGACCGCGTGGGGAATCGCAGCGACTTCGTCGTCGAGCTCGAGGATGGCTTCGCGCCGAGTGTGGAGCGCGACCTCGAGAAATTCGGCCACCAGCTTCGTTTCATCTCGCTACCTGGCGAGCTCAGGATGGGCTACGCAGCCGCGATCACGTTCAGTGACAGGACTGTTACGGCGGGCGCTGATCCGAGGAGAGCCGGCGGAGCGGGGGCGATAGAGGCAGAGGGGAAAGGCAAACGACAATAGTGAACGCTAGTGAACGAGATCGGATCGTACCAGATAGACACTTCCACCGTGGCCAGTTCCGCCACCGATAAACGCGACACCGTCGGTACCCCAGCGAACGAGTTGCTGCCTTGGAGCATCCGGACCGGGAACAGCTACGCTCCCGACAAATGTGCCCTGACTCACGTCCAGCGCATCGAGCGTCAATCTGTCGGTGATTGCGTACAGGGTTTTTCCGTCGCGGCCGGGGGTGATGGAATACACGGTGGATGGGAACCAGGTCGATCGCGCAACCTGACCGTGCGTGACTGAATTATAGAGTGGCCCTATGGTCGAATAGACTATTCCGTTCAAGTACGCGATGTCGGAATTGGGTGGACCGCCGTTTATATAGTGGGGTGCGCTGCTCGTCGCTCCAGCTGCATCGATCGAAATGTCATACACTGCTCCCGCATAGAATGCATTCAGTGCCGTGGCAGACGCTCCAAATGCGAGCGGACCCAGCATCGTACTGTTTGGATCGAATGCAAACTTCGGCCTCGCAATCGAGTCGTCGTATACCATCACTCCGCTAAACCCGAAATCCAGGCCTGGAAAGCAGTATTGCTCTACGACGAGAGTGTGAGGACTTCCCGGAGTCACGACGCCGAATGGTACCCGAGGAAAACACTGCGAAGTGTTGTACATCGGTATCGTGAGATCGACCGTCGCCGTTGCGAGTACAACGCGGTGCATTGCAGAGTCCAGGGACGCGGCATAATACAGGAACTGACCATCGCCCGAGACTGCAAGCATCGTTGGCGTTCCGCGCGTCGGTATCGACCAGAGCACGTTGCCAGTTGCCCCGTCGAGCGCGATTATGGATCTCGGGTGAACGGGATCGAAGCCGTCCTCTCCTGCATAGACCACTGACCGAACAGGGTCGCTGGCCAGGACGGTCGCCGATACCGGAGCAATGATCTCCGATGTGAGTTGCCGCGCTGCTGCAGTTACCGTGAACGGCAGCGAACTGGATGACCCACCACCCGGTGGTGGATTCACCACCGCGATCTGGATGACGCCAGCAGCGGCGAGTTCCGATGGATCCATCCACACTGACAGAGTCGTCGGTGTTACCGCCCCCGAAGCGTGTCGCAGCACGCCATTGACCGACACCATCGTGCCAGCGTCAAACCCGGATCCTGTAATCGTGATGGTGTAGATCTCGGCGCCGGCGGCAACAGTGTTCGGAGAGAGCGAAGCAATTGTCGGAGCGGCGCGCGTGACGGAGACCGGGTAGTAATACGTGCCACCGCCGGGCCCGGGATTCGTAACCAGGATGTTGAACGTGCTCGGAGTCGCCACGAGTTGCGGTGGCAGATTCACCTGCAATTGCGTCGAGCCTACCAGGACCGACTGCAGCTGTTGAGCGCCGACGGAGACTGTCGAGGCAGGCGTAAAGCTGGATCCATTGATCGTCAGCATGACAGCCTTGTCGCTGACCGTGACGGTTGCTGGATCGACACCGCTGATGTGCGGCGCCGGGTTGAGCGCCGGTCCGCGATACGCACTCGCAAAAACCCAGCGACCGAATGACACTCGCTGGCCGTTATCATCGACGCCGTTGAAGTTGACAGTGACACTGCCATCGGCGTTTATCGTTCCGAGATCGGGGATCGAGGAACCCAAATAGTAGATGGCGAACGTCGAATCGCTGGTCAGGACCCCGGACGCAAAATACGCGGTGGACGGTTGGTTTTCGTGTGGCGCGCTGAGCGGGCTGGTGCCTGATTCGTAAAGATGGAATGCCAGCACACCGTCCGCCTGCAACGTCGCGGTAGCACTATCTGCCCACGAGCGATAGCCCGCGGTCGGGTTCGAGAAATACACAGCCGGTATGCGTGCACCGGAGACCGACGTCAGCGATCGTGTGAACGCAGTGCCCGCGGCGGGTCGTCCGGGACCGGCGACAGTGTCGCTTGAACAGCTTAGCGCGACGCCCAGCAACAGAATCAGCGCAACATTGCCACAACGACGCAGGAGCATGATTGTTTTCGAGGAGGCCGGGATAATCTGGTGTTTCAGGCGGTGGTTGTCCACCCGAAGATCCAGCACCCGAAAATCCGCGGTCAGGCCTCGTCCCGCGCGCGCTCTCTCTGAGTTGCTGCTGATCCGGCTCACGCGCGAGTGATGGATGCCTAAGTGGTCCCCAATCGTGCGCATCGTACTGCCACCACGCATGAACGCATCGACCATCGCGCACAGGGCACTGACACCGGACAAAAACCGCGCACTCCACTTCTCAGAATATTCCTCTGAGCGTGTGTGCGCGGTCCATGTCGTTCAGAAACACCGGCGCAGTTCTCTGAATCAGATACTGCAGTTCCGTCGTCTGTGTCGCCCGCATCGCGGCGACCAGATAGTGGAGCATCGCTCTCGAGCGACGCTCCACTCCGTCCAGAAATACGCGATCGATGTCGCGTCCGCGAAGTGCTATTTCAGCTTGCTCTGAATATCCTTTATTCGGTCCAGGTGCTGCTGAACCTGGGGCTCCGCCGATGTCAGAGCTGACTTGAGCTCCGGGTTCTGCGCCTGCCCTTCCGCGCGCTTGATCATGTCCAGCACGTACTCGTGCCCTGCTACCTGCGCGTTCACGTACGCCGAATCGAACGCCGCACCCTTCGCCGCTGCCGTCAGCGTCGCCGCGGTCGACTGATTCATTCCATTGATGGAATCGGCCGCTGTCGTGTCAGGCGTGATGTTGAGTTTCTTTGCCAGTGCGTTGCCATCGTTCAGCATCTTGGTATGCGCCGTCACCATATCGCGCGCGAACGACCTGACCGATGCACTCGTCGCCTTGGTCGATGCCATCTTGCCGGCGTCGATCTCGCCCCGGTTGGCTGCCGCCAGCATCGCGAAGATCTGCGCATCCGTCATGGTCGCGGCGGGTGCGTTCATCGAAGTGCTCGATCCCGCGCCGGCAGCCATCGACGTGTCGGTTGTGCCGGCACCGGCCATGGTCGTATCGGCCGCCTCATTCCCCTTCTTGCATGCGCCGAGCATCGTCACCGCGCAGAGCGCGACCGCAAATGCGCTGCTTCTGGTCCCACGTACCATGATTGCCACCTCTCTGGTTCGCTGTCTGCCGTATTGGCCTCGCGAAGCAGAAAGGGGGCAAAATCCGTGCTACATGGCGAGTCTACTGCGGCGCATGCGTCAGCTCGACGTCAACCGTCAGCCTCACCTCGTTCGACACCATGACGCCGCCGGCTTCCAGCGCCTGATTCCACGTGAGGCCGAAGTCGCGCCTGTCGATCTTGAGCGAGCCGCTGAATCCCGCCCTGTCGTTGCCCCACGGATCCTTCGTGAACCCCTCGGCGGTGACCTTCATCTCCACCGGGCGCGTGACGCCGCGGATCGTCAGATCACCGGCTACCACGAACTCGTTGTCCCCGGCCGGCTTCACGGCGGTGCTTACGAACCGGATCTTCGGAAATTTCTCCACATCGAAGAAGTCCCCCGACCGAAGATGCGTGTCTCGCCCCGCATCATTGGTCGTAATGCTCGCCGTGCCGATCTCCGCCTCGATCCGCGATCCCGCCGGATGGCCATCGGTCACGACGGAGCCGGAAATATCCGAAAACCGCCCCCGAACCTTCGATATCATCAGGTGGGTGACGACGAACTCGACTCCCGAATGCGCAGGATCGATCTTCCATGTTCCGGCCAAGCTAGTCACGCCAGCTCCTGTGTCGTTCTTTGTACTTGTAAACATCCAAAGTCTCCGAGAAGGGGATTTTAAACCGTTCGGTCATAGAGTCATGTAGATAACTCTAGATAAGTTACTATATTTAGATAAGTAACTATTGTCAATGCCCGTACTCCTATTTACATACAGTATATGAGCCAGGAATCGGTTTGCCCCAAGTATCACAAGGCGGTCGAACTGATTGGTCGCCGCTGGACTGGCGCGATCATCAGCGCAATGCTCGCCGGCAAATCCAGATACCACGAAATCCGGGAGAACGTCCCCGACATCAGCGATCGGATGCTCGCGGAGCGGTTACGGGAGCTGGAAGCCGAAGGGGTGGTGAAACGGAACGTATTCCCCACGACACCGGTGCGCATCGAATACGAGCTTACGGACAAGGGCCGCGCACTCGAAACGGCGATCGTCGCGATCGGCGATTGGGCCAATGAATGGATCCAGCCGGCCGACCTGGCAGCCACGCTGCCTGCCGGATCCGACGAGCACTGATTCGGGCCCCATCTGACGAACGCTGCGGAAAGCCGGCGCGGCGTGCTCCTTGAATAACCGACGTGCGGCATGAAAAAATGACCGCACCCATCTCCGCACCCCTCCCCACACCACCACCGACTTCCCGCCGACCGAGCATCGGCCGCGCACTCAGCAGCCGCAATTACCGCCTGTTCTTCGGCGGTCAGAGTGTATCGCTCGTCGGTACATGGATCACCCGAATCGCAACGAGCTGGCTGGTATATCGACTCACCGGCTCCGCGTTACTGCTCGGCGTCGTCGGCTTCTGCAGCCAGATCCCGACGCTGATCCTCACGCCGTTCAGCGGCGTGCTGATCGACAGATGGAACCGTCATACCGTGCTGGTGGTGACGCAGGTTCTATCGATGCTGCAATCACTCGCGCTCGCCATTCTTGCGTTCGCCGGCGTGATCACCGTCACGGAGATCCTGATCCTCCAGCTGGTACAGGGAAGCATCAATGCGTTCGACACTCCCGCGCGCCAGGCGTTCGTCGTCGAGATGGTGGAGGATCGCAGCTATCTGTCAAACGCGATAGCGCTCAACTCGACGATGGTGAATGCGAGTCGCATCGTGGGGCCGTCCATCGGTGGTATGATCATCGCGCTCGCCGGCGAGGGTTGGTGCTTCATGGTCGATGCAATCTCCTACATCGCGGTGATCGCTTCGCTGCTGGCGATGCACGTCACACGCGCGGAGCGCGAGCCGATAACGACGCGCGTGACGGAGGAGTTTCGCACGGGACTGCAATACATCAAGGGCTCGCTGCCGATTCGCACCGCGCTGATACTGCTCGCGATCGTGAGCACGATGAGCATGCCTTACACCGTGCTCATGCCTGCAATCGCAACGCAAACGCTGCATGGCGGCGCGCACACGCTGGGTTTCCTCATGACAGCATCGGGTGTGGGCGCGCTAATCGGCGCGCTGTATCTCGCTTCGAGATTGTCGGTGATAGGACTCGAGGACGTGAGTGCCATGGCAACCGTCACGTTCGGACTCGGACTCATCGGCTTCGCGCTGTCGCGCCAGTTGTGGCTGTCGCTCGCGATACTGCCGATCGTGGGAGCAGGATTCATGGTGCAGATGGCATCGATCAACACCATCATCCAGACGCTCGTCGACGAGCGTCTCCGCGGGCGCGTGATGGCGTTCTACGTCATGGCATTCCTGGGCACCGCACCGATCGGCAGTCTCCTGGCCGGAGCGGTCGCCGCGAAAATCGGATCGGAGTACACGATCCTGTTCGGCGGCGCAGCCTCGGTCGCGGCCGGAATATGGTTCGCGTCACGTCTTCCCAGACTGCGCGCGGTGATGCACCCGATCTACGAGAGGCGCGGCATACTGACATCACCGCCGAGCTCAAAGCCTGCGACGGCGAGTGAAACGATTTCTTCCTGAGTCGTCCCCAGCTCTCGCTACGGGTGTGGAAGCCGCGGTGATGGCAGACTTACGAGTATGCCAGTTACAACCAGCACGAGCGACGCAACGAACAACTCCGCCTTTGCACTGCGCCGTATGTCATGCGCGGCCTGCTCCGCGCCGAGCCGCGGACGCATGCGTCGCCAGTTCCACGCACCGAGCGCGACGACTGTTGCAACCAGCACGAGCTTGACGTCGAGGGCGTAGCCATACGGTGTGGTCCACAGCGCCGCTACGAACTTGAGATGGCGCCACGCTGTAGTGATACCTGTGATCACAAGCAGCAACGAGGCACCGATCGCAACCGGAGAGAAGTCGCCGACCAGATCAGCGACCAGCGTGCCGCGCCGCTCGGACGAAAGCGAGCTGCGAAGAATCGCGGGGAGCCCCGCGACTACGAGGACGAACAGCGTGCCGATCCACAGCGATGCCGCCACTTCGTGCAGCGGATTGACGAGTGACGCCCACTTGCCCGACCTGATATTCTGCAATGCGTATATGATGCCGGCAAGCGCAGCAACGATCCACGCGGCGCGTGCACGCTTGAGTGCGACCGCGAACGCCAGCAAAAACACGGCGACGAACAGGAACGCTGCTACTGTCCGCCCACCGCCCGCTGCGATCGCGCTCCCGAAGGATATTCCCTTGTCGGCGGCTCGGGCTGAAAGGTTCATCAGCAGATTGAGCAACATGAAAAACGCACCGATCATACCGATGCGCGCGGCGCCTATCTCCGCCGACTGCAGCGATAGCGCAACTGGACTGCCGGTTGCGCCGATCTCCGGCTGGCGTGACGCAGTTCGACGGAGCACGAGCCATCGGAAGCCGAGGGCTCCGAATATACCGAAGTACGCGAGGAAGCCGGCGTATTCAGTCGCGACGTCCGAGGCCGTTATATGGACCTCGGCTGCCTGTAAAAGCGAATATGGGGTCAGCATAGCAAGCTTACGGTTTGTCCAGGACGGATGTTGGTGATTGCGTGGAACCCTGTGATACCCGGCTATAAAGGTATCCCCCGGGAACAGCTGTCGCCGCCAGCCTGCGCGCTGTAGCTTCCGGGTTGAGCGGCCACGCGCGGAATCGCCCTGAAGAAAATCGCCTATTGGAGGTAAGGATGAAATCATCTGCGACAATTGGTGCACTCACCCTGGCAGCCTGTGTAGCCTGTATGGCCTGCGCAAGCGGTGGCGCCGGCACGTCGAGCGACATTGGGCAGACGACCGACGTCAAACAGGTTCAGGTGGGCGCAACGAGCGTGGATTTCATTCCGAACTCTCCGACCCCGCTTGTGTGGCACAATATCGAGGCGTCAGCCACAACCACCTGGCAATATCTACCCATCGCGTACAGCAAGCTGGGTCTGCGAATCACGAAGTATGATTCCACGACGCACGTCATCGCTGGAGAGCGTGATCGTTCGCACAGCGACTTCGGTGGCAAGCCGCTCACGTCGCTGATCGAGTGCGGCGATGTCGCCGGGATTCCGAACGCTTCGCGATACGACGTGACGATACAGGTGACGACAGCGTTGCGCGGATCTGAAAAGAGCAGCGCAGTTACGAGCGTTGCGAGTGCGTCGGCAAAAGCCAACGGCACGTCCGGCGACCCGGCGCCATGTACCGTCAACGCTGGCATCGGGAATCAGGTGGCCGCAGCGGTAGCACAGGCGGTCAAGGACGGAACGAAGTAGGGCTCGCCCCTCATAGCTGGCGGTGAGCACGGCGCGTCAGCGCTTCCTTGCCTTCCCCAGTATCCGATCCAACTCGGCTGCGCGCTCATCGGTCAGAGTCGCAAGACACCTGGCGCGCGGCACGGCCCACTGATCACCGCCCTTGCCGCGTGTGACTCGCTCACATTCCGCGTCGCGCCACGACGTCCACGTCTTCTCTGCCTGACCGAGCGTCGCGGCGTAGGGCGGATCTGCGGCACCAGCCGGAACGCGCTGCTGCTTGCGCACGGCCTTCACAATCAGTCGATAGATCGAGTCGAGTCGCACATTGGAGCGATGAGCACTCAGCGCGAGGCACCTGCTCTGATCCTGCGATTCGGTTGATGCACAAGGATCGGTTCGTGTTTGTTTCGCACGGTTGCGTGTGCGATCCACAGCTTTCCGCGACGATGCAGCAGATGCCACGGCGTTCCTGACGGCGGCACGAGTCGCAAGCGAAGCCGCACCGGGGGGTGTGACGGCGGGCGGATTGCCTGCATCCGAGCTGGGGGCGGCGTCCGCCGAGTCCGACGCGACACGCCCTCCCGCGCTCGCAGACGAGCCAGCGAGTTGAGCCTCGGCGAGATCGCGCGCGAGTGCCACATCACCGCCGGAGTCGGGCGAGTGGCCATGGCAAGCGGTGAAGGAAAGCAACGCAATGATGACCACCGCTGCGTGTCGATGTCGACTGTTCACACCGGGGTAGCTGTAAGTAGTGTGCCAGACACGGGCAACGAGCAACGGACGCGCACCTCCCGCACCCTCACAAGCTCGCTCAGAATTGGCCAGATTATTCTGCCCCGGAATGCCGGCTCTGTGTACACCCATCACTGGATATGTACGCTATCGTACATAATATGCAGCGAAGGTGTAGCGAGGCGAATTGCGCCCATCGGGGTGCTCCAACCACAGTGACAGCCTGAACCAGCTCGCATTCACGATCGGGATTTCGTTCTTCACTCGGTAATCAAACTCGCCATGCTGTTTTCCTCGCGCGTAGTCCTCGCCATGTCCGTCGCCATCGCCGCGCTTCCGAGCGGACCGATGTCGGTGCAACGCGGTTCCACAGCTGCCGTCGCTCCCACTCCAACTGCGCTCCCGTCGTTCGCGGAGCCGAGTCTGTCGCCGGACGGAAGCGAGATTGCGTTCGTATCGGCGGGCGATATATGGACGGTGCCAGCGCAGGGTGGCGATGCAAGGTTGCTGGTGTCGAACGCTGCGGACGAATCGCGGCCGCTGTATTCGCCGGATGGTACGCGCATGGCGTTCGTATCCACGCGCACGGGAAACGGCGACATATACGTGCTGACGCTGGCGACTGGAGAGCTGCAACGTATCACGTACGACGATCAGGCAGAGCAGCTGGACGCGTGGTCGCACGATGGCGCGTGGCTGTACTTCTCGTCCGGCCGGAGCGACATCTCGGGAATGAGTGACGAATTTCGCGTGCACTCCGACGGCGGGACGCCGATGGCGGTGGCGGGCGATCGCTATGCGGCGGAATTCTGGGGTGCACCATCGCCCGACGGCAACACACTCGCGATCACGGCGCGCGGCGTCTCGCGCGGGCAGTGGTGGCGGAAGGGTCACAGCCACCTGGACGAGAGCGAGATCGATCTCGTTCGCGATGTACGTGGCACGCCGACCTATACACCGATAGTTCCGATGGGCGCGAAGAGTGGCTGGCCGATGTGGAGTGCTGACGGGGCGACCATCTACTTCGTGTCGGACCGGAGCGGTACCGCGAATCTGTGGGAGCAAGCCGCATCCGCCAATGCGACTGCACGGCAACTGACGACGTTCACCGACGGCCGCGTGATCTGGCCGGCGATATCGGCGAACGGCAAGTCGATCGTGTTCGAGCGCAATTTCGGGATATGGCGTTACGACGTCGCGACGCACAAGGCTGCTGCGGTTCCGATCACACTGCGCGGTTCCCCCGCTGCCGCAGGCACCGACCATCGCACATTCACGAACGGCATTCAGCGATTCGCGCTATCGCCTGATGGCAGAAAGGTGGCGTTCATCGTGCACGGCGAGGTATTCGCTGCGTCGTCAAAAGACGGAGGCGATGCGATTCGCGTGACCAATACGCCGGCCGCCGAAGACCAGCTCGAGTGGGCTCCCGACAGCAAGCGGCTGGTGTACACCAGCGACAGGGACGGACCAAGACACCTCTTCAGTTACGACTTCACCACGAACAAAGAAACTCAGCTCACGCACGGTGGTTCGAGCGACGTATCTCCGCAATGGTCGCCGGATGGCGCGCACATCGTGTACACGCGTGATGCACGCGAGCTGCGAGTGCTCGACATGCCGAGTATGAGCGATCGGCTGCTCGCAACGGCGGAGTTGAGTCGGCCGCCCTTCCTTGGCAGATCCGACATGGCGTTCTCGCCGGACAGCCGCTGGGTCGCCTACACGCCGGATGCAGGCCCGAGAAATTTCTCCAACGTGCAGGTAGTGAACATCGCCGGGGGGGATAGCAGGCCAGTGAGCTTCCTGGCGAATACGTCCAGCAACGCGATTGCATGGAGCAGGGATGGCAGTTACATACTCCTCTCAACGGGACAGAGAACAGAGATGCGCCAGCTTGCGCGCATCGATCTCATTCCGCGTACGCCGCACTTTCGCGAAGATCAGTTCCACGATCTCTTTCGCGAGGAATCGCCACGGGTCCCGACTCCGCAAACTCAACCGCTGCCGCGGCGCCAGCAGCCGGCGACGCCGCGGGATTCGAGCGACACGAGCAGGAACGCAATCAGCAGCCCGGATTCACAACCCGCGCGGCGCAATGGAGTGAAGGGGTCGCCGGCGCGGACGAACATCGTCTTCGATAGAATTCGCGATCGTCTGTCGCTACTTCCAGTGGAAGTGGATGTCTTCGACGTGTCGATAAGTCCCGATGGTAAAACGGCGCTGCTGACGGCGGGCTCGGCGGGTCAGACGAACCTGTACACGTACTCGCTCGACGATCTCGCAAAGACTCCCGTGGTGGCTCGGCAACTGACGTCGAGTACGGGCCGCAAGTCGGACGCGCAATGGTCGCCTGACGGCAAGGAAGTGTTCTACCTGGAAGGCGGCCGGATAAACAGCATCACGGTCGAATCGCGCGTGGCGCATCCACTGGCAGTGTCGGCCGAGATGGACGTCGACTTCTCGCGGGAGAAACGCGAAGTTTTCGCGGAAGCATGGAGCTATCTCCGCGACAATTTCTTCAATCCCAGAATGAACGGCGTCAACTGGGACGCGATACGCACGGAATACGCACAGCGAATCGAAGGCGCGGAGACACCGGATCAGATGCGCAGAATTCTGTCGCTCATGGTCGGTGAGCTGAACTCGTCGCACTCCGGAATCGGTGCGCAGGCTCCGCATCCTCCATATGCGGGCCGCGTCGGGCTCGGATTCGATCGCGACGAGTACGAGCGAAGCGGTGTCTTTCACATCACGCAGGTCGTTCCACTTTCACCGGCTGAGGTTTCAGGCATCAAGGTCGGCGAATACCTGCGCAGCGTGGACGGCACACCGCTCACCTCTCACTCCAATCTTCAGCAGCTGCTCGCCTACACCATTGGCCGGAGAACCACGCTCGGAGTTTCGGCCACGCCGTCTGCAGCACCACGCGATGTTGCAGTGCTCCCGGTGAACACGACTACGGAGAAGGGATTGCTGTATCGTGCGTGGGTGGAGCAGCGGCGAGCGTACGTCGAGAAGGCGAGCCACGGGCGCCTCGGCTACGTACACATGTACGACATGTCGCAGAACGCGCTGGACCAGCTGTACGTCGATCTCGATGCAGAGAACATGAAGCGCGACGGAGTCGTGATAGACGTACGCAACAACAATGGCGGATTCGTCAATGTTTACGCGATGGACGTACTATCGCGGCAACCGTATCTGAACATGGAGAGCCGGGACCGGCCCGTGGTGTCGGCGCGCACGCAGCTTGGCCAGCGCTCGCTGGAGCGTCCGACGATACTCGTGACCAATCAGCACACGCTGAGTGACGGCGAGGATTTCACGCAGGGCTATCGCACGCTCAAGCTCGGCAAGGTAGTTGGCGAGCCGACTGGCGGGTGGATCATCTTCACCTCGGCGGCGACGTTGATCGATGGCACGACCGAGCGCCTTCCGTCAACGCGAATCACGAGTCTCGACGGAAAGGACATGGAGCTGCATCCGCGTCCAGTGGACGTGGAAGTTACACGTCCGATG
The DNA here is from genome assembly GCA_040388625.1 of Gemmatimonadota bacterium. Taxonomy (NCBI): domain Bacteria; kingdom Pseudomonadati; phylum Gemmatimonadota; species Gemmatimonadota bacterium. Next base: position 190,683 of record JAZKBK010000005.1, on the reverse strand, counting down.
GGCGAGAGTTATTCGGGGAAGGATTCACAGCTTGATGCCGCTGTCGCGACACTGTTGGCGCAGCTGGACACGAAGCGGTAGGGGGAGCAGGAATGACGAGTGCTATTCCGTCAGCAACCCCAGCTTCAGCGCGAACGCGATGTATTCGGCGCGGTGAGTGAGTCCGAGCTTGTCGCCTATGCGTTGCTTGTATGTATCGACTGTCTTGGGACTGATGAATAGCCGCTCGCCGATCTCCGGTGCCGAATATCCCTGCGCCGTCAGGCGCAGGACGTTCTGTTCGCGATCGGTCAGGCGCTCGAAGCGCGTGCGGTCGGCGTTCAGCGGATCCTTCTTCGTCACGCCCTGCGCGAGAATCTTGGCGGCGCTTGGACGTATGAACATGTCGCCGCCTGCAACGGTGCGGACGGCATCGACCAGCTCGCGATCGGCGGCGTTCTTCATCAGATAGCCCGCCGCCCCTGCTTCGAGTACGGGGATGAGATAGTCCTCCTCGGCGTGCATCGTCAGCACGAGCACGCGCGCGCGCAGATGCTTGGCGACGATCTCGCGTGTTGCGGTGGCGCCATCCATGCCATCCATCGTCAGATCCATGACAACGACGTCGGGATCGAGAGTGTCGGCGAGCTGCACGGCTTCGGCTCCATTGGAGGCTTCACCGATCACATCGATGTCGGGTGCGGCGCCGAGCACCGCCCTGAGGCCTGCACGGACGACGGCGTGATCGTCGGCGAGAATTACGCGAATGGTGGGTGCGCTCATGTATCTGCTCCGCGTTGAACTTCTGAAGATGAATCGTGCAACGGTATCGACGCAACTACGGACGTACCGCCTCCCGGCCTGGTTGTGACATGCAACTCACCGTCGACGAGGGCGACGCGTTCCCGCATCGTGAACAGTCCAATGCCCGTCTGTTCGCGCTGCTTAGCGGCAAGATCGAAGCCGCGGCCGTCATCTGCGATCTCCAGAATCACGGAGCGCGCGCCGGTCTCGAGACGGATCTCGATATGTCTGGGCGCTGCGTGCCGGCGCGCATTCTGCACAGCTTCCTGCGCGACACGATACAACACCGACTTGACAGGTGCCGACAGCGCATCGTCGCTGCCTTCCGTCGCCAGCACTTCAACGACGATGGCCCCGGCCTTCCCCGCTGTTGCGTAGCTGGCGGAATGATCCGCCGTCTCGCGCGCGAGGCGCTTGAGCGCTGCGATGAGGCCGAGATCGTCGAGCACGCGCGGGTGCATCGTATGCGCCAGCATGCGTATTTCTTCCAGCGTGCTGTTTGCGAGTGTCCGAGCTCCTTCGATGCGCTCGCGGACCGTGTGGGGCGGTGCGTCGTCGATGCTTCGGACCGCGACGCCGAGCTGCATCGCGAGCGCTGCGAGAGACTGAGCGGCTGAATCGTGCAACTCGCGTGAGATAGCGGCGCGCTCCCTGTCGCCAGCGTCGATGATCTCGCTGGCGAGGCGGCGCGTGCGTGCGCGGTCCGCGACGAGGCCATCGAGCAGAATGTTGAACATGCGCGCAACACGCCTGACATGTCTGTCGGCGAGCAGGGATATCGGGACCCGTGCATCGAGATCACCATGCCAGATCGTGTCCACCGTTTTCTCGAGTACACGAAGCGGCCGAACCGCGAGTACGACGAGCCCCGTGTTCAGCAGCAGTGCGACGAGATATGCGATGATCACAACCGCGAGGACGGGGCCGGTGCTCAGCTCGCGATGGCGTAGCACGAGCGCTGTAGTTGCCGCCACGACGAGCAGAAGGACGTTTGCGCCGACAAGCTTCACTGGCAGCGGGATGCGGAGCAGACGCTCGATCCAGCGAGGGACTCTGCGGACACCCTGCCCGTCCGCCTGACGCGCTGTCAGATCGGCGTCCAAGTCCGTGTCTCGGTCCTGGAATCCCGGGGGGGACTGATCGGCGCGCTCCAACCGGGTCAGCAGCGCGCCGTGCGGCACCGGACGGATCTCCTCCTCCGGCCGGGCTCCCTGCTCCACCGTCTCTTTTGCGGCCGCATCCATGAGTCAAAGCTACCCCTGTCGGAGACTCTCCAAAGTCGGGGAGCCACAACGAAATATGTACGGAAATCCCCTACAGCGGCCACTCCGGGTAAGGCTTTCCTTTACCCGCAGGACGGCAATTCCCGCAGGGAATTTCCAGCTTAACCCGACAGATTGGATACCATATTTCTCCTAGCTTCCCGATGCAACATGCGGAACAACCGCAGGCGAGAAACAGAACATCTCGCATCATCCGGAGAAGATCATGACACGTACACAGATTCTTGCAGCGCTGGCCGTAACTGGTGTCCTCACAGCTGGTGTACTGGGGTTCACCGACAATGCGATCCGCGCGAACAAGGTGCAGTATATCGATTTTGACAAGGTCGTAACCGCCACCACACCAGTGTACAACGCGCGTCTGACCGACGCGTCCGACGCTGGCATCAAGGAATACCGCATCCCGATCAAGAACGCCGTGATCGAGATCGCGGACGGCGTGAAGTACGACGGATGGACATTCGGCGGGACCGTGCCTGGTCCGATAATACACGTCCGGCAGGGTGATCGGGTTCGCGTGAACGTCGTCAACGAATCCAACATGCCGCACTCGATCGACTTTCACGCCGCGCAGATCGCGGCGAACGTCGCATATCGAATGATACTCCCCAGGGACTCCGTAGCATTCGAGTTCGTTGCGCGCGACGCAGGAGCGTTCATGGTCCACTGCGGAACTCCGCCTGTCACCATGCACATCATGCAGGGGATGTATCTCCCGATCATCGTGGATCCGCGCGACGGCTGGGGCACAAAGGCCGACAAGGAATTCGTAATCGTGCAGAGCGAGTTCTACACCAAGCCGACTGCCGACAGCAACGTGGTCCAGGCTGACTGGGACGCCGAGCGCGCGAAGCAGGCGAGCTACGTTGTCTTCAACGGCCGCGCGAGCCAGTACAAGGAACATCCGCTCAAGGTTGCGGTTGGCGACAGAGTACGTTTTTATGTAGTGAACGCCGGACCGAACTTCAACAGCGACTTCCATCTCGTCGGCGCGATATTCGATCGTGTCTATCCCGACGGTAACCCGGCTCACGCTCTGGAAGGTGTTCAGACCTATCCGGTGCCCGCCGGTGGCGGAGTAGTGTTCGAGGCGGTGTTCAACAAGGACGAGAGTGGCGAAGGTCTGTATCCCTTCGTGACCCACTCGTTCGCCGACGCCGAGAAGGGCGCGGTCGGGATGGTGCAGGTCGGAACACCAAAGCAGTTCACCACAATGTCGCACTAGGCGACATCGACGGACATCAACGGAGTTTGTAATGCAGCGGGATGCATGCGCGGGGTCGGCGATTCCAAGACGGATAATCGGATTCCATCAGGATGAAGAGAACCACTGGGTCGCCGATCTCGAGTGCGGGCACACACAACACGTGCGGCACGACCCACCGTGGCAGGTCAGAACCTGGGTCACGACTGAATCGGGCCGCGCGACTTTCCTGGGCAAGACGCTCGAATGCGTCAAGTGCTGCGACCCGCGCGAAGCTGGAATCATCTGACAGAACCGCCGCTCGCAGCGCTGGCATCCGATGCCAGCAACAGCGCGAGCGCGGTTCTGTCAGCTGCTCCGGGTAATCAGCGTCACCACGCACCCGGTGCGATCATCCCGGAGTGCCACATGGGATCCCACACCAGGTTCGTCTCCACCGCCACAACACCGGGAACACGACCCACCGCCGAGCGAATGCCGGACGTGATTATACGTTCCATGGGGCATCCGGGCGTGGTGAGTGTATGCGTGACGCGGATAGTCTCGCCAGGCACCGCGGAATCGGTGCCGACGGCGACATCATATACAAGGCCCAGCGTAACGATATCGAGACCGATTTCCGGATCGATAACGGTACGTAGCGCGTTCCAGATGTCGCCTTCGGCTGCGTTATGTGTCTCCATCGGCGTATTCCAGTCTGCTCAAGTACGTGTATTGTCTGCGAAAGGGCGTGTTTGCATCCTCTGCCCGTCGTATCTGATAGATTGAATGATCGCGCTGTGCCGGACGTGGAAACGTGATTATTGTCACAACCGCAACCGAGTACCGCCGGGGCGCACGCTGTAGGACGCAGATTTCAGAGCGCACACTTCAGAACTGGACGGGAGGTCACACAGATGAGTGATCGATCGATCGCGGAATTGTGGGAATGGGCTGAATACTATTGCCCCTGGTGCTACGTGATGGCTGTCCGCGTGCATCGCGTTCAGCCGGAGTACGCCGGCCGCGTTCTGGCATATACGCGTTTCTTCCCGCTGGAGCTGTTCAATCACGAGGCACCCCCGCGCGACGTGCTGGAGCAGGAATGGTGGCTCGCGGCGATACAGGAGCCAGGCGCATCTTTCGTCCCCTATACTGCACCTGACTGGCCTGCGACCACTCTCCCGGCGTTCGAAGCCGTGTGGGCAGCGCGGCAACAGGGGATGAATATCGCCATGGGTCTCGATCTCGCGGTACGGCGCGCCTTCTTCGGCGAGAGCCGCAACATCGGCGACCGCAGTGTGTTGCTGGAGCTGGCACGCGCTGCCGATCTCGACTTCGCACGATTCGAGCGTGACTTCGCCAGTCCGGCCGCACGTGCCGCAGTCGCCGAGGAGGGCAGGATCGGTCGGGAGGAATATCACGTCCGCGGGACGCCAACCATGATGCTGCAGGACGGCACGCGTCTGCGCACGCCACTCGCGATGGCCAGGGTCCGGAACCGCAGAATCGTTTCGGTACCGCCGCTCACCTGCGTCGGAGACAGTTGCACGGACTCCACCCGTGCGTTGTTTGACAGCGCGATCGAGCAACGTCGTGTGCACGATACGCGCGAAATATTCCGTGACAGCACCATCGACAGCTTCCCGGCCAGCGATCCTCCATCGTGGTCGCCGCTCCGAATCGGCGCCCCATGATACGGGAAAAATCGACTGACGAGTCGTCAACCGGGATCACCCATCTGCTCAGGCAGATGGCGATCTTCTCGGAACTCGAAGACTCGGCAATTCACCAGCTCGCAGCCCGGTGTGTCGCGCGCGACTTCGGCGCCGGCCGTGTGCTCTTTACCGCTGGCGATACCTGCCGCGGCCTCTACGTGATCCAGTCGGGACGAGTGCGTATCTATCGCACGAGCCCGGACGGCAAGGAGCAGGTACTGCACATCGAGGGCCCCGGACGTCCTGTCGCCGAGCTGCCACTGTTCGACGGGGGCCCGTACCCCGCGTCGGCGATTACCGTCGAGCCGTCACGTCTGATGTTTCTCGCGCGTGATGATTTCGAAATGATGTACCGCGAGCATCCGGACATAGCCCAGGCGATAATTCGCGCACTCGGCAAGCGCCTCCGGCACCTCGTTCACGTGACGGAGACGCTTGCGTTCCACGATGTAGCCGCGCGGCTGGCGATGCTGCTCGTCGGATATGCGGAAAGATCGGGCACGCACACTCAGTTCGGAATCGAGATCAAGCTCGATCGTACGCAGGAAGAGCTCTCGATGGAGATAGGCAGCGCCCGGGAATCGGTTTCACGCGCGATGCGGCAGTTGAAGCGCACCGGGCTGGTGGAATCGCTCCCGCGCGGGCGGATGCGGATTCCTGATGTTGCAAAGCTGCGAGCGCGCGCTCAAGGGAGATAGGTACTCGCGAAACGTGACATAAGTCACATCAAGCGACCGTCCATCGTCCTAGACTGCGTCGGAGGCACTGCCGAAATGGTCCGTGCATCACCACTTCGAGCTCTGCCCATTTCGCACACGGGATGGACGCATGGCAACGACGGTGACCGCTCCTCCACGAACGTCTGTGGATGGTGCGCCGCACGTAGAAAGGAAAGAACGAAGCGGTATCTGGAGTTGGCTCTCCACCACCGACCACAAGCGAATTGGCCAGCTGTACCTCTACACTTCGCTCACGTTCTTCCTGCTCGGTGGAATCGAAGCGCTGGTAATCCGCGCGCAGCTCTTTGGACCAAATGGTCGACTGGTGTCCGCCGAGCTGTACAATCAGATATTCACGATGCACGGCACGACCATGATATTCATGGCTCTCATGCCGTTGAGCGCGGCCTTCTTCAACATCCTGGTCCCGCTTCAGATCGGCGCGCGCGACGTCGCCTTTCCGCGGCTCAACGCGTTCAGCTACTGGGTCTATCTGCTCGGTGGACTCTTCATCAACGCGAGCTGGCTGTGGAACGCGGCGCCAAACGGCGGATGGTTCGGATATGCGCCGCTGAGCACCCGGTTGTACAATCCGGGCCTCAACATGGACTTCTATGTGATCGGACTGCAGATCCTGGGACTGTCCACGCTTGCCTCATCGTTCAACTTCATCACGACCATCATCAACATGCGTGCGCCCGGCATGCGCATGATGCGGCTGCCGGTATTCACGTGGTCAGCATTCGTCACTCAGTTCCTGATTCTGGTTTCGTTTCCGGTCCTGACAGTCGCGCTGACATTTCTGTTGTTCGACCGATTCTTCGGGACGCAGTTTTACGAACCCGCGGCCGGTGGCGACCCGCTGCTGTGGCAGCACCTGTTCTGGCTGTTCGGCCATCCGGAAGTGTACATCCTGATTCTCCCGGCGTTCGGCCTGGTCTCTGAAGTGCTGCCGACCTTCGCGCGCAAGCCGCTGTTCGGATATCCTGCGATGGTGTATTCGTTGATACTGATCGGATTTCTCGCGTTCGGTGTCTGGGCGCACCACATGTTCGCCGTCGGCATGGGGCCGGTCGCCGATGCGACTTTCAGCGTTACGTCGATGCTGATCGCGATCCCGACAGGAATCAAGATCTTCAACTGGCTGGGGACCGTATGGAGCGGCTCGATCCGTTTCGCCACCGCGTGCCTCTTCGCGCTGGGGCTGGTCGGGATGTTCACCATTGGCGGAATTTCCGGTGTCATGCACGCATCGGCGCCTACCGATCTGCAGCAAACCGACACGTACTTTGTCGTCGCGCACATTCACTACGTGCTGTTCGGCGGAACAATGATGGGATTGTTCGCGGGCTTCTACTACTACTTCCCCAAGGTGACCGGTCACCTGCTCGACGAGCCACTCGGCAAATGGCATTTCTGGTTGACGCTGATCGGGGCGAACCTCGCCTTCTTCCCCATGCACTTCGCCGGCCTCAACGGGATGCCGAGGCGAGTGTATACGTACGACGCCGCACAGGGGATCACGCTGGACAACCAGATATCGACGATCGGCGCGTACATCATCGCCGTAGCGACGCTGATCTTCGTGATCAACGTTCTGCGAAGTCGCCGGCATGGGGCGATCGCAGGCAACAACCCATGGGGCGCACCGACGATCGAGTGGTCCACGCTATCGCCGCCACCAGTCTATAACTACGCTGTGGTGCCGACCATCGAGTCACGATATCCATTGTGGGACAGAAATGGCCACCCGATCGCCAGTGGCGCCGCGCCATACCAGCACGAGACTGAATCAACAGCCGCGGAGCTCGGGATCGACGTACCAGCAGGCACGGTCAAGCCGCTGATTACCGCTGCTGGGATTACCATCGCATTCATCGGCCTCATCTGGCACGAGCAGCTGTGGCTCATGCTGCTTGGCGGTGCAATCTTCACCGTCGGGTTGTATGCGTGGCTCTGCTCTCCCCTGGACGAGGAAGTCGAAACAGCCACTGAGTGATCCGCGCAAGAGCGTGGCGCCGTCACGCATAGCTCGATAAATTGATCCATTGACCGGGGTGCCTGCCCACGAAGGGCGCAGGCTGAGAGAGTCCCGTAGAACCTGATCCGGTTTGTACCGGCGTAGGGAGTCAGTGAAATGAATGGAGTTGCTACACCCCCGCGCTACAGGCGCGTCACGACGTTTGCCTTTGCGACGTCAATCCTCATCACGCTTGCGGCCACGGCGCCGCTCACGGCCCAGAACACAAAACGAGATACGACGTCCCGCGCCGATTCGGCCCGGAAGCTCGAGCGCGTGATGATCTCGGCGGTCAGAGAACCCGACGCGCCAATCTCGCAGAAAACACTGTCGCGCAGCGACATCCAGCAGCACTATTTCGGGCAGGACATTCCGCTCGTGCTGCAGGGCGCTACTCCGTCGCTCACGTCGTATGCCGAAACGGGCAACTACTGGGGCTACAGTTACATCCGGTTGCGCGGCATCGATCAGTCGCGAATCAACATCACTCTGGACGGTATCCCGCTCAACGATCCGGAAGATCAGGTTCTCTACTTCGCAGACTTTCCCGATCTCGCGAACAGTCTGCAGTCCATACAGGTGCAGCGAGGCGTCGGAACCAGCAGCAACGGTACAGCTTCGTACGCTGGCTCCATCAACATGGAAACGATGTCGCTCGCCGCTGCGCCGCGGTCCGGCACGCTCCAGGCAGAGGCCGGATCGTTCGGTTCATTGCGGGCCAGCGCGAACTACAACACAGGTCTGCTACCGCACCATCTTGCCTTCTACGGACGCGTCTCGCAGCTGAAGACCGACGGATACCGGTATCACTCCGGGGTCAATGGCGCTTCCGGCTTTCTGAGTGGCGGCTACTTTGGCGACAGGGACATTCTGAAATTCACAGTCACGGCCGGCTACATGCGAGACACCATGGCTTACCTCGCCGTTCCAAAAGCCGACTTGGACACCAATCGCCGCATCAATCCGCTCTCCCCGCAGGAACGCGACGGCTTCGGTGAGCGACTGGCGGCCCTGTCGTACACCCATCTGGTCAACTCCAACTCGTCCTTCACAGGGACGATTTACAGGTTGGCTGCCACGGGCGATTACGACGTCCTTCTGGACTCGCTCGAAACGTTGCACCTCGACTTCGTGTCGTACGGTTTCACCGGCGCATGGAGTTATCATCTCTCGGGATTCAAGCTCGACGTCGGAGCCAACGGTGACAGCTACGCGCGCGATCACTACGCATTCATGCATCCTGATCTCAGCAATCCGTTGTACTTCAATACGAGCTACAAGCATGATCTGGCTGGTTTCGCCAAGGTTGGATATACCCTGGGCCGCGCAACTCTATTCGGAGATCTTCAGGCACGGCACGCCGAGTTCAGGTACAGGCCGGACGTTCATGCCGACATACCGGGCAGCTCGACCTCATGGTCGTTCCTGAATCCGAAGGTGGGTGCTACATACCAGCTCACGCGTCCGCTTTCCGTGTACGCGTCGTACGGCAAGAATTCGCGCGAGCCGACGCGTACCGACATGTTCGCCGGTTTCGATAATCTGGACACGTCCAGTGTCGGATTCGTCGGCAGCCTGAGTCGCGTGAAACCGGAAACGGTTCACGACGTCGAGATCGGCACGAACTACCGCAGCGCGACGCTGGATGTCCAGGCCAACCTCTACTCGATGGACTTCCGCAACGAGATCGCACCGATTGGCGCACTCAGCTACATCGGAAGCCCTTTGAACAAGAACGTCGCATCGAGCTACCGTCGCGGTATCGAGACCGACGTCACCTATCGCGGACTTCCGCGCTGGATACTTTCCGGTAACGCGACGGAAAGCATGAACCGGATCCGCGAATACACCGATTCGTCGGGCAATGTGCCGGTAACCTACCATAACGTCGAGCCGTTGCTCACGCCGCGCTTCCTGAGCTTCGCGCGCGCGCAGTTCGCGCTGACGCCGTCGATCGATCTCGCCGTGCAGGGTAGATATCAGAGCGTCTCATTCCTGGCGAACACGAGCGATCGCAGATATGTCCTGCCGGAGTCTGCTGACCTGGATGCGTCGATCGGCTGGCGAATCGGTCAGGCGGAGTTGCTCGTTCGCGGCAACAACCTCACGAACAGCAAGAAGTACGGAAGTGGATATGCGAGTGAAGGGGTGTCGTACTACTTCGTGCTTCCGCCCCGCAACGTATTCGTCACACTGAAAGTCGGGATCTGACCAGGCGTGGTTGCTCGCGTAGTACAGGCGTTACCGAACGCTACGCGAGCAACCGATCGATCGCAGCGCGCGCGCGCAGTGATCGCTGCTCCCACGTCCCCTCGATCACGACGTAGGCCGACCCGGATCTGGCGACCGCGTCGCGGAAGAGCTGCTGCATCTCTTTGCGGCGTGTTCCCCGATCCCGCACATCGTCCGGTACCCACGGTACGTCGATCTCGAGCAGAAGGTACAGGTCCGGCCTGCGCTCGTGTGCAGCGGCGGCAATCCACGCCGGACACTTTCCGTAATAGTGCCCACTATATACGACAGTACTGAGCAGATCTGTATCCTGTATCAACAGCCGCGTTGCCCGCTTTGCGTGCTCATCTTCGAGCGCCATCTGTCCGTGCGCGATTGCGTCGGTATCAGCAAGCTCGATCGGAGATGCTTTCCGCACGGCAAAATCGCGCACGAACTCGGGCACCAGCTCGGCGCGATAGTGCTCGGCTAGCTCCCTGGCAAGCTCAGTTTTGCCAGTGGATTCCGATCCGATCAGAACAACCCGGATCAAGCCGTCGCCGCGAGCGATCGTTTCCATGCGAAGTAGCCCATCACCGCCAGGACGAGATAGATCCCATAATTGAATGCGGTGAGATACAGCCCCTTATAGATGAACATGCCGACGTACACCACATCGACGGCAATCCAGATCAACCAGTTCTCGATGAGCTTGCGGGTCATCATCCACTGAGCCAGCAGACTCACAGTCGTGGTCGCGGCGTCGACGTACGGCAGTGCTGTTCCCGGCAGCCGGGACGTGATGGTTCCGAGCAACGCCCATACCACGACGCCGATTCCGGCCAGCACGGTCCACGTCCTTCGCGACGTGCGCGTTACAGTGATCGCAGTACGACCGGCACCACCGTACAGCCATTCGTACCACCCGTACAGTGACAGGACGAAATAGACTACCTGCAGCCCCGTATCCGAGTACAGACCGGACTCGAGGAAGAGCGCAAAGAAGAGCGCCACGTTGACGAGCGCAGTTGGCCAGCTCCAGATATTCTCGCGCGTGCCGAGGTAGACGCTGATGATACCAAAGATGACCGCGACAGCCTCCAGGCAACTGGACCCATGCGCCGTGAGCCACAGGCAGACTGTCACTATCCAACCTCGACCGGTATCATCGCGCGCAATCTGCGGGGCGGTGTGACTACATGCAAGCTGAAGCGGCCTTCATCGCGCGGCAGTTGTGCGCTCGAGCCGGTCGTGATCCACCCGTATGAACCTCGCGTTGCCGCGTTCCTCCCTGCCCACCTTGCTCTCGGCGTTCCCATCGAGGCGAACTACGTCCGCGGTGAAGTCGAAGTTGTTCGCGAGGCCGTCGATATCACCGTTATTGTGACCAAGGAGGGAGCTCCCCACCCCGTAGAAGTCCACGGGAACATGGTCCGTCTCGAAGCGCTCGATCTTCCGCCCGTGGAATCCGCCGGACACGCCGATCCTGACGTACCGGAACCCTTCGGCATCGAGCGCCGACCGCAGCAGAACGATCAGCTCCGGGCACACTCCATTGAGCCGTCGTTCCGGAAAGCGCATCGCCTGCGCCTCGAGCGACCTGTCGACGAGCTTCTCACTCGTATCGACGCGCACACCCCAAAGCGCGCCGTCGCCAAACTCATCGCGCATTGCGCGCGCGACTGCGAGCGAGTCGCCGATCACATCGTTGTGATAATCGGTAAGACTCACGACGTCGATGTTCAGCGCTGCTTCGCGACAGTATCGTGCGAATTGAAGTGTCGCGCGCACCACGTCGCCACCAAACGACGCGATCATCGAGTGTGGCATCGTGCCGACGCCACCACCGCCCCACCACGCGCCATTCGCATCCGTGGAGACGCTGGCGATGCCACCAATCTTCGCCGCGAATCCGTCCGCGGTCTGCACGCGCCAGTCGTCGTGCCGGGCACCCATGAAGATGACAGGCTTACCGTTGGCAGCGTCGATGACACGTCGCACGTTGGTTGCGATCAATGTGCGCCTTGCGATCACGCCCAGGTAATCGGTTTCCAGATGCGCGAACGCAAGGTAGGGACCGGTGATGTGCATGACCGGCTCCCACGGAACGACGACGTCGCCATCCACGAGCGTATCGATCGTGAGCTCGGCGAAGTCGTAGCGAACTCCGGTACGCGGATTGATCGCGAGCTGAGTCTGCAGTATTCGAAGCGCTTCGTAAACGCCAGCAAGGATCCCCTGTTGTTTTGCAAACACCTGCATGGTGACAATCGGATCGAGCCCGGCGTGCGATATGGTCTTCGCGGTCAGAACGAAATAGCGGTCGGAGTAGTATCCGTCCGCCATTCGCGCATCGAACTGGAACAATGACGCTGGAAACTGTGTCGCCAGCGTTTCGTGCAGAACCCTCGCGCGGGCTGCAGAACCAACTACATGATCGCTCATCGCTCGTCTTCCTGAGACATCCGTCACACCTCGCCAGATGGAGTCAAGCTAGCGTGCTGGCATGGCAACAGCTGAGCCAGATATCGAGCTCGACGTTGATAAGGTACGCAGCGCGCTCGGAGACGTTCACTACCCCGGGCTGACGCGCGATGTCGTGTCGTTCGGGATGGTGAAGCACGTCTCCGTGTGCGGGACCCAGGTCAAGGTTCAGCTGGGGCTCCGCACCACGGACGAGTCCATCCCCGAGCGGCTCAGCGTCGCGGTCCGGGATCGCCTCTCCGCAATGGGCGCGACACTCGTCACGGTCGAGATAGTCAAACCGGATCCACCGACCAGGCCAGTTCCGCACGCTCCTGACTCCGGACACGCTCGCGCCGGAGTACCGGACCCATGGGCGGACCGCGTCAGACTGAGCAACGTCCGCGACATCATCGCCGTCGGCGCGGGAAAGGGCGGCGTTGGAAAGAGTACGGTCGCAGTCAGCCTTGCCCTTGCGCTCGTTCGCGCGGGATTCGTGGTCGGCCTTCTCGACGCCGATATCTACGGCCCCAGTGTGCCGATCCTGCTCGGAATCGAGAACGGCGCGCAACAGGTTCGCGTGACCGCCGACAAGCACATAATTCCGGTCGAGGTGCTGGGACTCACGCTCATCAGCTTTGGTTTCTTCCTGGGCGAGGGGTCGCCGGCGATCTGGCGCGGCCCCATGGTATCGAAGGCGGTGAAGCAGTTCGCGCGTGGAGTGGAATGGCCGCAGCTCGACGTACTCGTCGTCGATCTGCCGCCGGGCACGGGCGACATTCCGCTCAGTCTCGTGCAGGCCGTCGAAGTATCCGGTGCAATCGTTGTCACGCAACCGCAACGGCTCGCAGCTGTCGAGGCGCAGAAGGCGGGAGACATGTTCGCGAAGCTGGATGTGCCCGTACTGGGCGTCGTGGAAAACATGTCAGGCGCGTTTGGCAGCGGCGGCGGTAACATCGTCGCGACCGCGCTGAACGTGCCGCTGCTCGGAACAGTCCCATTCGATGCACTGGCGGTGGGCGAGGGAGACGCAGGCACTCCGACTGTAATCACGCGAGGCGACAGCGAGTTCGCCAGAAGCTTCGACGCGATCGCGCACAGAGTCGTCAACGCGCTTGGCTGGCAGCTCGCGCAAGGCGAGGCAGTCGCAGAGTGAGTGCCGCTCCACCGGTACCGCGCATCGCGGCGCGCGCTCCAGCCTGGTCCGCGCGGTCAGCACCACCACGTGCGCCAGGGATGGCGGCGCTCGCAATGGAAGGCGCTCCGTCGCTACGCCTTCCCGGCGAGCACTTCGCGGCCGCGCTGCTCTTCCTGTGCACAGGCTGCATCGGACTCATCTGGATCGCGCCGGAGCTCGCCGCCGGTCTGTATCTCTCTCCGCATGTCGCCGGCGTGACACATTGCTTCACGCTCGGCTGGCTCAGCATGACGATCTTCGGGGCGATGTACCAACTGCTGCCAGTCGCACTCGGTGTATCGATCAGATCGGAGCGCGCCGGACACGTCAGCTTCTGCGCCTTCGCGCCCGGTGTCGCACTGTTTGCGTCCGGAGTCGCATTCAGCTCGGTGATGCTCCGCAACTCCGGAATCACGCTGATAGCGATCGGCGTCACGTGTCTCATCGTAAATGTCGCGCTGTCGCTGCGCAGAGTGGCCGATCGCGACGTGATATGGAGTGCGATCGTGATAGCACTCTCGTTTCTCACCGTGACGTTCGGCATTGGTGCCATACTCTCGCAGAATCTGCACACCGGATTCCTCGGCGACTGGCGCGTCACCGTGCTCGCGACGCATCTCCACGTCGCGCTGATCGGATGGGTTCTGGTGATGATCGTCGGTATATCACATCGCCTCCTGCCGATGTTTCTCCTGGCGCACGGCGCCGATACGAGATGGACGGCTCGCGCACTCACGCTGCTCACGGCTGGCGTCCTGCTTCTGGCACCGGGGATATTGGTCGGCCACAGCGTCAGATCCAGCGTCGTCGTGTGGCTGGGGCTCCTGTTGATTGAATGCGGAATATTCTGCTTTCTCCGACAGGCGTGGCTCTTTTTCAGAGCACGCAAGCGGCCGCGACTCGACGCGGGACTGCGACATGCTGGCACCGCTCTCATCTTTCTCGCGGCGACTGCCGCACTGGCTCCGGTAGTTCTGGCCTTAGGCCCGGAGTACCGTCGACTCGATACTGCCTACGTGATGCTGGGCCTGCTCGGCGGCCTCACACTCTATGTGATCGGGCAGTTCTACAAGATCGTGCCGTTCCTCGCCTGGATGGCACGCTTCCGCAACGAGATGGGAAAGAAGCGTGTTCCGACCGTGGCGGAGCTGTATTCCCCGCTCGTGGCGCACATCGATCTCGCGTTATTCGCTATCGGCAGTCTCGGCATGGTTACAGGTGTCGTAACGGGCATTTCGCCAGTGGTCCGGATCGCAGCGATCCTGGTAGCGTCCGCCGTAGCGCTGTTCGTGAGTCAGATAGCACGCGTGGCGCTTGCCACATCGTTCAGAGGCATAGGCTCGGCGAGCGTGCAACCCACAATCACGAAGGCATCGAGATGAATACGAGCATTACCCCTGTACAGGCGTCGGACAAGCTGCAGAGCCTGTTCGAGCGCGACGAGCGTTTGATCGACGTCATAGCGAGCCACTCACCGCAACTGGCGAAATTGCGTCATTCGCCGATGCGCCGGATAATGGCCCGTGTGACCACGGTGGCACAGGCAGCTCGCGTCTGCAAGATGAACGTCGAGTCTCTCGTAAACGAGCTCAACGGCGTACTCGGAATCGGAGGCGCAAGTATTTCCGCAAGTCCGGTCGCGGCAACATCGGACGATTCGACCCCCTTGCCCCCGTTCACATCCGTCGTCGAGCTGGACGTGCGCGATGAGCTCAAGAAGGGAGGTGAGCCGTTCTCGCGAATCATGGCTGCTGTCGCTGGGCTCGGTGATGACGCGGTATTGCATCTACGTGCCCCATTCGAGCCGGTGCCGCTGTTCGGAGTGATGGAGAAGCGCGGCTTTGGTCACAAGGTCGAGCAGCATGCCGATGATGATTGGTCGGTCTGGTTCTTTCGGCGAAAGGAACCAATCGAGCCCTCGGCAACGGCACCAGCAACGGCACCAGCAACGGCACCAGCAACGGCACCAGCAACGGCGTCGGCACCTGTCGCACCACGAATCGTGATGAGCGACAGCGCGGACAACCGTGTCACGGCACGGACGGAAGTGTGGCTCGACGTCCGCGACCTCGAACCTCCAGAGCCACTGGTGCGCACGCTGGAAGCGCTCGAGACGCTGCCTGTTGATAGCATGCTGGTCCAGGTCAATCAGCGTGTCCCACAGTTCCTTCTACCAATCCTGAGAGAGCGAGGATTTCACTTCATCATAGACGAACCAGAGACCAGCGAAGTCCAGGTGAGAATCTGGCGCAACGCATAGCAGGCGAAATCACACCATTAACGACAGATACCAATTTTCCTATCAGGAGTAATACGTGTCACAGTCAACTGCAGCACAGTCCACCAGCCCGATAGAGCTCGACGTTCGCGTCATTCCTCCGCGCGACAAGCATCCCACCATCTTCCGCGCGTTCGAGGGTCTCAAGAAAGGGGAGTCGATGATTCTCATCAACGACCACGATCCGCGTCCGCTTCGGTATCAGCTCGAAGCGGAGCATCCCGGTACTTTCGAGTGGACGTATCAGGCACAGGGACCGGAAATCTGGCGCGTGCAGATTGCCCGGAAGTGATCGTCAGCGCAAGGTTCTCGTATGCTGATTGATTCCACGGGACTTGGCTACACCGCTCGTGGCGGAGAGATCATGGTGCACTACCCCACGCGCGCAGTCCGGGAAGCGCGTGGGAGTGGTGTGTCCGGTACAGTACAGGATTACCTCGCTGGTTGGCCGATCGGTTCTGTTCCCACACGGTACCGGCTCGAGCCGCCAAACGCGATTACAGCCGAGCGCGTAGGATTGTGGACAGCCTTGCTCGCCCCAGTCGACGCAGCCCGGGATTAGAGAAGACCAGAACAAAGAAGTTCTGCCACGGTGCGCTGACGCAGGATTCCGTGTCGGGAGATCGCCGCGCTCACTTCAGGGAAACGCCGACACCGATCAATTCCTCGTCCACGTAAGTTGCGTCACAAGCAGCAGATGTATCTCACTCACACGCAATTGTGTAAATGGAGTGGTTCGTAAAGGCGTTTCTCAAGGCAAGCATCACCTGGCTCGCACTCGGCGTAACGCTTGGTGTCGCCATGGCCGTGCATCCGCAACTCATTATCTACCGGCCTGCGCACGTTCACATGAATCTGCTGGGCTTTGTGACGATGATGATTTACGGTGTCGCATATCATGTAATTCCGCGTTTCACTGGCCATCCGTTGCACAATCGGAGCGTGGCAGCTGTGCAATGGTGGCTCGCCAATGCAGGTCTGGCGCTGATGGTGATCGGCTTCTGCCTCGCGCCAAATGCAGTGCCGGCTGCGCCGTTCGTGCTGGGCACGGGAGGCGTCCTGGCAGCCGTCGCAGCATACTGTTTTGTATACAATATCTGGCGGACCATCGACGGCGCCCGGCGGCGGCCCGGAGCCACCCCTGTCTGAAGCGGCCTCGCGGCCGGACAGGCCCGCAGTAGCGGTACAAGTGTAACCCGATAGTTTTTATCGGATATGAACTGCAAGCGGCGGGTAGGGTGCCTTTGCGCCCTCGCCTCACTATGGCTTACGCCAGCGACCATGAGATCCCAGGATACGGCCGCCAGAAGGTTGGCGAGCATCGTATCGGTCGCAGTCTCCGAGTACGGGCTGGCGGTCGACAAGCGAGGCCAGCTTATCTCGGCGGAGGAGTACGCCGAGGTCGCCGGATTCCTGGAAAACGCCAGTGAGGTCGCGGGCCGATTGGAGGGACGGGACGCTCCGGCCGCCAGCGCGGCACTCCAGGAACTGATCGACGCCGTGAAGCAGAAACGACCGCCGGCGGCTCTGGAGCAATACCGGGCCTCGTTGCTTTCGGCCCTGGGCGATGCAGCTGCACTGGAGCTGCCGTCCGCACCACTCGATACCGCCGTCGGGCGACAGATTTTCACGGAAAGCTGCGCTTCGTGCCATGGCTCGCGCGGGCTCGGCGACGGACCCGTGGCGCGGACTCTGTCCACGGCTGTGCCGGCGATCGGAAGCGCGGCGGGCACCCCGAATCTGACTCCGACGCTTGCGTACAATGTGACGTCGGTCGGCATCAACGGCACCGCCATGCCGCCGTTCGGGGAATCGCTCACTCCTCAGCAGCGATGGGAGGTAGTGAACTATGTGTACCAGCTGCGCGGACAGCCGATGCCACTCCCGTCGCAGGCTGCCGGCGCTGGAGCCGGTGCCAGCAGCACCGCGGCCTCGATAGTCGCATTGCTTGACAGCTCGCTCGCATCGGCGAGGCGCGGAAACGCCGCCACGGCAAGCGACGGAGCGTTCGACGCGTATCTCGCCTTCGAGCCGCTCGAAACTGTCGTGCGCGCGAAGGACCCCCGACTGGTTTCATTGTTGGAGCGCTTGTTCGGCGAGTTCAGGGTCGCCGTGCGCGGCGGTGATACGGCTGCGGCGACTCGTGCTCGCAACGAGATCGCAGACACACTACCGCGCGCGGTGGCGCTCGCAAATGGAAGTGACGAAGGTGCCGTGACGATGTTCTGGCAATCGTTCATCATAATCCTCAGAGAAGGATTCGAAGCGATACTCGTTGTGGGTGCCGTAGTCGCGTTTCTCATCAAGACCGGAAACCGTAAACGGTTGCGCTCCATCTGGATCGGCGCGGCACTCGGTGTCGTCGCCAGCGCGATAACAGCGGTGATCCTCAAGACTGCGCTCGCCGCGATTCCAGCGAGCAGCGAAATCGTCGAAGCGGTATCGCTGCTGGTTGCAGTCGTGGTGCTCTTCTCCGTCAGCTACTGGCTGATCTCCAAGGTCGAAGCGCACAAATGGCAGAAGTTCATCAGAGAGAAGGTGTCGTTGGCGCTGGAGCAAGGTAGTGGCGGAGCATTGATGCTCATCGCATTCCTTGCGGTGTACCGCGAGGGCGCAGAGACAGCTCTCTTCTATCAGGCGCTGTTCAGTCAGGCACACGGCGCGGCGCTGCCGCTCACGCTGGGAATTGTCACAGGCTCCGTCGCGCTGGGCATCGTATTCGTGCTGTTCTACCGGTTCGGTGTAAAGATTCCGATGCGGACGTTCTTCGCGGCAACCAGCCTGCTGTTGTACTACATGGCGTTCGTGTTCGCGGGTCGCGGAATACGGGAATTGCAGGAGGGTAACGTGCTGCCGATGACGCCGTTGCCGCACGTACCCGACATTTCGTGGCTGGGAGTGTTCCCCACGGTCGAGACTACTGCCCTTCAGTCGGTGTTGCTCGTGCTGTTTGCATTCGCGATAGTCAAAACGTTCGTATTTACGGCGGCGCCAGATCCGTCGCGCAAGTGATGATGGTCGGGGATTCCTTTACGATATTTCCAGCTTACCCCGACTGAACGCAGAAGCAGCCAACCGTAACTTCCCACCGCATGACTACCGTACCGCGCAACATCATGCTTCCGACCATCATTCAGGGTGGAATGGGAGTCGGTGTTTCAAACTGGCCTCTGGCGCGCGCCGTTGCGCGCGCCGGTCATCTTGGCGTCGTTTCGGGAACTGCGCTCGATACGGTTTTCGTGCGCCGACTCCAGGACGGCGATCCGGGTGGACACATACGGCGAGCGATCGAGCATTTTCCGATCGCCCACGTCGGTGAGGATGCGCTCAAGCGCTACTTCCTTCCGAATGGTCGCGCAGCAGCTCAGCCGTACAAGATGCTTCCGATGTACAAGCAACACGTCAGCGTCGCGCGCCAGCAGGTCACGATGCTCGCGAATTTCGTCGAAGTGTATCTGGCCAGGGAAGGCCACGACGGATTGGTCGGCGTCAATCTTCTCGCCAAGGTACAGCTGCCAAATCTGGCGTCGCTGTGCGGTGCAATGCTCGCTGGCGTGGATTACGTGTTGATGGGCGCTGGAATCCCACGTGAGATCCCCGGCGTGCTGGACGCGCTCTCCGAGCATCGCACTGCATCGATGAAATTCGACGTCGAGGGAATGCCGGCCGGGGAGTCCGAAATTCTCAGTTTCGATCCCGCGGCTCATGGTGTCGACCAGTCGATGCCGATGAAGCGGCCGAAATTCATCGCCATCGTGGCGGCGACGTCGCTTGCAGCCACGCTTGCCAGAAAGGCGAACGGCCGCGTGGATGGTTTCGTGGTGGAAGGTCCGACCGCAGGTGGCCACAACGCGCCACCGAGAGGTGAACAGAAGCTGAACGAGCGGGGCGAGCCGATCTATGGAGAGCGCGACGTCGTCGACATCGCACGCATCGCCGAGCTCGGTCTGCCGTTCTGGATCGCGGGTGGCGCCGGATCACCGAAAGCACTCGTTGACGCGCTTGTCGCCGGTGCGGCCGGCGTTCAGGTCGGAACGCTATTCGCGTACTGCGAGGAATCTGGCATCGCTGAGTCGCTCAAGAAGGAAGTCCTGGCCCATGCAGCGCTGGGAGACCTGGATGTGGTGACGGATCCGCGTGCGTCGCCAACAGGATATCCCTTCAAGGTCGTGCGATGGGTCGGCGACAACGCCGACGGGCCGCGTCGTGAGCGTAAATGCGATCTCGGCTATCTGCGCACTGCCTATCGCGATGCGGATGGCCGCATTGGATATCGCTGTCCCGCCGAGCCGGTGGACGCGTACGTCAAGAAGGGCGGCGCGCTCGCGGACACAGAGGGTCGTGAATGTCTCTGCAACGGACTGACAGCGAACATCGGGCAGGCGCAGGTGCGAGGTGGCGGAATCGAGGAGCCGCCGCTGCTGACGAGCGGTGATGATCTGCTTGGTATTCAGAACTTCCTCGGCACGCGTACGACGTACACCGCGTCCGACGTCATCGATTACTTGATGGGTCGCTGAACGGGTCGTCGCGGGCCAGCACTGGCGCGTAGTGCGTTGATTATCACCGCGATGTCGATCACTTCCTGAAGCAGCGCGCCGGGCACTGGCGCGATCTTGCCAGCGGCCGCGAACAGCATTGCGATTCCACTGAGCCCAAGTCCGGCCCAGACGCTTTCTCGTGCGATCTTCATGCTGTGGCGACTGATGCGAATCGCTTCGGGTACGCGGCCCAGATCGTCGACCAGAATCACGAGATCGGCTGCCTCCGCAGTGACACCGCCGCCGTGACCTGCGAGCGCTATTCCGACGGTTGCGGCGCTCAACGCCGGTGCATCGTTGGTGCCGTCACCCACCATCAGAACGCGAGCACCCGCTGCGGTCAACTCCTTTACTACATCAACCTTGTCTCCCGGTTTCATATCGCCGCGAACTTCGGTAATGCCGAGCGACTTTGCTATCGCACGGGCATTGTCACCGTGATCGCCTGACAGCAGCAGGACGCGTGGAATGTCGAGTGACTCGAGATCGGAGAGAATTGCTGGCACGCTCTCTCGCAGCTGCTCGTCGTATGCCACCACGCCAGCGAATCTTCCATTGATCGCGACATACGCCTTGAGTCCGACGGAGGAATCCTCGGGAATCGAGTTATCGGCGTCCAGCGTCAGACGCTCAGCAATGAAACCGTGCGAGCCGACCATCACCGTATCGTCGCCGATACTCCCGGTGACGCCGCGGCCGGGAGCTTCAACGACATCCCGAACGGGTGGTAGAGACGCATTCTCCGCCTTCGCTGCGTCGGTGAGTGTACGTGCGAGCAGATGGGCGGCGCCCTGCTCCACGGCGCCGGCCAGACGCAATACGTCTGCGCGCGAGAATGGTGGATGTGGAATGACTGCATGAACTACGGGCTTTCCGATCGTCAGTGTGCCGGTCTTGTCGAGCACGGCAACATTGGCGGTCGCGAGTCGCTCGATTGCCGCGCCGTTGCGCACGATTATCTGACGCCGGGCCGCACGATTGATTCCCCCGATTATCGCGATCGGCGGGGCGAGTATGAGGGGGCATGGTGTCGCGACGACGAGCACCGCCAGGAATCTCTGATAGTCTCCCGTGGTTGCCGCCGCGACAACAGCTACCACGAGCGTGATTGGCGTGAACCAGACGGCGTAGCGATCCGCGATCCGTTGAAACGGCGCCTTGGTTTCCAGTGCCGCCCGAACGAGCTGCACGATGCGCTCATACTGACTGGCCTCGGCGATCGCAGTGGCGCGCATCGTGAACAACCGATCGCCGTTGATGCTTCCGCTACTGACCGGTACGCCCGGCTCGATCGACTGCGGCAGCGATTCACCGGTGAGCCTTGATGTGTCGAGCTCGGATCTACCCTCTTCGACGATTCCGTCGCACGGTATCAGTTCGCCGGCGCGTACGATTACCCTGTCGCCGACGACAATCTCGTCTGCTCTGATATCGGATACTTCGCCGCCGCGCAGAACGTGGGCTGATTTGGGACGATCCGCCTCGAGCTCCTGAACCGCACGCGATGCTCGACCCTCCGCATATCGCTCGAGCGCCTCGCCGCCAGTTTGCATTACCACCACGATGAGGCCGGCCAGGGGCTGGTCCATGACGACAGATGTGACGATCGCCATGGCCGCGACGATGTCCGACGCCCACCTGCCGTGCAGCGCACCGCGGATGGTGCCCGTCACGACGATTGCACCACCCGCAACCAGCCCAGCCATCCATATGTGATGGGCCCATACGGGTAACCTGAGGATCCATGCCGCGAGACCACCCAGGACAAAGGCCGTCGCCAGGCCGGGAATTACAGCCGGAGAATTGTACCAGTTGGTGACCTTGCTCCGTCGCACCTCATCGGTGGCACTTGCCTTCAGCGTTCTACCTCCACGTATCCGTGCATCCCCAGCGCTGCGTGTGGATCACACTGAAAATAGTACTTTCCCGGTGCCAGGTTGACGGGGACATCCAGAGTCTGATCCGGCAGCTGAAGGAAATCACTCGCCGGAGGGAGGTTTGTCTTGCCGGGATTGGAATCAGGCAGGAAGTGCACGTTATGCACTCCGCTCTTCAGAGTGAACCGGATCACGTCACCGCGATGCACTTCGAATTTCGCAGGCTTGAAATAGTTGCCCTGCGCGTCGCTGTTGAGCTCGACGACCACCACTTTTCCAGTCGGAGCAGCCACGTCGCCACTCGGGGACGACGACTGCGACGAAGACGCTGGAGCTCCCGCCTCGCTCTCTCCCTTCTTTTCCCCGCCCCCACACGCGCCGATCACTAATAGGGAGAGTACGACAAAGCTCGACTTGAGACCTGAACGATTCACGATTGCATCCGGTAAGATTGTTGTTTTTGCAGTTTCCGTGCTTGCTGTGCTTCTGACTACGGATCAGAAGTCCTTCCTCTGGAACACGCGCACCCCGAACGCGATCGGTGCGATGATCCAGGCCGTCAGCGCAAGCGTGGCGACGACCATTCCAGACGAGCCACTGAAGAACTTGAGGAATACGGCGCCGGTGTAACCCATCATCGCGGCCCCGTCGAATCTCAGCAGCAGGCCGACCCGTGCGATGTCGATCGGGTTGGCCATCATCAGTCCGAGCGTCGCACGCTCCAGCGGATAATCCGATAGCACCGCCAGTACCAGCAACACGAATCCGTCGTACACGATGGTAACGAGCAGCCACACTCCGATCGCGGCTCCGAGGCCGCGCAGCCGGTCCTCGCACTTCACGGCGATCGACGTCGCGATTGCTGTGAATACACACGTCAGGACGGTTCCGGCAACGAGGAGCGCTGCGAGCCTGCCCCAGGCCAACGCGTCGAGTCCGTTCAAGGCGAATGGCAGCGCAAGACCGACGACAAAGGTTACGATCAGCGGAAGTGTGAGGCCGAGATAGAGGCCGCAGTACGTCTGACGACGATCGACAGGCTGTGCGAGAATCAGCTCGACGAACTCCCGTGCGTTGTAGAGGTATACGGTTCCAAACACGATGGCGACCAGCGGAACGACGAAGAGGACGATACTCACGAGGCTCAGCTGAGCCTTTACCGGATCGCCACTGAAGCGCAGCAGCGCGTCGGTCACCACCAGGAAGAACAGCGCATAGGCAATCAACCACCGACTGCGGATGGCGTCTCTCGCCTGATACTTGAGAACCTTCATCATGGTGTTCATGCCGCCTCCCTACAGTCGCGCATCATCATCGCTGCCACGGCCCGCTCCATGGTCGTCTGCGCCGTTACACGCTTCAGATCGTCGAGTGTTCCGGAGAACGCCAGGCGGCCATCGACCATGAACGCGACGTCGTCTGCCAGCTCTTCCAGCTCATTCATGATGTGTGATGTGACCATGATCGTCTTGCCCGCGCCGCGCTCCACCAGAATCTTGTCCTTCAGCACACTGCTCGAGAGCGGATCGAGACCGGCGGTTGGTTCATCCAGAATCAGCAGCTCTGGCGAGAACAGGAATGCCATTGCTGCGTTGACCTTCTGCCGAGTCCCACCGGACAGCACGCGAAGTGGTTTTTCCAAAGCTTGCTCGAGCCCGAAACAATCGATGAGCTCCGTGTCCAGCAGCGCCGTCGGTCCGCGCAGATCCTTCAGCATTGCGATCAGTTCCGCGCCCGTGAGATTTTCTGGAAAGCGCGCGATCTGGGGCATGTAACCGATGCTGGCGCGATACGCATTCGCGCCCAGTACGTCGGTGCCCATCAATGTTATACGTCCTGCATCCGGACGGGTAAGTCCGAGCACCGACTTGATGAGCGTGGTCTTGCCGGCGCCGTTGGGGCCGACGATTGCCAGGACTCTACCGGCCGCGACAGTAAGATCTACGGAGCGCAGGATGTCCATTGCGCCGAATCTCTTGCACACGTTCATGATCTGCAGCAGTGGTCGTTTCATTTTACCCATCGCATCGCGGGCGCGGAGTCGGCCAGCGTTTCAGGTGTGAGAGCCGGCAGCACTCGCTCCGCGGCGTCCATCAACAAAAGGAAGTTGCTGCGTAGCAGGATGAGCGCAGGCTCATATCTCGCTACCACGACGGACGTGAGCCGTACCGGACGGTACGCCACATCTCCTACACCGTCGCGGTTGAGATCGTATCCCTGATACTCGGACCAGTAATTACCGCGAAAGGTCGAGTGTGCCGAGCGACTATTGGTGCTCACATCGAACGTGTTGCCAGCGAAGTTGTTGGCCGTGAATGTGGCATCTTCGGTGCTGGACTGGAGCTTGAGCGCCCAGCCGTTGTTTAGAAAGGTGTTGTGATGCGCATTCAGCCGCGTGGCTCCATCTGCGTACAGCCCCGACGTATTACCGGAAAAGATGTTGTCCCTGAGCTCGCTGTCGGATATCTCCTTGAGCAGCAAGCCGTATGCGGCCGAGCCGGTGTTATCGGTGAAGTGGTTACCCACCATCCGCACGTTGTGCGTGTACATGACCGCCACACCGGCACCGTTGCGCCGGAAGGTATTGCCTTCGTAATCGCAGCTGTCGGAGAACATGAAGTGCAGGCCGTACCGCAGGTTTCCCGTGCTGAGATTGTCGTGAACGTGAGCCTCACGAACGAACTCGAAATAGATTCCGTCGCGATGACCGGACACTCGGTTTCCCTGGATGACGATGTCGCGCGAATGCCAGAGATGAATACCGTTGCCGGATGTTGCATCCCGCGCGTGCGTGCCGCGTATCACGTTGCGAATCACCGCACAGTACTGGGCTTCCTGCAGGTAGATGCCGAAGAAGCCGTTGTCGATGCGATTGTCGGATATCGAGCAGTAGCGCGCCCGCACGACCTTTATCGCGGCGAGATCTTCCGTGAACGCGACACCGACGTTCCGAAATGCGATGCCGCGCACAGTAACGCTGTCCGCCGTCACGGTCATTATCTGGCGTACGTTCTCGCCATCGAGGACCGGATACCGGTCTCCCATGATCGTGACGGGGATTGAAACCACGATCGTGGTGTCCCTGTAGACTCCGGGATGCACGATGATCGTGCCGCCGCGCGCGACCATCGTCAGCGCCTGCCGTATGCTGCGTACCGGCCCGGTCGGCGACACGTTGACGACCTGCTGCGCAGCACGCACAGGCGACGCCAGCCCTGGCGTGGTGATCGCACCAAGACTCAAGAGCAGCGCGGCTGCGCCGGGGCGCAGCAACTTACGAGGGCGCATGTTCCTGAGCAGCCGGAACGCGCTGCCTGAACGTCATGATGACTGCCAGCACACCCAGTCCGAATGCAGCCAGTGCCAGCCACGCACCGGTATCCGGCCAGGATATCGCCGTGAAGTTGAGCAGCTGTTTCACGCCTATCAGCGGAGGTTGGTACGTCATCCCCGGGATCTTGATTATCGCGTGCTCGAAGTCGATGTTGTGGCCGTAGTCGTATTCCCAGCGCCAGAAATCGGCCAGTCCAGCAACTGCAAGGACGGCGAATCCGCCGATCCAGGTGAGCAGCAACTTTCTGCTGCCCACGCTGGCGGCGATGAGCCCGAGTAGTATCAGTGCGGCAACGATCCACGGCATGTACCGCAGCTCGGGAATGGCGGACGGCGTGATGTGCTTCATGCCGATGTAGTGATTCAGACCATTGATGTTGTCGAGATCTGTCGGCATGGTCCCGCGGACATCGCTGATCCCGATCCGCATGCCCAGTCCCTCCGGGTACTGTGGCGCGACCAGCTGTACGCGCCACAGTGGGAGGACGAAGAGTCCTGCAAGAGCGAGCGACGCAATCGCCGTGAGCATGCGGGTGAGGCGTGACATCATTCTACCTGTGCTCGCCATGTTCGCCACGCTCGCCGTGCTGCCCGCGCTCGGCAGGCATGCGACCATTCTGAGTCTGTGCGATCTTGCTGATGTTCGCCGATAGTGGAACGTGCATCTCCGGCGCCGACACTCGAACGTATCCCTGCATCTCCTGGTGCAGCGCGGAGCAGAAGTCCGTGCAGTAGAAAGGATAGATGCCGGTTGCTTGTGGAACCCATCTCAGTGTCCTCGTCTCACCTGGCGGGAGCGTGACACCGGACGTGTTCGCACCGAACACGGCGAACCCGTGCGCGATGTTCCAGTCCTGCTCGATGTTGGTGACGTGGAAGTACACTGTATCGCCGAGCTCGATTCCCTCCAGATTGTCGGGCGCGAAGTGACTGCGAATCGCAATCATCTTCACATCGACGCGCTTGCCCTTGCGTGTGATTCCGCCAGCGGCTTCCGAAGTCGTGACATCCGGATTGTGGTTGTCCGTCAATTTCTGGAACTTGAGCGAGGTGGGCTGCAGCATGCTCGCCGGAACTGCCTGCGCGTAGTGCGGCTCACCCATGGTCGGAAAGTCCAGCAACATCTTCATCTTGTCGCCACTGATGTCGATCAGCTGCGCCGAGCGCGATCCTTCCGGGCCTGTGGGCAGGTAGCGGTCCTTGGTGATCTTGTCGAGCGCGACGAGATATTTGCCCCACGGCTTCTTGCTGTCTCCGCCGGGAATCATCAGGTGTCCCACCGAGTAGTACACCGGGATCCGGTCCAGTACCTGCCAAGTGCCGAGCTTCCACTTCACGATTTCGGACGAGATGAACATCGACGTGTAGGCGTTGCCCTTGCCGTCGAACTCGGTGTGCAGCGGGCCGAGGCCCGGCTTCTGTACTTCGCCTGCAATGACTGCCTGGTAACGGAGAACCGGGATTCCGTCGATCGTCTTCTCGAATTGCTTGTCCGCGATCGCCTTGATCATCTTCGTGTACGAGTGCACGGGAATGACGGTAGCCAGCTTGCCACCGGCAACTATGTACTCGCCTGTCGGATCGATATCGACACCGTGCGGTGATTTCGGCGTCGGCAGGTAGTACACGAGACCGTCACAATCGGCTGGATACAACATGGTCACACCGGTCTTCGTCTCGCTCGTCGCGATCCCGGTGGCCGGATTCATATAGTTGTGGACGTAGCTCCCGCCGAACTTCTTTCCCTTTCCGTCGGCGATGCACTTCTCCGCCTGCTTGTAGTTGATCGCGGCGATGTAGTCCTTGTCGGCCTGTGACGCGTTCACCTCGAGCTTCGTATTCGCTTCTTCGGAGTTGTACGTCGTGAAGAAGAACCAGCCGTCGGACGGACCCTTGCCGGCGTGCCCGAGATCGTAGTCGTATCCCGGCATCATGATCTGGAAGGCGACGTCCATCTTCCCTGGCTGGTCGGCTCTGACGAACGTGATGGTTCCCTTGAAGTTCTTCTTGTAGCTGTCGATGGGAACGTCGGTCTGCGGAATCGGAACGCTGAAGCGCGTCGCCGACACCACGTATTTGGTATCCGGCGTCGCGAACGGTGACGCGTGGCCACCCGCGGCGTTTGGAATCTGGAGTATCTCCTCGGTCTCGAACTTCTTGAGATCGATACGGGCTATACGGGGAGTGTTGTTACCGTTGATGAACAGCCAGCGGCCATCCGGGACGCCATCAGTGAGCGACATCTCCGTGTGATGCGAGTCGTCCCACGGCACCTGGCCGAAGGTCGTCGTCAGCATCGCCTTGGTGTCCTCGTTGTAGCCGTAGCCCGTCTGTGGAAATTGCGAAAAAACAGGTATTTGCTTGAAAAGACGACCGGATGGGAGCCCATACACCGTCACCTGGCCGCTGAAGCCGCCCGACAGGAAGGCGTAATACTCGTCGTACGAACCTGGCGGCACGTAGGTTCGAGTCGCGGCGTCACCGGCCAGCAGGCCGGAGGACGCATTCGTCTTGACACTCGGCGCGCAGGCATACGCGAGGCCGCTCAGGGTGATGCCTACGTACCCGACAGCCGCATATAGCTTGACCGACGATCTCATACAACTACCTCGCTTATGGCTCGCGTGGAGCGCGGGTGAGTGACTGCATTGAGATGAACGTACGGGCGCCGGACACCGCAAACAGTCGGGCAAGCCCGGATTTTTTTGTCAGGCAACGGGTTGCGCCATCTCAGGGAAACACTGACACCGATGGTGCGCCCGGTTCTCTAGTTTGAATCAGGTCGCGAATTGCCTACATTCATTTATCAAATCCGGACATCACTCATGTCATTGCAAGACGAAGTCATCACTTTTGCATCCGTCGTCAACGACGTCATACAGTCACACCCTGGCACGACAAACGTGTTCAACGAGTTTGGAATAGACGCGTGTTGCGGTGGTGCAACTTCCGTTCAGGACGCCGCCCTGCGGGACGGTGCAGATCCAGCTGCGTTGCTGAACGCACTGAACGCAGTGGTCGCCGGCCGGCGCCACAGCACGGGAATGGCAGTATGATGCAAGTACACGACTGCCTGACGATCGCCGACAAGGCAGTATCCGGGTCGGTTGGCCGAGCGGCAAGCGCGATCGTGCACGACTCGCCAGATGTGCGCCTCGTCGTCTTCCGACTGAATCCTGAAGACAGCGTGGCCATGCACACGAGTACGTCTACCGTCGTTCTTTCAGTGGTCAGCGGCACCGGTGTGATCTCCGGACCGGTCAATGGAGAGATACAGGACGTGACGGTTTCCGCGGGAAGCGTCGTTACCTACGAGCCGAACGAATTGCACGGCATGCGCGCGCCTCGCGGTCCATTCGTCGTACTGGCGGCGATCACGCCCAGGCCAGGTGGCCGCACGACTGCAGCTGCATGAATGCAGTTGCATGAATGCAGTTGCATGAGCGTCGCTGCATGAGCGCCGGCGCGTAGCGCGACGTGTACACGCTCGTCCGCCGTTACCTCAAGACCGCAATCGCCTTTCTGGCAGTCGGGCTGTCGATAGGCGGGTACCTGATCGCGCGCCGGGAATTCCAGGGTGCGGCACCGGACGAATATCTCGTCAGCGCTCACACGCACGCGCTGTTCGTCGGCTTCGTGATGATGATGATCATGGGTGTCGCGCTGTGGCTCTTTCCGCGTCCGGAAAAGACGGACGCGCAATACAATCCGCGACTGGCCGCGATCGCTTACTGGCTGATCACGATCGGAACCGTCACGCGGGTCGGTGGCGAAATAATGCGATCCAGCCTGTTCAACATCTCCGCAATGTGGCTGCGCGTCGCGATCGTCGCGGCCGGCTTCCTGCAGGGAATCGCGATCGGGGTCTTCTTCTTCACGATGTGGACAAGAATTCGGCCTGTGGGCAGTCAGGCACGCGAGGCGAAGGGCGAGCGGTTCTGACCCGCACGTCGCCACTCCTGCGGCATGTCGCGTGCGCTGCATCGGCGTATTCCGTCCTGCCAGTCACTGACAGGACGGCAGGATCATCCTGATCCTGCAATTCCCATGGAGCAATCGACATGACGACAGTCATTGCGAATGAAACGCCGAGCCGGAATCCACTTTCCGCGGATGAACTCCGGCTGATCGATGCATACTGGCGCGCCGCGAACTACCTCTCCGTCGGCCAGATCTATCTCCTCGCCAATCCTCTCCTGCGCGCACCGCTGAGCCTCGACCACATAAAGCGCAGGCTGCTCGGTCACTGGGGCACGACACCAGGACTGAACTTCATGTACGTGCACATGAACAGGCTGATCCGGAAGCACGACATCGACGCGATCTTCATCGCCGGTCCAGGCCACGGCGGACCTGGTGTCGTCGCCAACACCTACCTCGAGGGGACGTACAGCGAGATCTATCCGATGGTAAGTCGTGACACCGCTGGTCTCCAGCGCCTGTTCAAGCAGTTCTCGTTTCCGGGCGGCATCCCCAGTCACGTCGCTCCGGAAACACCTGGATCCATCCATGAAGGCGGAGAGCTGGGATATTCGCTGCTGCACGCGTATGGCGCCGTATTCGACAATCCGGATCTCTTCGTCTGTTGTGCAATCGGGGATGGTGAGGCAGAAACAGGCGCGCTCGCGACAAGCTGGCATTCGAACAAATTCCTCGATCCCGCACGGGACGGCGCCGTTATTCCGATCCTGCACCTCAACGGCTACAAGATCGCCGGTCCGACCGTTCTTGCACGAATCGGCGACGACGAGCTGACGTCGCTGCTGCGAGGCTACGGCTACGATCCTCGTTTCGTCTCCGGCGACGACCCACACGTGATGCACCAGCTCATGGCCGCCACCATGGACACCGTTCTGGCGGACATCAAGCGCATCCAGCAGGACGCGCGCGAACACGGCTTCACGCATCGCGTTCCATGGCCGATGATAGTCCTGCGTTCGCCCAAGGGATGGACGGGCCCCAAGTTCGTCGACGGGAAGCAGACGGAGGGATCGTTCCGCTCGCATCAGGTACCGGTCACCGGATTTGAGGATAATCCGGGACATGTCGCATTGCTCGAGCAGTGGATGAAGAGCTACCGCCCCGAAGAACTGTTCGATGAGAATGGCACACTCGTTCCGGAGATCGCTAGCATCGCGCCCACAGGCACACGCCGCATGAGCGCCAATCCGCATGCCAATGGCGGGCTGCTGCTCAAGGATCTCGCAATGCCGGTCTTCCGTGACTACGCCGTGAGCGTACCGGCGCCGGGAGCCGTCGACGCAGAATCCACCCGCGTGCTCGGCAAGTTTCTTCGGGATGTAATGCGACTCAACATGAGCGCACGCAACTTTCGGATCATGGGGCCGGACGAAACGAGTTCCAACAGGCTGGACGCACTGTTCGATGTCACCGATCGCACGTCAACCGCCGAGATATTGCCGAGCGATGAGCACGTCGCACCCGACGGCAGAGTGATGGAGGTGTTGAGCGAGCACATGTGCGAGGGATGGCTGGAGGGATACCTGCTTACCGGCAGACACGGCCTGTTCTCCTGCTACGAAGCGTTCATCCATATCGTGGACTCGATGTTCAACCAGCACGCGAAATGGCTCGCCACGGCTCGCAACATCCCGTGGCGGCGGCCGATCGCGTCGCTCAATTACCTTCTTACCTCCCACGTATGGCGGCAGGATCACAATGGCAACAGCCATCAGGATCCCGGATTTCTCGACCATGTGGTGAACAAGAAGGCTGATGTGGTGCGCGTGTATCTTCCGCCCGACGCCAACTGTCTGCTGTCCGTGGCGGACCACTGCCTTCGCAGCAGGAATTACGTGAACGTGATTGTTGCAGGCAAGCAGCCCGAACCTCAATGGCTGGACATCGACGCCGCAACTGACCACTGCGAACGAGGGCTCGGCATCTGGCACTGGGCGAGCAACGACGGCGGCACCGACCCGGACGTGGTGCTCGGATGCTGCGGCGATGTGCCGACGCTCGAAGTCCTCGCGGCGGTGGATCTGCTACGGACTCACATACCAGACCTGCGCATGCGTGTCGTCAACGTCGTGGACCTGATGGCGCTCCAGCCTAACAGCGAACATCCGCACGGCTTGCCGGATGACGAATTCGACGCGATGTTCACCAGGGACAGACCGATAGTGTTTGCCTTTCACGGCTATCCGCTGCTGATCCATCGTCTCACGTATCGCCGCACAAACCACGACAACATGCACGTGCGCGGTTACAAGGAAGAGGGAACGACCACGACACCGTTCGACATGACAGTGCTCAACCAGCTGGACCGGTACAATCTGGCGCTGGATGTCATTGCGCGTGTACCGCGTCTCAGGAATCACGCCGCAGCATCCGTGGCGGCAGATCTCTTTCGCTCCAAGCTTGTCGAGCATCGCGCCTATGTAAACGAACATGGCGACGACATGCCTGAGATTCGCGACTGGCGTTGGGCCCGACACGCCGCCTCATGAAGATCCTTGTATTGAATGTCGGATCCTCGTCGCTCAAGTTTCAGCTCATAGATACCGACCAGAGCGCGATCGACGGCAACAGGGACCGTCGACTTGCCAGCGGTCAGATCGAGCGCATCGGCGGCGAGGCAATCCTCACTCTCGGTGCAGGCACTGCGACACCATCGCGCACGACGGCGCAGATCCGGAGTCATGCAGATGCAGTCGAGCGCGTCATCAAATGGATGGCTGACCCTGCTTCGGGTGTCGAGATCACAGCTGCATCCGACATCGAGGCTGTTGGCCACCGTGTCGTGCATGGCGGTGAGAGATTCACGCGATCCACTCTCATCGATGCAGCCGTCCGAAGCAACCTCGAGCAACTAATCGATATCGCACCATTGCACAATCCGCACAATCTCACAGGCATCGCGGCCGCGCGCGAAGTGCTCGGTGACAAAGTGCCGCAGGTTGCTGTGTTCGATACCGCATTTCACCAGACCATATCCGAGACCGCACATCTGTACGCCATACCGTACCAACTCTACAGGCGATACAAGGTGAGACGTTATGGGTTTCACGGGACGTCACACCGATACGTTGCGTATCGTTACCGGCAACTCACCGGAAAGACCCCCGAGCAGACGCGCATCATCACCCTGCACCTTGGAAACGGGGCGTCTGCGTGCGCTATCGTGCATGGACATTCGGTGGACACATCGATGGGGTTCACCCCGCTCGAAGGGCTGGTGATGGGAACGCGCTCGGGCGACATCGATCCGGCGATCATCGATTACGTGGGCGCCAAGGAAGGGCTCACCAGCCGTGAAATGGACGTGATGCTCAACAAGCAGTCCGGTCTGCTCGGCCTTTCGGGACTCACCGCCGACATGCGCGAGCTTCTGGCGGAGGACGCCGAGAATGGTGACCGCCGAGCGCGGCTTGCGATCGACGTCTTCTGTTACCGCGTGCGCAAGTACATCGGCGCATATCTCGCCGCCATGAACGGTGCGGATGCAATTGTGTTCGCCGGCGGAATCGGTGAGAACTCGCCCGCGGTCCGCGAGCGCATATGCGCCGGCATGGACTGGCTCGGAATTCAGACGGATGCCGGACGCAATGCCACTCTCACGGGTGGCGCTGAAGGTCGATTCGACCGGGATGGCGGACGCGTCGAGCTCTGGACAATACCGACTGACGAAGAGCTGCTCATCGCCCGTGATACGTGGCGAATCGTGAGCGGCGAAGCACCACACGCTTAGGTGCGGGAGGCTCGCATGAAGTGTCTGACCCTTGTAGTGGCCGCGTTCATCATCGGTTGCTCACCTCCATCGCGAGAAACCGGCGGGGCATCCACGTCGGCGATCGCAGCGGAGACGACACTCAGCTCAGGCGGCGCCATGGGCGGTCGAATGGGCTCCATGTCGATGATGGGGCGGGTCCACGCCGACACGAGCGCCGCACCCAGGCCCGCGGCGGCGCAGGCAGCGGCGACTGTCGATTGCCCTCCAGTGGATCAGGCGCTGACCAACCGCGGCCGCACCGTGTTCAGCGGAGCAGGCAACTGCTTTGCGTGCCACGGCGCGAACGCCAAGGGCACCCCCCTGGCCCCCGACCTTACTGATGCGCAGTGGCTCAATATCGATGGGTCATACGCGGCCATCGCCGGACTGGTGCGCACCGGAGTGCCCAACCCGAAGCAGCACTCTGCGCCCATGCCGCCCATGGGTGGCGGCACCCTGAGCGCCGCCCAGGTGTGCGCGGTTGCAGCGTACGTCTATTCGCTCGCCCATCGCTGATTTGCAGCTGATTCCCCCAGGGGAGCGGCGCGAGATGTACTCGATAGAGTAGCGCCAGTGGCGCACACGCACGCACGACGGTTGACTTCTGCCGTGGATGTATATAACTATATTCGCATATAGTATTGCAGTCATACAGCCGCTAACGCCCATGCACAAATCCACAGTCGGGCTCCTTGCAGTCATACTTGGCGGGATCGTCGCTCAGCCAGCCGGCTCCCAGATCACGCTCTCTCAAGCACTTCGACAGGCAGATCGGTCGGCGTACGCCAACCGCGCCGCGGCCGCCACGGCGTCAGCACAGGACGCGCGGGCAATCGCTCCCCTCCAAGGCGTCCTCCCGAACGTCCGGCTCGAGGCCGGATACACGAGAACCACTGATCCCATCGGCGTCTTCGGAGACAGACTCCGGCAGGGCATCGCCACACAGGCTGATTTCGACCCCGCACGATTGAATTTTCCTGCCGCCATGGACAATTACCAGGGCAGCGTTGTGCTGGAACAGCCCATTTTCAATGCCGACGCGTGGGCGGCCCGCATCGCAGCCCGCCGCGGGGCCGACGCCGGCCACGCGAGTGCAGCGTGGACGAGGCTCTCGACGCGAGTGGACGTTGTGCGCGCGTATTACGGCGCCGTGCTCGCATCTGAGCGGGCCGCGACTCTTCGCGCAGCGGCTCGCGCCGCCCACGCGCACCTGACGCAGACGGAGGCGATGGTGCGACAGGGTATGGTCACACGGTCTGACGCACTGCTTGCATCCGTGCGGGTAGCCGACATCGAGGCACAACTCGCCGAGGCGGATGGCAACGTCGACACTGCGCAACGCGAGCTCGCCATGGTTCTCGGCATGCCGCCGGCTGAGTTGATGAAGACATCGGAGGCGCCATCCTCGCTCCCGTCGGCCGATCGCATTCGCGCAGTGGTCGAGGGTGACACTGCCGCAACGATGGCACCACGCGAGGATGTACGCAGCGCGCAGCTGCGATCGGCGAGCGCGCGCGCCGACGCGGTTCGCGCACGCGCAACATATCTACCACACGTCAACTCGTTCGCACGGTACGACTGGAACGCTCCCAACCGACCCTACAGCGGCCAGCGGAACTGGACAGTCGGAATCATGGCATCAGTGAGCCCGTTTGGCAGCGCGGCGGAATTGTCCGACATCCGCGCGACAGCCGGATATGCGTCCGCGGCGCAGGCGCAGGCGGACGCTGTCCAGGCCCAGGCGTCGCTCGAAGTGGCGCAGACACGCACCGCTCTCTCCGTAGCGCTTACCAGACTTCGTATCGCCGAGCAATCTGTAGTTCAGAGCGCCGAAGCTCACCGGATAGTATCGCGCAAATATGAAGGTGGCCTGGCAAGCATTGTAGATCTGCTCGACGCACAGTCGGTCGAGATGAACAGTGCTCTCGCTCTCTCCGAGGCCCGGTATCGTGCGATCATTGCGGATGCCGAGCGTCGTCGTGCACTCGGCGCCGACCCGGCATCTCTCACCGCGCTCGACAAC
This sequence comes from Gemmatimonadota bacterium, assembly GCA_040388625.1. Lineage (NCBI taxonomy): Bacteria > Pseudomonadati > Gemmatimonadota > Gemmatimonadota bacterium. Next base: position 155,342 of record JAZKBK010000005.1, on the reverse strand, counting down.
GACGACGCGCCAGCCACTGCGGCGCCGACTGTCGGAATCGCGCCAGTTTCGAATCCACGCGCGCAACGCCAGCGCTGATCCTTTCGGCTCACTCCAGGAATATCCGATCATGCGTATCCGATTGTTCGATGCAAGCACCGTGGGAGTCCTCGTACTTGCAGCCTGTTCACCGTCCAGAACGGAGACGGCCAGCCATGCGCCTGTGCGGCTAGCGGGCACGCCGTACACGCTCAGGGACACGACGGTGCAGGCTGTGTTCGATGCCGACGGCGTTGCGCAGCCGCTGCGACAGGCAACGCTGAGCACCAAGCTCATGGGCAACGTCGTATCGGTGCTCGTGACAGAAGGTGACGCCGTCACTGCCGGTCAGCGGCTCGTACGGATCGATGCGCGCGAGCTTGCAGCGAGGCAGACACAGATCACAGCGTCGATTGCGGATGCAGAGGCGATCCAGAGCGACGCCGCAACACAGGCCGCGCGCATTCGCGCACTATACGCGGACAGCGCGGCGACTCGCTCACAGTTGGATGCCGTCGAAACCGGGCTCGCGCGCGCCAACGCCGGCGTGCACGTTGCGCGGGCATCCGCCGCCGAACTCGGTGCCATGAGCGCTTATGCCGACGTACGAGCGCCTTTCGCCGGCATCGTGACGCATCGATTCGTGGATCCGGGTGCGTTCGCAACACCTGGTGCACCGCTTGTGACCGTGCAGGACGCCAGCCAGCTTCGGCTCAGCGCGACCGTAACGCCGGACATCGCACAACTGGTTCGGCGAGGGCAGTCGCTGCGAGCGACCGTCGAAGGTGCGCAGGTCACTGCGCGCGTGGAAGGGGTCGTGCCATCGGCGAGTGGCAATCTGTACACCATCAACGCGCTCGTCCCGAACGCGCACGGCGCACGTCTGTCAGGAAGCGTCGCGACTCTGTCGGTGCCGCAGAATACACGGAGTGCGCTCGTAGTGCCGGTCAGCGCAGTCTCGCGCTCGGGCGACCTCACCGGTGTAACCCTTCGAACGGCCGAGGGCGATGAGAAGCGCTGGGTGCAACTGGGACACACGACGGGAAGCGACGTAGAAGTCATTTCCGGCTTGCGCGCTGGCGACGTGATCGTAATTCCGCCAGCGGTTGCGCCGGCTCCCGCCGGGAGACGCTGAGTCATGGGCATTGCAGGACGTATCGCCCGGGCTTTCATTCGATCGAAGCTGACGCCTCTGCTCGCGTTGGCGTCGCTTGGCCTCGGCGCGCTCGGCATCCTTGCAACACCGCGCGAGGAGGAGCCGCAGATTTCCGTGCCGATGATCGATGTGATCTCGACCTTGCCTGGCGCATCGCCGCGCGAGGCCGACAACCTGCTGGCGCGTCCGATCGAGCAGCGCATGCTGGAGATACCGGGCGTCGACCATGTGTACTCGCTGTCGGGCGATGGCTACGCCATGGTAACCGTACGGTTCAAGGTCGGCGAAGATCAGGAACGAAGTGTGACGAGGGTGCAGGCGAAGCTCGCTGGTGCGATGGATGAACAGCCGTCGGGAGCGAACCCGCCAGTCGTAAAGGCCCACTCCATCGATGACGTACCGGTGCTGACGCTCACCCTTCACTCAGCCAGTTATGACGCGAACATGTTGCGACAGATCGCTGGCCATCTCGAAGATGAGATCCGAACTGTTCCGGACGTCGCGCAGACGTTCGTTGTGGGAGGCCAACCCAGGCAGATCCGCGTCACGCTCGATCCGGCGCGGCTCGTAGCGAACGGTGTGACGCCGGGCGAGGTTGCTTCCGCACTGACCGGAGCAAACGCGCAACTTCAGGCGGGGGAGTTTTCCGCTACGAATCAGGTATACCGCGTAATCATTGGCGCTCCGCTCACGTCGTCCTCGGAAGTGGCGAGCGTGGTGGTCGGCACGCACGCGGGCGCACCCGTGTACCTGAGCAACGTTGCCGACGTCTCGCAGGGTTACGGTGAGCCGACGACTTACGTGTCGCATACAGCATCGCACGGAGCATCCGAGACAGCTGTCACCATAGCGGTCGCGAAACGACATGGTGCCAACGCGACGGAGGTGACGCGCGCAGTCATGCAACGCGTTCATGCGGCTACAGGACGCCTGCTTCCGGCTGATGTACATCTTGCCGTGACACGTGACTACGGAGAGACAGCGGGTGACAAGGCCAGAGAGTTGATTCTTCACCTGTTCATCGCAACCATATCCGTCACGGTACTCATCTGGCTGTTTCTGGGTTGGCGGGAAGCTGCGGTAGTACTGGTAGCAGTGCCGGTCACGCTCGCGCTGACACTGTTCGCGTACTACGCGCTTGGCTACACGCTCAACCGGATCACGCTCTTCGCGCTGATCTTCTCCATCGGAATTCTCGTCGACGATGCCATAGTCGTCGTCGAGAACATCTACCGACACATCAAGATCGGTGATCGACCGCCGGACGTTGCAGCGATCGACGCGGTGGACGAGGTGGGAAATCCGACGATCCTGGCGACCTTCACGGTAATTGCTGCAATCCTGCCGATGGCATTCGTCTCCGGGATGATGGGCCCATACATGCGTCCCATTCCTATCGGCGCATCGTTCGCCATGCTGGCATCTCTTGCCGTCGCGTTCGTCGTGACGCCGTACCTTGCATATCGGCTGCTGAAAGGACACGTGCGCACCGTGCCGGCGTCCACGTTGCCGATTGACAGTGCGCATGAGATGGAAGAGCAGTCGCGTTTCGCGCGATTCTACTCGCGTGTCATGGCGCCACTGATGGAGCGCCGCGGATTGCGGTTCGGTTTCTATGCAGGCGTAGTTGCACTGCTCCTGCTATCTGTCGGGCTGATCTTCATCCAGGCAGTCAAGGTCAAGATGCTCCCGTTCGATAACAAGAACGAGTTCCAGGTGGTGCTCGACCTGCCAGAGGGATCGACGCTCGAAACCACCAACGCGCTGGGGCAGGAGATAGCCGGATATCTGAGCCGGGTGCCTGAAGTCAGGAGCACGGAAGTGTATTCCGGTACCGCCGCGCCGTTCAACTTCAATGGACTCGTGCGGCACTACTTCATGCGGTCTGGCCCAAACGTGGGCGACGTTCAGGTGAATCTCCTGTCGAAGGGTGAGCGTTCGCGCCAGAGCCACGCCATTGCCGTCGCGGTGCGGCCGGCGATCGATTCAATTGCCGTCCGATATGGCGCTTCGGCAAAGATCGCGGAGATCCCGCCGGGCCCGCCGGTGCTTTCGACACTAGTCGCCGAGGTGTATGCCGCGGACGACTCGACGCGACTGCTGGCCGCGCAACAGGTGAGAAGAATCTTTGAAACCACACCGGGCGTGGTGGACGTCGACTGGACCGTCGAGGCACCGGAACAGCAACGCAGATTTCGGGTCGACCGCGCGCGCGCTGCAGAAGCGGGCGCCAGTGTCGAGCAGATAACGCGGACACTCTACCTCGCCCTCTCGGGCGCTCCAGCCGGCATCGCGAGTTCGGCTACCGCACGCGAGGGCATCGCAATCGTGCCGCGGCTGCCGCTCGAACAGAGGTCGTCGATCGATGCACTGCTTGCCCTCCCGATTGCGACGGCTACTGGACCACAGCCACTCGCGCGCTTCGTGAGCGTGGTCACGGGGACCATCGAGAGCAGTCGCGTGCGCAAAGATCTGCGGCCGGCCATCTACGTCACGGGTGACGTGGCTGGGCAGATCGAATCACCGGTGTATGCCATTCTCACGATGAACAGGAAGCTGGACGCGATTCGCGTGGACGGCGCGCGCATCGCGCGCTACAACGCCGTCCAGCCCGAGCGGCTCACCGAGACGGCGATCAAGTGGGATGGCGAGTGGCAGGTGACGATCGAGGTATTCCGCGATCTGGGCCTCGCGTTCGCGGTAGTTCTGGTGCTGATCTACGTGCTCGTGGTTGGATGGTTCCAGTCCTTCACCGTACCGCTTGTGATAATGACGCCCATCCCGCTCACACTCATCGGCATCCTGCCGGGCCACGCGATCACCGGCGCGTTCTTCACTGCAACCTCCATGATCGGCATGATCGCGCTTGCCGGGATAATCGTGCGCAACTCCATCCTGCTGGTGGACTTCATACAACTCGCGGAAGCGCGTGGGCGGCCACTTCGCGAAGCTGTCATCGAAGCTGGCGCCGTGCGATTCCGACCGATTGCACTGACGGCAGCAGCAGTTGTGATTGGCGGCCTGGTGATGGTGCTCGATCCGATCTTCCAGGGTCTGGCAGTGGCGCTGATGAGTGGTGCGGTAGTGGCCACTCTGCTGACGATGATCGTTGTTCCAATTCTTTACTGGGAATTGCGCAGTCGCGACGTGCGATCGAGTGGCGTTGGTTCGAACCTGCGTGCGCACCCTGCGTTCGCGGCAAACACTTCAGGTCAGGAGTCCGACAATGTGTGACGACAACATCATCCGGCGGTTCGCCGGGACATTCATCATTGCATCACTGGTACTCGGCTACTGGGTTCACCCCGCGTGGTTTCTCTTCACTGCCTTTGTAGGCGTCAATCTTCTGCAGTCGAGTTTCACGGGATTCTGTCCGCTGGAGCGGATGCTTGGCTGGGGAGGGCTGGCGGGGTGCACACCCGCAGGGCGTCAACGGGACCAGAGCAGCGCAGGCAGATGATGCCTCATTGGCGATGCGCCGCCCCGACTGCGCTCTTTTGTTCGATACGCATTCGATAACTACATTACGATACTGTTATCGAGTGCCACAGGAAAAATAGACATGGCAAAAACGAAACTGACACCCGATGTTCTTGCACTAGTGGCGCAGCGTTTTCGAGCACTCGCCGAGCCGGCACGCCTGCAGATTCTGCAGTGCATGAGACGGCACGAAATGACGGTCACTGACCTGGTTGGTGAGACGGGGCTTGGCCAGGCCAATGTCTCGAAACACCTTCAGCTGCTGCACGCGCAGGGTTTCGTTACCCGGCGGAAGGATGGACTGTTCACCTACTACGCGCTTGCAGATCAATCTGTCTTCGCGCTCTGCGACATCATGTGCAGTCAGCTCGATTCCAACGCCCGCGCGCGCCGGCGTGTGCTTGCATCCTGACGTTTGGCCCAATAATACTGCAGGCATGCCAATGACATCTTCGGTTGATCATACTCCAGCATCCAACCGTCTGGCGAGCGAAGTCGAGCCTGGTGTATTTCTGCTCGACCATCATTTCCGGGGCTCGCCTGGCGTCATCGCATCGTATCTGGTCGCTGACGGCGATGCACTGACGCTGATCGAGACTGGGCCGGCCAGTACAGGCGGAACGCTGCTTGCCGGCATACGCCAGGCAGGCTTCGATCCCGCAGACATCGAGCGAGTCGTCGTGACTCACATACATCTCGATCATGCCGGCGGTGCCGGATCCCTGCTCCGTGTAATGCCGCGCGCACGACTGTACGTACACCCGGTCGGCGCGCCGCACATGATAGATCCGGCCAAACTGATGGCGAGCGCGACGCGAATCTACGGCGATCTGATGGGACCGCTCTGGGGGGAGATGATTCCGATACCAGCGGAACGTCTCAGTGTTCTCGAGGATCACGCCGATCTGCGCACGGGTGCACGTACACTGCGTGCGTACGACACTCCAGGACATGCGAATCACCACCTTGCGCTGCACGATCCTGATACCGGCTCGGTCTTCACGGGTGACGTCGCCGGTGTTCGTCTGGATGGCACAAGGCATTTGAGGCCTCCGACACCACCACCGGAATTTTCGCCTGAAAAATGGCAGAAGAGCGTCGCTATTCTGCGCGCACTCGAGCCACGTCGTCTGTATCTCACCCACTTTGGAGGCTACGACGACGTAGCGTGGCATCTGGACGAGCTGCTCTCGCGCACGTGGTTCTGGGCCGGCTGGGTCGGCGGGCGGCTCGCCGCAGGCGAGGAAGCCGACGTTGCTTCGGACGCACTAAGAGCAATGGAAGACGTTACCCTGACCCGAACTGGAGATCCTTCGCTGCTTCGCAGATACGAAGAAGCCGGCAACTATCGAATGAGTGTTGACGGCATCGCGCGGTGGTGGCGAAAGCGCGGCGAGCAGCCATAGTACCTGCTCGCCGTACCTGCCAGGCGTGCTTTGCGGTCAGTGATGGCCGGCCCGGACCGGCGGCGTCACGAGAACCGACCATCTGGCATCTGCCGCGATGGCTTTGGCTACGCTGCCCAGCAGCAATCGATCGAGAAACGGATGCCGCTGGCTTCCAATGGCTATGAGATCGGCATTGGATTCCTCGGCGAAGCGGGTTATCTCTGCGACCGGACTTCCCTGCCGCACCACGGTATCGATCTTCACACCAACCGATGGCCATAGCTCCGCCACCAGCTCACTGAACGCTGCCTCGACTCCGCGCGTGTGAATCAGCTCGAACGCTTCTTCGCTTTCCGTCCTGACCTTAGATCTCGATGGCTCGACGAAAACGAGATGCATGGTTCCATGTTCATCGACGATACGTCGCGCGAGTTGCGCAGCCCGAATGCTCGCCCGGCTGAAGTCCACTGGCACGACGATCCGCTTTGGAAGGTCCGTCAGTTCCGGGCGTACAGCCAGCACCGGCACACTGCTGAGTCCCATCACACCGCGGACTGTATCATTGCCTATCGCGCGGCCCGCCGTGCTGTGGCGATTCAGGCCCAGGACAATCATCCGTGCGCCACTCCGCTCGGCATGCTCGACCACGACTCGCGCTACGTTTCCCACAGCCAGGGTCAGGGGCCACGCCGCCGCAGGACCGCGGTCCAGGTGCAGCGTCTTCCGCATCGCGAGAGTCTGCCGTTCACGTATTCGTGGATCCTGCAGGTCCTCCTCGATCGATACGATTACGATCGCCGCTTCCGGCACTGACGTACCAACCTCGATGACGTAGAGCGCGGAAGGACCGGCGCCACGTCGCTCGCTCAGAGCACGCGTCACGGCGACGGCCGCATCCGCAAGCTCGTCCTCGTTGAGCGCCAGGAGGACGCCAAACTCTCCGGCAGCTGCGAGAGCCTCTGGTGCAGCCGACGGCTCCTCGAGCGGCGCGTCCAACTCGTTCACGTAGTCCTTTCGTGTGATGCTCATCGGTCCTCCCGTTGCGCTGTTTACGTAGTGCTGCCCTTGCCCGTCGCGGTGGAGTTCTGCTCGTGGTTCCTGGCAGGAACTACCAGCACCGACCGGTGCGCCGTCCTGGCAAGGCCCATCGATACGCTTCTGTTTACCAGTCTGTCCAGCAAGGGGTGTTCATCACTCCCCACCGCGAGCAGATCCGCGCGAACGCGTTCCGCAAAGCCGTCGATTGCCGCCTCTTTTTCGCCTTCTATCACGTGGGACGAAATGGTCATCCGCGGGCCAGGTCTCAGATCATCGACCATTGATGCCAGGTCGCGCGTCGCGCGTGAGAAGGTTCCGGCGCCCAGCATGCCCGCCGGAGCTCTATCCCGATGCGTCGCGTCGGTTACAACATGCACGAGATGCATTTCCCCATCCTCAGCAAGCATGTGTCGCGCCATGCTCGCTGCGCGAACGCTCGCCTCGCCGAAGTCGATCGCGACGACGACACGCCTCGGCAGGGCAAGGAGATCCGGCCGAACCGCAAGCACGGGCACGCCAGCCAGACGGACGACCGACCGCAGCAGGTCACCAACGACCACACGATGCACAACGCCGTGCCGTCGCAGGCCAATGACGATCAGACCGGCGCGCAACTGTCGCGCATGATTGACGATCGCCTCGACCGGTGGCTCATCGGCGACTTCGAACTGCCACCGCACGTCACCCGCCACCGCAGTCACCTGTTTCTGCAACAGTTCTCTGGATTCGTCACGATACTCCGGGCTCAGTAAGCCCTCTGCAACGTAACCTGCGAACGGCTGGATCAGCACTTCCGTCTCGTGATCTCTGCCAAGTGCACGCAACACCGTCGGAATCGCACCATGAGTGCGCGCCAGCTCACGCGTCATGGCGATGGCCGGCGTCGCACGCTCGTCCTCGGTGATTGCCAGCAACAGTGGAAACACGGCATCGAGTGCCGGCTGCAAGCCGCGACGAGTAATTCCGTGAAATCCTTCCGCCGGTGTCGTCGCAGCGGAGAAAGCGGGGCTGGACATCTGTGCACCTCCAGTGAGTGATAACGCAATCTGTCTCGCCCCTCGGTCGCCGTCTGTCGGCCGTTCCCGGAATGATTGTAGGGCATTCCAGTACCATGGCTCGTCATGATCCACGTATCGGAAATACCCTTACGACAATTCAGGGTAGCGCCGACAGACGGCGGCTACCTGTCGGCCGTATCGTTCGTTCGTAAACGCACGAAGAAACTCACACCAGAACGGACGAGCCATGATCACACGGACAGTTTTGACTGCAGCGGCCATCGCGCTGCTTGGCACCACTTTGTCTGCACAGGCAAGTGCCGTACGCCTTCAGCTAGCTCCAGGCAGTCAACTCACCTTCGACGGTACATCCACGCTGCATGGATTTACCTGCACCACGAGCACGATGCAGGCGTACATAGACGTCGATCCATCGTATCAAACTGCAGCCCTGAACACTCTTGTGCATCCCATTGTGAATGTGCAGGTGGTGATTCCAGTCAAGAGCCTGAAATGCGGAGGCGATCTCGAGGGCAACATGTACAAGACCCTGCATGCAGCCGAGTTCCCCTACGTGATATACAAGCTCACGAGTTACGACCTGATCGCTGAAAGTGCGGCGGCGTCAAAATTCAGTGCAGTAACGCAGGGAGAGCTCACAATTGCCGGCAAGGCCAATCCCATCCGAATGACCATCGAGGCGGCGCGCGGATCCGACGGCGTCGTATCCGCGACGGCGGCGCAGGCCATCAAGATGAGCGCCTTCGGCATCAAACCGCCGACGTTCATGCTGGGAACGCTTCGCGTTGGTGATCAGTTGCAGGTGAAGTTCACGTTGAAGGCGACACACGCGGCAATCGCCGATGCAATCTCCGGGCTCTCATCGGAGCTCGCAGCGAATACCTCGCGCGTGACACCACCGCTCCGCGAGTCACACAAGTAACACGTGCGTCACACATACAATCTCACTCCCTCACGGAGACCGAAAATGAAACCGTTCCTGTTTAGCGCGATCAGTATCGCGATGATCGGTGCGATTGCCCCAACGCTCGCGGCGCAGAACGGCGTACCTGCCGCACGCGCCGCCGACAGTACCGTGAATCCGTCGCTGGTTCCGCTCATAGAGATCCAGCACATGCGTCCACGTGACCAACGCGGTATCAATGTCTTCGAACCACCCAAGGAGGACACAGTTCCGTTCACCAATTTCAAGATTGGACTCGGTGCGGCGTTCACGCAGCAATTCCAGGGACTCGAGCACAGCAACACCGCGGCGCCGAAGGTGGTGAACGGCGTCGATGCAAACCAGCTCATTCAGATAGGACACGGCTTCAACAATGCCGTCGCAAACCTCTATCTCAACGCACAGCTCGCGAAAGGAATGCGTGTCGAGGTTACGACCTTCCTGTCGTCCCGCCACCACCAGGATGCGTGGGTGAAAGACGGATATCTGCTTGTCGACGCATCACCCATCGATGTGGACATTCTCAATTCCATCATGAAATACCTGACGTTGAGGGTCGGGCACTTCGAGGTGGATTACGGCGATGCACACTATCGCAGAACTGACAATGGCCTGGCAATGTACAACCCGTTTGTCGGAAACTACATAATGGACGCGTTCACTACTGAAATAGGTGGTGAGGCGTACGTGCGTGCGAACGGATTCCTTGCGATGGCTGGTGTCACCGGTGGCGAAATCCACGGACAGGTCACGCAGCCGCAGAAGCGCTCGCCGACCTTCCTTGGCAAGATCGGTTACGATACCCAGGTCAATCCCGACCTCCGCTTCAGATTGACCGGCTCGGTTTACGGCACCTCTCGCTCCGTAAACAACACGCTGTATAGCGGCGATCGCGCCGGATCGCGCTACTACGACGTGATGGAGAATACCGCTTCCACCGAGGACGCAAACGCGTGGTCCGGGGCGATTCAGCCCAAGCTGAGCAGCAAGGTGACTGCGGTCGTCGTCAATCCGTTCATCAAGTATCAGGGCTTCGAGTTCTTCGGTAACGCCGAAATGGCAAAGGGACGAGGCGCCACGGAGTCGGTAGATCGTACCTGGCACCAGTACGTCGGCGAGGGTCTGTATCGCTTCATGGATGACAAGCTTTACGTCGGCGGCCGATACAACTACGTCAAGGGAAGCTTCCTCGGAATGCCTACCGACGTGAATGTGAATCGGACACAGGGCGGCGGTGGGTGGTTCGTCACCCCGACAGTTCTACTCAAGGGCGAGTACATGGTGCAGAACTACAACGACTTCCCCATCACTGACATCCGAAGCGGCGGCAAGATCAAGGGCTTCATGATGGAAGGAACGGTATCCTTCTGAACCGGATACCATGCATCGCACCGGCCGCCGTTGCGCTCGTAGTTTCTGCGCTCGGCGCGCCGGCTCGCGGTCAGACGCCACTGCCATTCGCTCCCGGTGAGAAAATCACCTACCGGGTGGATGTCGGTGGCGTGGGTGCAATCGGTCACGCAACCATGTCGGTCGAGGGGCCGGTGGATGTGAGCGGGACGTCGACGTACTTGCTCCGGTCACAAACCAGAGCCGGAATGGGTCCATTCAAGGGATTTCAGCTGATGGAGTCATGGCTGGATCCGTTGACGGTCCGCTCGCTCCGCTTCCACGAGCAGGAGCGCCGTTTCTTTCGTTCCCACAGCATCACGGTGAAGATCCATCCCGACGATCGGCTCTGGACGGGGGATGACGGAAGTTCCGGCGAGAGCATCACGAACGCTTCGCTGGATGAGCTTTCGTTCATCTACTATCTGCGGACCCTTCCGCAGGGCAAGGATACGCTCTACCAATTCAACAATCACTTCGATGCGACACGCGATCCGGTGACGGTCCGTGAGTCATCTGGCGGCGTGGTCCAGACTGCATCCCGTGCTTATGTAACGACGCTCATGGAGATGCGTGTGCACGATCCGCGGCGCTACCGCGGTGAGGGAATCATTCGCGTATTTCTGAGTGATGACAGCTGCCGCCTCCCCGTCCGCATCGAGAGCTCCGTTCCCGGCATGGGTTCGTTCGTGCTGATGATGGATTCCTATGTCGCGCCGGGTTTCTCGTGCAGTGTCGGAACTGTGACAAACGTCACTGCACCTCGGTAACGTGTCAGGCGATCTTCCATGGCACACCTGATCAACGTCAATTCGCCCAGCGACACGCATCCACAATATGTCGGCCACCTACTACGCGGTCGTAACGATCCATGTACTGACTGCCCTCTTCTGGCTCGGTGGCATGTCCTTCATCGCCATTATTGGCGCTCCGCTCCTTCGATCTGTCGAGCCTCCAGAGCTGCGGCAGCGTCTCTTTCGGGAATTGGGACTCAGATTCCGCACCGCCGGCTGGATTGCAATCGCAATTCTCATCGTCACCGGCGTGATAAATCTGCATTACCGTGGCTGGCTCCAGTGGAATGACGTATGGGCCTCGTCTGCGTTCTGGCACAGTGGCGTTGGACACTCGCTCGCATGCAAGCTCATTGCCGTCACAGCGATGGTCACGGTGAGCGCCGTTCATGATTTCATCCTTGGGCCAGCCGCTGGCCGCCAGAAACCAGGCTCTCCACGCGCAATCGTGCTCAGGCGTCACGCGGCACACCTCGCGCGCGCGAACGCCGTGCTCGGTATCATCATCGTGATTGCGGCGGTGCGTCTCGCGCGCGGTGTCTGATGTCCCCAACCACTCCGAACCCTGCCCCGGTGATGCCGTCCACACGCCCGTCCATCCGCGACACGGACTTCAACGAGTCCCCGTTCATAGTCATCTGGGAGACCACACAGGCGTGTGATCTTGCATGCCTCCATTGCCGAGCCTCCGCGCAGCCATCCCGTGACCGCGGCGAACTCGACACGGCGGAAGCAAAGCGTCTGATGGATACCGTGCGACAGTTTGGCAAGCCGCTCTTCGTTCTGACGGGTGGCGATCCGCTCAAGCGGGACGACACCGTTGAGTTGGTCCGACACGGTACATCCATCGGACTTCGCATGGCGATGACGCCATCAGGCACACCGCTGATGACACCTGACGTCCTCGGCCGCCTTCGTGACGCCGGTCTTGCACGTCTGGCTGTCAGCCTCGACGGATCCAATGCGGCGATTCACGATCGATTCCGCGGCGTGTCCGGCTCATTTGAATGGACTGTCAGGATGCTAGACGCAGCAAAAAAGATCGGTCTCTCGACGCAGATCAATACGACCGTATCGAGCCATAACCTGCACGACGTCGAGCCAATCGTGCAGTTCATCACGACACTCGGGATCGCATTGTGGTCGGTATTCTTCATCGTCCCGACCGGGCGCGCCAGAACATCAGACCTGACGACAGCCGACGAGTTCGAGCGCGTGTTTCACCGATTGTACGATCTGTCGAAGACTGCGCCTTTCGACATCAAGACCACGGCAGCGCCACACTATCGCCGCGTGGTGCTGCAGCGCCAGGTTGCGGAGCGACGCGCCGGCGAACACGATCGAGCGGCGACGCCGCTCACGGCTGGAGTCGGATTCAGTCTTGCCGATGGCGTTGGACGCGCGCGGGGCGTGAACGATGGCAACGGGTTTCTCTTCATAAGTCACCGCGGCGACATATATCCGTCCGGCTTTCTGCCGATGAGCGCTGGAAACGTGCGCACACACGACGTCGTGGACGTCTATCGTAACAGCCCGCTATTCCGCGATCTGCGCGACACGGACAGGCTCGAGGGCAAATGTGGCGTATGCGAGTATCGCACGATCTGCGGTGGCTCGCGTGCGCGCGCCTACGCCACTACCGGCAACTATCTCGCCTCTGATCCGTACTGCTCCTACATACCAGCCCGCGCTCGCTGACGCCGTCGGGGCGCCGCGGTTACTCGCTCCCCGGTCCCGACGCGCGCGGTGGAGTGGCGATGCCTGGCGGAAGGTTTGCCGGTGCCGTCGGCAACGTGAGTACGGGAGCGTCGTGGATTATCTTGCCCCCCAGATACGACGTGTACGCTACGGACGCGAAGCCTGCGAGCGCACCGACGAGTACCAGAGCGCGGATCCACACAGGGATGATTTCATCGCGTCGATGCAGAGCGCGCCACCATCCGTATGCAGCCACCACGCCCGCAATCAGAATGATGACCATGGCGATTCCGGCTGCGTCGTCGTGCGCGTCGATCGCACCACGGGCGATGTACCATGGGTCGTGTAGCGCGTGGTCCGCCTGATCACCGCTGAAATGCACCGGGTATATGGACAGCCCAGCGACGGTAAGCGTCCCCATCGCGTACAGCCACAGACCGCGACGTCGCAGCAACAGACCGCCGAGTGCAGCAACCAGCGCCATGGTCACCAGGACGATAGGAAAGTGATTGATCAGGAGATGCGTATACGGCCAGGTTAGCGGCGGCATATGGGGATGAGTGAAGTGATCGTGAGAAACCGGCTCGGAACGAAATCTACGACCCCTGTTGGCTTCCCACCGTCAGGCATCGTCGGATTCTTCATAAGGGAACTGCCGTCGTCATCTCAGGGAAATACCGACACCGCCAGCGGCACTGGCCTTCTACCTTACATCATCGATACAAGGATCATACCCATGCGACATAGATATCGGCTTGCGATTCGCGAACCAGTCAATGCTCTCACGCATCTGCTCGGCGCAGCGCTGGCGGCGGTTGGCATGGTGGTCCTTCTCGCCAATGGCGTAGCCAACGATAGCGCCCGGCAGATAGTAGCGTTCGCGATATTCGGGACCAGCCTCGTGCTCCTGTATAGCGCCAGCGGGATCTATCACTCGGTCAATTGCTCGGAGCGCGGCCTGGCAATGCTGCGACGCCTGGATCACATGATGATCTACGTGCTGATTGCGGGCACGTATACACCCGTCTGTCTGGTACTGCTCCGAGGCCGGCTGGGCATCGGTCTCCTGATCGCGGTGTGGATGATCGCTCTGGCGGGGATCGTGCAGAAACTGTCCTGGATGCAGGCACCACGCTGGTTCTCGACCGTACTCTATCTGGGCATGGGCTGGGCTGCGATGATAGTCGCGAAGCCGTTGCTCGGCGCTGCTCCGATGGGATTCTTTATCTGGATCATCGCAGGCGGTGCGTTCTACACCGTAGGCGCCGTCGTATACGCCACCAAGTGGCCCGATCCTGCGCCACGCACGTTCGGCTTTCACGAGATATGGCACCTGTTCGTGATGGCTGGAAGCTTCTGTCACTACTGGGCAGTGCTGGCGTACGTATCGCACACGGCAGGCGCATGACGGCGGCTGACACGCCTGCACCGGATTCTTCGGAATCGCATGACGCGCTTCGCGCATGGTTCCTGGGCCCTCGCGCCGAGAACGCCGACCTGCTGGAGCGCGTGATCGTCGAGGCGCTGCGCGATCATGTATTCTGGCGGCGCAACTACCATCCGGAAGATGGCTTTACAATTCGCGAGACCGACAAGCGCAAGCCCGGGTACGAGAACGCCGTATCGACGCTGACGCAGGAGTTGATGGGACTCCTCGCAGAGCTCAAACGAGGAGTCCCGTTCTTCAGCGGACGATATCGCGCGCACATGCTATCGGAGCAGACGATCGCCGCGCAGGTTGGCTTTTTCGCAACCATGCTCTACAATCCGAACAACGTTTCGGTCGAGGCGTCTCCGGTCACCTCGCGCCTGGAGTTGGAAGTCGCCGCACAGCTGGCAGGCATGATCGGATACGATCCGGCCCAATCGTGGGGACATCTTACGTCCGGCGGAACGGTTGCGAATTTCGAGGCTCTGTGGATCGCCCGAAACGTGTTCTACCTCCCACTCGCCGCAGCTGGAGCGGCGCGCGATCTCCACGTCGATCTCACGGTTGCGCTACCGGATGGTACGACCGCGCCGCTCGAGTCGCTCTCGCTCCAACAGCTGCTTAACATCCGGACAACAGACTCGCTCGAGCTGTGGGACGCACTCTGGAAATCGGATTCCCACGAACGCGTGACCTGGGCGCTAGCAAACCATTCACTCTCCACGGTCGGCTACCAGGACTACGGACGCCGCCTCGCACTGGATTATGGCGATCCGCTGCCCGCCAGTGTCATCCTCGTCGCATCCACAGCGCACTATTCGTGGGAGAAGATCATCCGTGCACTTGGAATCGGGTCCAATCAGATTGTCCGGATTCCGGTCGACAGTCACTTTCGCCTCGATACAGCGGCACTATGGGACACTGTTCGCTCTCTCACCAGGCGACGCGTGCCGATCATGGCATGCATAACGGTGTGCGGAACGACTGAAGAATCCGCTGTCGATCAGCTCGACGAGGTTCTCGCTGTACGCGGGCGCGCCGAGACAGAGCTCGGTGTCACATTTCACGTACACTCCGACGCGTGCTACGGCGGTTACGCAGCTGCGGTGACGTGGAGTGCGGACGGCAACCGTCGCTCGGCTGCCGACATCCGCGCATCGTCAGGGTGCGACTGGCCGAGCGAGCTGTGGGTTCGCGCAATGACCGCACTGGGCGATGCGGACTCCGTCACGATCGATCCGCACAAGCTGGGTTACGTGCCCTATCCGGCAGGAGCCTTTCTGCTGAAGGAACGACGCGCGAGAGAGCTGGTCGCCACCGACCCGCCCTACCTCGCGCCGACGGCAGGACTCGACTCCGTCCAGGATCTCTACCTCGGACGCTTCATCTTCGAGGGATCGAAGCCCGGCGCGGCAGCGGCGGCGGTGTGGTTGAGCCACAAGGTCCTTCCGCTGAATGAGACTGGCTATGGTCATCTCATCGAACAGACTGCCGCTGGTGCGCGCCGCCTTTACGACGGATTGTACACAGCCGATGTCGCGCCATTCCGGGTTGTGCTTCTACCGCGACCGGACATCAACATCATCTGCTACCTGGTTCATCATCCGTCACTCACCACTCTCGACGCCGTGAATGCGTTCAACGAGCGCATCTACTCGCTGATGAGTCTCGAGGTCGCGGGCGCGACGCCGGAATACATCATATCTCGAACGCGATTCCAGACACCCATGTACGATGGAGCGATCACGACGTTGCTCCACGAGCTCGGCGTCTGCACCGAAGATGACTGGAAGCGCGCGGGCAGCGATGGACTCGTCGTCCTTCGGTCCACAGTGATGGATCCGTTTTTCGCCGCGCCTCCGCCCGCCCCGGATCACATCGCCGGCTTCATTACTGCTCTGCGTCACGCGTCCGACGCCGCGCTGGGCTAGGGCTCACCGCCAGCCGCTATCTCACTGTCCACCACCGGGACACCGACCAGCTCGCGGGCCCGGACCAGTGCAGCGTCGATGTTGTCGAACAGATTCTCCTTCCCGATCTCCGTGAGTGCCGGCGATCCGGTGAGTGCAACCATCGGTTGCATGTGCACGTCGGAAAGGAGAACCGTGGTGCCATCCTTCCTGGAGCGTCGCGCCAGTTCACTCAGCGTGTACATACCCGTGGAATCGAGCGCCGGCACGTAGCGCATGCGAATGATGAGAACGCGCGGCTTGCGAGCCACCTGTCCAATCGTATCCCTGAACGCCTCGGCAGCGCCGAAGAAGAAGGGTCCGTTGATCTCGAATACTTCGACGCCCTTCGGTACCGACCTCCGATGTATTGCGTTCGGATCCGTCTCATATGGATCGCCGGCGTGCGCATCCTCGTCGGACTCGTCTGCAACGGAGCTGATCTGCGTCACCTCAGCCATGCGGCGAATGAACAGGAACGCTGCCAGCACCATGCCGACACCAATACCAACTGTCAGATCGACCAGCAGTGTCAGCAGAAATGTCGTCAGCAGAACCGCCACGTCGCTCTTGGGAGAGCGCAGCTCCGTGAGAAACGTTCGCCACTCACTCATGTGGTACGCGACCACGACGAGAATCGCAGCGAGTACAGAGAGTGGAATGAGCGCCGCCCACTGTCCCGCGAACACCGTGATGACCAGCAGCGTCAGCGCGTGCACCATTCCAGCGACCGGAGTGCGTCCGCCGTTCTTGATGTTCGTCGCCGTGCGGGCGATGGCACCGGTCGCTGGAATGCCGCCGAACAAGGGCGCCGCAAGATTGGCCACGCCCTGCGCGACGAGCTCCATGTTCGAGCGATGTCTGCTGCCGATCATTCCATCTGCAACAACAGCGGACAGCAATGATTCCACAGCCGCCAGAAATGCGATCGTGAACGCGGGACCGACGAGGGCGGATATCTGGGCGAGCGACAGATGCGGTACTTCCGGATGAGGTACTGACGCCGCAATCGTGCCGAATCTGGAGCCGATCGTCTCGATGGGAAGGTGCAGCAGCTGTGCCGCCGCTGTCATCACGATCAGAGCAACGAACGGCCCCGGGATGCGCCGGTTCACACGTGGCCACAGCAGAATTATCGCCATCGATGCAACGGACACACCGAGCGCAGCCGGAGTGATCGCTCCCGCGTGCGCAGCGAACGCCTGCCACTTCGCGATGAATGCCGACGGAACAGTACCCATCGAAAGTCCGAAGAAATCCTTTATCTCTCCGGAGAAGATGATCACCGCGATCCCGCTGGTGAAACCGGTCACGACGGGCCGCGGAATGAACTTGATCGCGGAGCCGAGCTTCGCCAGCCCCATGACGACGAGTATCGCGCCCGCCATGAGCGTTGCTACGGTGAGACCGTCGATCCCGTATTTCTGGACGATGCCGTAAACGATAACCACGAACGCACCGGTCGGACCGCCGATCTGAACGCGCGATCCGCCGAGTGCAGAGATTATGAAGCCAGCCACGATCGCGGTCCACAGACCGCGACCCGGCGGAACACCACTCGCAATTGCGAAGGCTATCGCGAGCGGGAGTGCAACAACCCCAACGATCACTCCCGCTGTAAGATCGCCAAGGAACTGATCGCGATCGTACGTCTTGAGCGTGGTAACGAGCTTTGGAACTAACAACGGGACACTCTGCCTTTGCTGCGATACCCGAGAGCGCTATCCATTCGCCGCGCGGCCTGTCACCTCGTCCAGGTGAATGCGAAACACCGAATTGCGGAACGGCGTTGGATCGTTGGCCGTCAGTGTTTGAGGTATGAGCGCCCGAAGCAACTCGACGCCGCGATTGAAAGCGGGATCCTGTCGTATCGATGTGTCCGCATCTATCAGATAGAATGCGCCCTTGACCACCACACTCGACCAATGGAAGAGGCTGTGGACCTCGTCCACCTCGAACGCAACCCAGGGATGGTGCGCGATCGTCGCGAGTTTTGTACCATGACTCGTACGACCGAATATCCAGCCGGCATCGAACACGTAGTTGATCGGCTCTATGTCCACGCGATCATGAAGTGAGAATGCGATTCTCCCGACGTTGTTGCGAGCAAGGATCTCCTCTATCTCACCGCGGTCGAGCTCGCGAAACCGGGGAACGTCCGCGTCCGATGCTCCGGTGTCGTTCCTGGGATCAGGCTGGTTCTTCATGGCAACCTCCTGCTGCTGGTGAGTTTGTACTGGATACCCTGCAACTTTCATCCCGGTCAGTCAGTAGCACCCGTTCGCGGCAGACTGACCATGAAACGACTGCCTTCTCCGATCTTGCTTGCAACAGCAATGGTTCCACCGTGAGCTTCGACGATTCCCTTCGCGATCGCCAACCCCAACCCCGTTCCCGCAGCGGAGCCGCGCGTATGCCAGAAGCGATCGAAAATGAATGGGATGTCCGTTTCGGCGATTCCGCGTCCCGTGTCCGCCACGACAACCTCCAGGGTTTCGCCCCGCGCGCACGCCTCGACTGAGACACGTCCGCCCGAGGGGGTGAACTTCACCGCGTTCCCTATGAGGTTCGCTATCGCCTGTGCCATTCGCTCGGCGTCTACGGACACTCGCGCCAGCGGTTCCTCCAGCGTGACTACGAGTGCGACACCGCTGTCGGCCGCTCTCCGCGTGAAGAGTCCCGCGGCCCGCGTCACGATCTGGCCGATGTCCTCGGTGTCGCGGATTACCGACAGGACCCCCGCTTCAATCGCGGACACATCGAGCAGATCCTGAATCATGCGCGACATCCACGTTGTCGATTCGTATATGGTCTTCGCCAGATCGCGTCGCGCCACGGGATCGGAAGGCGGTGTGTCCACGAGCACTCGCGAGCACATCGCGATCGCGCTCAGTGGATTCCTGAGGTCGTGTGATACGACTCCCAGTATCTCGTCCCTGGCGGCCGTTGCGCGTTGCGCATGCTGATACAGTCGCGCGTTGTCGATCGCGAGCGCGGCACGCGCGGCAAAGTTACCTGCGATGATCGCCTCACCCCGGTCGTTGCTACGCGGCGTGCCGGCTTTCAGGAATGTCAACACACCCACCGCCTGGTCGCGCGCAATGAGTGGTAATTCCTGCCTTGTTGCATCGGAAGATGCCGCTCCACTCAACAGGTCGGCTCTCCCGTGCGTTGCACGACGAATCTCCCCCGACTCGTCGATCACCTCGATGATACAGGCATCTGCAAGCATCGGCACGGGAAGGCGCACCACGGATGCGATTGTGGCCTCGTAGTCGAGCGAGCGACTGAGCGCGATACCGACCTCAGCGAGAAACCGCTGGTGCGCGTCCATCTGCCTGCGATCGGTCACGTCGCGCACCAGAGCGGTATACAGCCGGCGGCCATCCGGCGCATCCAGCTTGAGAATCGATGCTTCGGCTGGAAACTCCGTTCCGTCTTTCCTGAGGCCGAACACTTCACGGCGATGACCCATGAGTCTGGCCGTCTCAGTGGATTCGCCGAATGCGACTACGTATGCGGCATGGGTCGCGCGGAACTGCGGCGGCAACAGTGCGTTCAGGTTGGTGCCCAGCACCTCGTCCCTCCGATATCCGAAAATCTGCTCCGCGCCGCGGTTGAAGTGCACTATCTCCTGTGCCTCGTTGATCGTCACAATTGCATCCGCCGCGACCTCCACAATCCTCTCGTACATGCCGGCCGACGGTGGCCGCGATTGTGACCCGGACGGTGGGGCCGGAATGACTGGAGGGGTACCGTCCCCGCTGGCCTGACTGTCGTTGGTCATGGCTATAAAGCTACCACGACCAACGAAGATCACTACCTGCCGATCGCCTTCCGCCAGTTACTTCACAATCAGCGCCGTCACCATTCCGAACATTCCGTGCTCCGACTCCGCATGAGGCAGAATGTGACAGTGGAACGCCCAGGTGCCGGGGTTGTTGCACTTCACCAGCACGTCCCAGCGCTCGCCCGGAGCCACGTTGAGGGTGTCGCATTTCCATGGCTGCGGCTGGGCCCACCCGTCCTTGGCTATCACCGTCATGTGCATGCCATGCAGGTGCATCGGGTGGATCATCATCCCCTCGTTCATGAAGCGGATCCGCACCGTCTGCCCGAGCTTGGCGACGATCGGCTCGGTAGCCGGAAACCCCTTGCCGTTGATGGTAAAGCCGTTCAGCCCGTCGTTCAGAATCAGCACGTGATCGACGTCCGCGTGCGGCTCTTCCGAGCTGTCCTTGGGCTCCACGATGAATGCCCCGAGCAGGCCGAGGCTGACCTGTTTGGTGGAGTTGTGGTGCGAGTGATACATGTGCGAGCCGTGATTCGGCGGTATGAAGTCGTACGTGTAACTCTGCCCTGGCTTGATCGGAGGTTGCGTTATGAACGGCACTCCATCCTGGGAATTTGCGAGCTCCACACCGTGAAAGTGGATCGATGTAGACTCCGGCAATTCGTTTTTGATGTTGACCCTGACGCGGTCGCCTGCGCGAACGCGCATCATTGGACCAGGAACCATTCCGTTGTAAGCCCACGCCTCCGTAGCCTTTCCCGGCTCGGTTTCCCACTGCATTCTCCTTGCAGTGAGGTCGAACACCTTCACCCCGCGCTCGATGCGTGGTGCGAGGAGCTGATTCCCTCTCCCCTTGCTCGCGGCCGGGAACGCCTTGATGCCGGCCTCGTGCATCCTGTCCATCGCGTCGGCAGCGGCAATCGACGCAGCACTCACGTCGTCGACACCGAACGCGACTGGAGGTGATACTGGCGGAGTCGCCCTCGCCACTGTTTTCGGCGCGCCTTCGGAGGCGGCGGCAGGCTTGCATGCGCTCAGCAGCGTTCCCGCAACCGCGGCAACTGCGCCGTTGCGAAGAAACGAACGTCGCGACTCACGCCGCGACGCCACTGCGTCAACAGCGTCTTCCATGGTTTCGATATCGATGCTCGATCTGCTCACGGTATCCGTCCGGTGGGTTTCGGATGATGTTCTCCGCAACCTACCAGCCGGCGCTCACGCGTTCAGTCGGGAGAAACTGGAAAGTCGATAGGGGAATCCCCTACAGGTGGCGGAAACGAGAAATGCGCCCGTTGCGATTCCGACCGATATCGCAACGGGCGCATTTCTCGAGTTGCTGCTAGTTGGTCTTTTCCGTCGGATTCTTGACGTACCTGTCCAGCCAGGTAACCGTCTCCCACATCACGTGCCGCAGACTTTCGCGCGCAGTGTATCCATGTGGCTCCAGTGGCAGCTGCACGTATCGCACGGTGCCGCCGTTTCCCTTGATCGCGGCGAACATTCTCTCCGACTGGATGGGGAACGTTCCGTCGTTGTCGTCATTCACGCCGTGAATCAACAGAATCGGCGTCTTGATCTTGTCTGCGTAATAGAAGGGCGACATCGTACTGTAAATGTCTTCTGCCTGCCAGAACGTACGCGGCTCCGCCTGGAATCCGAACGGAGTGAGCGTCCTGTTGTACGCACCGCTCTCGGCGACTCCGGCACGGAACAGTGTCGAATGTGCCAGCAGATTCGCCGTCATGAATGCGCCATACGAGTGACCGCCCACTGCGACGCGATTGCGATCACCAACACCAAGCGAATCTATCGCGTCGATCGCCGCCTTCGCGCTGGCCACGAGTTGCTCGACATAGCTGTCGTTCGGTTCCTTGCCGTTCTTCGCAACGATCGGCATCGATGGCCCATCCAGAACTCCATAACCTGCCGCGAGCAGCAGCAGTTGACGATCGCGCGGCAATGACGGCCGTTTGAACTCGTACGGCGATCCGCGCACTTCCGAAGCGGCCGCCGCGGAGAGAAACTCGCGTGGATACGCCCAGAAGAAGAACGGAAGCCGACCCTGTGACGGCGTGTAGCCAGCGGGTAGATACATCGTCGCCGAGAGCTTGACGCCATCCGCTCGCGTGTACGTGATGAGTTTTCCGGTGACGCCGGCGAACGCCGGTGCCGGATCGGCCAGCTCCGTGAGCTTCGTGGCAACATCACTCCCCACTTCACGCCGGAAGAAATTCGGCGGCTCGGTCGGTGACTCGCGCCTGGTGACGAAGCTCCTGGCAGCCGGATCCGTCAGCGATGCAACGAATTCGTAATGGTCGCCCGAGTTCTGCCAGATGCGACGCTTGCTGCCGTTCTGCATATCGATCGCATCCAGGAATGGACGGTCGCCCTCAGCCGACGCGCCATCACCCGTGAGGTACATCGTGTGACCGTCCGCGCTACGAAGCGGCACCAGCCGATCGCTCGCGGCGTCGTACACCATTACAAACCTGCCCGGATCACCGTAACGATCCTCCGAGCTCCGATCGAACAGTACGCGTGCTGAAGCAGGAGAGGATGGATTCACCGCCCACGTGCGCAGCTTCGCCGTACGCGACGTACCTTCGTTCACGAGCGCCAGATCGGGATACATCCAGGTGATCCCGCGATAACGCATCTCGAGATCCATGAATGGCTGTGGCGCACTCGTGAACGGAGCAGATATGAGACTCACGCGGTCGTGCCTGTCGATCTGCTTGCGCGGATCACCGCCGTCCAGCGCCTCGACCGTAAACACGGTGGCAGGCACGTCCGGCCGCCACGACGCAACGCGTATTCCAGCGGCGACGGCGTCGCGTGCACTGGAGACATTATCCGTGAGCGGTCTGTCAGTGACTGTACGCGCAACCTTCCCGTCCAGCGACCACACCTCGATGCGCTCCGGAAAATCATTCAGCGCGACCTGATACGAGTAGGGCCGATGCACCGTGCGCACGAGCAGCCACCTGGCGTCCGGCGACGCATCGGCGCGGGTGTGAATTCCCGGTTTGCCGACATTTCTGCTCGCACCGTCCGGCGCGACTATGGTGATCTGATTGGTGAAGTAGTAATCGAACAGCACTTCATCGTGCTGGTTCTTGAGCAGGTACTCGATAGTGCGCACTGGTGCTGCGCGCCCGTACGATTCCTGTACTATCGGCCCAGCCGGTGTCTGGCCGTCGGGTGGTGGCGCACCACGTCCCGGCACGTTCATGAGACAAACCAGCTGCGGCGCCTTCGACAGCCAGTCGCACCCACCGGTAACCGTGTTGATTGTGTATGGCGTTATGCGCTTCGCCGTGTGCGCTGCAACGTTCACCATCCAGAGCGCCGTCCCATTGCGCGTTGCTTCCGTCAATGCGACGTACTTTCCGTCGTTCGACCACGACGGCGCACCGAGTTTGCCGTGCAGACCCGCGGCCGACACCGATATCTCCGTTGCGGTGGATACTGGAAACAGCTTGATGCCCATCCCAAACGACCTGTCCACGGTCGTGTACGCGATCATGTGACCATCGGGACTCCACGAATACTGCGCGATCCGTCCACCGGCCGGCACTGGAACCGGTTTTGCCGCGCTCCCCGTAACCGGCTTGAGGCGCATCGAGCGAATTCCCACGGTGTCCACTCTATAGCTCGCGACCGGATGAAACCGGCGCCCCGCCAGATACAGCGTCGGCTCCGCCATGTCGGCAATGGTCGTGACGGCCGGCTCGCGCGCCGCGATCACGATCCACTTGCCGTCGGGACTGACACTCCCCGTTGCCGCGGGTGGCGCGTCCAGAATGCGACGGATGGATTCGGGTGGTTCCTGATAACCTTGCGATGACGCCACTCCCTGTGCACCAGCAGGAGTTGCGGCTGGAACGGCGGCCACCAGTACGGCCGCACAGGTCGTGATCCGGGCGATGAGCGACATTGGGTCCCCTGTGCGCGACAGCGCAGGTATAGTGGTTACGTCGTATCTACGCCGACCAAACGTGTACCGTTGGTGACCGGGTGTCCAATGGAACATCATCCCGTTACGACCACGCTTTAAGGACCGGGTGCATCGACGGTCATATTGACGCGACGTTTATCCAATTCCGATCACATGAACGGATCGCGCGCGGATTTATCGGCGTTCATCCGATTCCCATTGCGCGTAAATAGACCAGGCGCGGATAAATCCCGTGAACATCGACGTTCGGTTGCATCCATGGGGGCCAGGCGCGGATAAATCCGCGCCCTACGCGGGACCACCAATTCGACGCGGCCGCAACGCCCGGGCTTCGTTCCACGCGCGCGCCGGGTTGGCGGCCACATAATTGCGAATTCGTGCTAGGGCTTCGGCGTTGCGAACAATACGATCGTGAAAACTGCGTTGCCATATCGGGCCGGCAGGTGGCGATGGCTGGGCACTGATTTCGCGTGCCGCACGGCCTTTCGTCCAGCCAATTACGTCGCTCAGGTTGAGCGTTCGATCTGGTGTGGAGAGTAGCACGACAATCGCGTGCACATGATCCGGCATTACCACGAATTGATCGATCACCACACCCTTAAACTGGTCTGAGACCATCCGCCAGCACTGATCGACGATACGTCCAGCACTTGTCAGTACGATTCCACGTTGCGTCGCAATGCCCAGGATAGGCCGGCGATCATGGATTATCGTCGTAACAAAATACACACCGGATCGCGTATAGTCGTATGATTTCCAGCGCGGATGGGTGCGCGAGTGAAATTTTGGCATGAGTAAATCATGTGGTGAATAGCGGATCCCGATCGGATCCATCCTTGCGCCACGTACGCACAATGCCGCACCGCATTGGTGGTCCCGCGTAGGGCGCGGATTTATCCGCGCCTGGCCCCCATGGATGCAACCGAACGTCGATGTTCACGGGATTTATCCGCGCCTGGTCTATTTACGCGCAATGGGAATCGGATGAACGCCGATAAACCCGCGCGCGATCCATTTACGTGTAAAACGTATTCGGAAGAACCCGTGATGTCGCCGTCCGATCCGGTTACGCATAATTGGAATTCGTGGTCCGCGGATGCAACGCAACCGCCTATGAAATCACCCCTTCCGTCGTTAGCCCTACCAGCTCCAGCAACTTCAACGCGTTGCTCGATGTTGCCTTCCCCGGCCTCAACTTGTAATCGAAGTACATCGTTGCACGACCATCCGCGCTGCGCGAGAACACTTCCTGAAAGTGAACGTGCTGCGCTGCGTGCTCCAGCACGCTGGCGTCTGCAAGTTGAAGATCGTGCGTCGTCACTGCTCCAATCGCGCCGAGATCCATGAGCCGCACCAGCACGTGCCGCGCAGCAATCAGACGCTCCGCGGAATTGGTCCCGTGCAGGATCTCGTCCAGCAGATACATCAACTTCCGTTGATGCGATTCCTTCACCGCCTCGGCCGCGTCCACTATCAGCTTGAGCCGCTCCAGCTCCGCCATGAAGTACGACACGCCGCGCGCGAGCGAGTCCTGCACGCGCATGCTGGTATGGAGCAACACTGGTGGACACGTCATTGCTTCGGCACAGACCACCGATCCCGCTTGCGCGAGAACGACGTTCAACCCGATGGCACGCAAGAGCGTACTTTTCCCCGCCATGTTCGAGCCGGTTACGAACAACAGTGTTCGTTCCGGTCCGACCGTTACATCATTGGCGACCCTGATCGACGCTGGCAGCAGGGGATGGCCGAGCGCAATCGCCGATACGATTACGGGATCACGCGCGTCAATAATCGGAAACGCCCAATCGGGATTGTCGTGCGCAAGCGTGGCAAGCGCCGCGAGACTCTCGACCACGCCGATTGCCCCGAGCCAGCCACCGATGTGCTTCCCGGTATCACGCTTCCATCTCGTCAACAGATACGCTACGTGAAAATCCCACAGTAAGAGCCCCTGCACGGCAAAATGAAGCATCGGCGATAATTTCACATCCGCGCAATCTGCCAGTCGTTCGAGCGCGCGCATCTGGCCCGCCGCGTTTGCATCGCCAGTGAGATCGCGTTGAATGTCCCGCAGTGCATCGCACTCGAATGACTCCGTCGCCACCAACTGAGTGACAGTCGCGTATCCCTTCAACATGTTGCGCTGACCCTGAACCTGACCGAGCGCCACCCGCAGAGGTTTCTTGAACCGCGCCGTAAGGGCGCCGCCGAGCGCGATCGGGATAAGCCAGTATGCGCCGGAAATGATTCCCACCGCTTGCGCCACAGCCAGGAGTACCAGCGCGACCGGGAGCGCGACCGCCGCCACGAAGACCCAGCCATTGTCAGCAGCCCAATCTTCGTGATTCGCCCACTCGACAAACGCATGCAGCCGGTCGGGGCCGGTCGTTATTCGTCGCGTATGAAGCACCAGCTCGTCCCGCCACTCGATCCTGTTCTTCAATTCAGCTACGGCTTTCTGGCGCCTCCGTAAATCGCCCACCGACGCGGGGGCCAACAACCATGACGCGAGCGTCGTACGTCCCGGCGCGGCGCTCACTCCCGGGAACAGCTGAGCGAGCGACGCCGATCCGAACACGTCGAGATCGTACGCATACGGATGCGAGACTGGAACGTCGGCCCATGGACGTTGTTCGAGCAGGGACCATTCTCTCCCAACGCGATGCACCGCTTCTTCATTGATCAGTACGAGATCGGCCAGACGCGTCACCCGGACCCTCGAGCGCGAGCTGCGCCTGACCAGATACCAGAACAGCACGATCGTGATGATCGTGGCGGCCGCGGGCATCGAGCGCAACGCGAGCCCTGCGTCGACGAGCCACCATACCGACGCCGCGGCAAAGACGAATACGACCAGCCGCAGATTGGCAAGACGACGCCATTGCCGCGCGGCGACGTCGTGCGATGCACGCAGAGTCGCTATTCGCCTGGTGTAGAACTCCGCGACGTCATTTTCATCCGTCACTTGGCATCTCTCGGTCATTGGCTCGGGGCGGGTAGCCGCTGGCCAGGCCAGGCCCGCCACGCGTGCTCGCGAAAGGTATGATACATTCCGACAGATAGGCGCGCTCGTCGGAACCTCGAATCCTACCTGCCCAACACTCGCATGGATTCTCTGATTACGCTGGCCGAGTCGCTCGGGATCGCGTACGCTTCCGGAATCAGCCTCTACGCCACCGTCGTCCTCGTGGGGATCGGGGAGCGCTTCGGCTGGATCGGCCCCCTGCCAGGCCTGCTGTCCACACTCGCCAACCCGATAATCATCGGAGTCGCGCTGGTTCTGGCGATCGTCGAGTTTCTAGCGACATTGATCCCCGGAGTCGCGTCCGCATGGGAAGCAACGCACACGCTGATCCGCACGCCGGCCGCAGCGGCACTCGCGATTGCCACTGCCTGGCACGCCGATCCGGCGATCATCGCCCTCGCAGGATTACTTGGCGGCGGACTCGGCCTGACCACCAATCTTGCCAAGCTCGGTCTGCGCACCGCAGTCGACACATCGCCGGAGCCAGTCAGCAATGGAATCGTCAACGTCGCTGAGCTCGGGGTCGTTGCAACGATGAGTTACACGGTGTGGCAACATCCGATAATCGCACTTGCGGCTGCGCTGATATTGCTCGTACTCGTCTTGTTGCTCGTTCGTACGGTCTGGCGCGCAATCCGCAATCTGCTGACCGGAAAGCCAACGGCGCCACGAGCGTCCGGCGACCTTACGCAGGGGCGATGATGCGAGCAGATCTGTTGGCGGCCGCCCGGGACTAGTGCGTGGCGTGATCGGCTGGCGCGACCCACGCGCGTCCAGTCGCAAGATCGAGCGTCACGTCCCATTTACTGAGAAACGGCACGTTGACATTTCCATCCATGATCATGTGATCCATTACCCGAGCTGGTGCTATCACCGGGATCTTTCCGGCAAGGGTGAAGCTCACCTGCTGCATGGCTTTCGATTCCGGATCCAGTTTGAACAACGACGCGATGTGCTTTCCGATTATGATCGAATTGCCGCCGCCCGAGTCCAGCTCCATCCATGCCATTCCCTCCGGGGTCGGCACGCCGATATCGACAGTGAGCGCGAGACCCTCGGCGTCACGTACGATGCGAATCGGTACTTCCGTTCCACTCGCGATGCGTGCTGCAAGACTCGCCGGACTCTCCACGACGATGGACCGGCCGGAGAATGCGAAGGTAATCGCGCGCCCCGCGAACAGATCGAAGCCTAGCGACCCATCGAGGCGCGGCTGGCCCGGCTTGAAGAATTTCATCAGGTCGAACACGATTACACTCGGCGCCGCAAAGTGCTGACCGGAAACATCGAATGTGATGCCGTCACAGTGCGGAGCGTCGATCCGCTCACCGTTCATGCGGAAACCCGTGACCTGCCCCCACGGCTTGCATCCGATGGCCTGCGCAAGTTCGGGGCTGATCATCGACACGCCTTCGCCTGAGTCGAAAGCAAACGTTCGAGTCTGACCGCTCACGCTCGCGCGCACCGTCAGGAAGTCGGGATTGTCCTGATAGGGTTCCAGATTGATTACAGCGACAGGGCGGGCGACCTGCGCGCCAAGGCCGGTCCCACAGATAAGTGCGACAACTATAGAAGATGCAAGCGGATGTCTCATATTCAAGCGGGCCATGATTGTTTCCAAGTTGCGACATGCCGACGATGAATCGGTGCCTTTTCACTTGGACAGAGGAATGGCTCGGAAGGTTGTACGTCGGGTGACGTCCCGGTCCGTCAATGATTCCCGTCGGATACCGTACGACGTGATCGTGACGCTATCGCGAAAACACCGCTCCGTGTGGCACTATGTTCCCCTTGAAGCCACGCGGCCAGTTCGCGCCGGCGAGACTGATTCCCGGCTTGGTGCTTCCCGGATCGCGAAACGCGCTGTCGACTGACACGTGCCCGTTCGCGGGATCGAAGTTGATGATGAACAGCCGGTTTCCCTTCCCGCCTGAATTCAACACGATTCTTCTGCCAGTGTGATCGATCGCGATCCAGTGCGGCTGCTCATCGTTGCCAACCATTACTCGCGATACTTCGCGCGGATGCTCCGGATCACTTACATCGAGTGTGACGAGGCCGTGATCCGCCGGTACTGTCTGGATCCAGTAGTGCGAGGTGAGAATCGGCACTCCACACTCAGTTCCGTCGAACGTATGCACGAGCGTTGCAACGGGCGTCGAACGCGACACATCCCGGAGCAGATACAACCCGCAATTGAACGTGTGGATGTAAACGCTCCTGCCGTCAGCCAGAAGCCTCGGCTCGCCCGAGAACTCGTTAGCCTTGGTGTGTGCACCGGAGCCAGGCGGCAGTGCAATGCTGCGCAGCAGTTTGAGATCGGACAGCCGCCAGATCTGTACCCACTGCGACGTGGCCACCGTGTCACCGAGGTTCATGTCGGTAGTCGTCGATACGGCGCGATCGATGCTGGGAATCGGAAGGACGCTGTACGGATAGATGAAGTGATCCCTGATCGACGGATCGACGGCACTTGCCGACATGATGGGATGGCCTCGCTCATCCATCTCCACGAGTCCACCAGTCACGTTCGGTTGAGAATTGTTCATGCTGGCCATACCGCTCGCATGACCTCTCATCTCCTTTGCCGTGTTCGCGTCGGCGCGATACTGAAACGTCGTCAGCACGTGCCCGTTCGCAAGCCTGCTGTAGGTATGAGGATGACTGAATCCCGCCACATCACCGAACGATGTTATTATCCGCGGCTTGAGCGGATCGTGCAGATCGAACAGCCACGTGCGTCCCGCAGTAAAGTCGTTCGCGAGCAGATGGCCGTTCGGGCCCAGCTCCTGCTCGGTATGATGCGGCATGCCGATAGTGCCGGTCGGAACAGTTGCGACCACGCGCCCGTAACTTCGAGATGTAGGATTCGCGTCGATCGTCGCCATGAAGTCGCTCGCGCCAGGTCCGCTTCCGCCGGCCCACACGAACAGGTATGATGATTGGCTCATCGCAGCCTGCGGCGCAACCATGGCCGTCATCGCGGCCGTAAGCATAAGTACCAGGCGTGTGATTCTCATAGACAAGGGGTAAGCGGGTTGGTAACTGCCGTGGTCGTGGTCACTGCGGATGCACCGTCCACTGCATCCACCTGAGGCGCCCGGCGTCGGTCCCAAAGTACCACCAGCCTGCGAACAGCAACACTGCGAAGCATAGATGGTAAATCCGGAACACCCACGCACGCGTGATCATCAACCGGAACACTTTCAAGGGTAGCGATGAAATGCCGCTGCTCAGCTGTGTTGTATTGACGATGGGTTGCAACAGAAGACGGCGTACCAACCCGTGCATCGCGAATCCGGTCAGTAGAGCGAAGCCGGAGAGGGCAAGCAGAATCCATCGGACGGTCATGAGTGACATCCCGTGCACTCAGCCTATCGGGACCGACGCATGGTCATTATCCACTGATTGGAATCGTGAGCGGCGCAGTTGCGGTTACAGTCTGAATCATTCCGCTGAGCGTTTGTGCGGATATGGTGATGGAGCGCGTTCCGGTCGTTGTGACGCCACCGACTTCGAGCGGCGAGAACGCAATATTGCCGGTCTCCAGGAACGATCCCATGCCGCACGTCGCAGACTTCGCAAATATCGGCGGCGCCATCGTACACGTCTGCACTGTAGCCGTGACAGTGCTACTGAGACTTCCGCCCGACGCCAACCACACGCCACCGCTTCGCTCGAGATAGATGCCGATGGGCGGAAACACGGTGCCAGTCAGAAATGGATCGCCAGATGATGACAGGCCCGCAAAGCTGGCGTTGCCGGCATCGGCGAGGATCACGACAACCCTGTCTGGTGCCTGCGACGCTGAACTTGTTTGCCACAGAATCAACGACAACGTTCCCGGAAAACTTGTGCAGCTACCAGGATTGGCGAAATTGGAAATACCAAGCAATTGCTCCAGGCATGTACCAGATGGGTATGTAACGCGCCGAGCGAGCGCGAAGACCTGCACCGACGTACCGTCCACAGTGATGGATGTGTGACTCAACGCCTGACCCGTGAACGCCGATACAGGCGGCAGCATCGCCAGAGCGAACCCTGCGTCGGACGATGCCGCCGAGGTGGTGACGGCTGCCATCCCCATTGTGAGACTCTGTAGTGCGGCCTGATCGGTTGGTCCGATCGGTGCGGTGGAATTCGTGGAATCACCACCGCACGCGATCACGACCAGCACTCCCAGAACCGACATGCGTGCAAGTCCGTTCATGCTGCTACTCGCGACTTTCGCAACATCCAAAGCGCCAACACGACGCCGAACACCGGAATCGCAACTACTGCGGCAAAATAGAACCGCTCGGTGGTGTCCTGCGGAATCCCGTCAGCATAAACCGAACTCGCGTACAGTACGAGTGCGCCGAGTGAAAGCAGCCCCATGATCAACGCCTTCGCTCGCCCTGCGCGAAGGCGGTTGAAGTACGATACTAACCCGAGCACTACCGCCATCGAGATCGCCGTGGCCCAATCACGAGGCTGATGCCATACCCACGGCAGCAACCATCCCCAAATAAGAAATGCCAGGACGAAAGTAACCATCGCAGTAACGTGCGGACGTCTGCGCATCAGCGCCCGATAATACATGCGACCCCCTCAGGTTGTCGTGGCCGGTGTCGCCTACAACGCCTACCCTTCGTTCTCCTTCTCATTCACGTTCCCATTTTCATCACTCGGCAACGCCGCTGGCAGCCTGAGCGCCGGCAGCGTCAGCGCCGGTTGACCCTTCGTCTTCAGCAGCGCGTTGAACGACGACAGCCCAGTCGTCTTGAGCGTATTCCAGTGCGCCATCGCCGCAGCAGCCTGCACTCTGGCCCGTGCGCACGCAGCGATCTGTGCCGCCGTGGGTGCCGTCTCTGCGGCCTGCATCGACAATGATGCCGCCAACGCTGCACTGCTCGCTGCGTTGAGTGTGACAGAAGGACGACCGCCGCCACGTCCAAAGAACCGTCGACCGCCGCGCGCCTCGTCCGGCGCAACCGAATCGAGTTCCGTCTTGAACGCACCGTCGACATTCTGCTCCTTCACAAGCTGACCGACCTTCTCTCCCAGGTCGTGCGCCTGCCCGTACGCCATGCGCGTCGTGCGCGCTAGCTCGTACATCTCGAGCGACAGCTTGGTGTTCTCCGCAAGCGCAGACGGCGACGTCTTCACGCGCGGATCGAGACGCACAGTCAACGGCTGCGTGTAGCTCTTGCCCGCAACGGTGAGACGCACGGTGTACTGACCCGGCGGCGCCCACGGCGAGCTCGGCGACGGCGAGCTGCGATTCGGAACCGCACCCGTAGCATCGACTCCGCCGCGCTCCGTGGCGAGCGGCTGGTATCTCATGTTCCAGCTGATGCGATGCATGCCGGCACTCGTCGGCATGGACTTGATGCGCGATGGCCAGTACAACGGCACGTCGCAATCCGGCGACTCCGGATTCGCCTTGCAGACCTTGTCGTAGGCAGCACGATCCACTCCCGGATCGGGATCGCGCTTGAGCTCACTCGTGTAGGTGCGCACCACCTTGTTGCTCGCATCCAGTATGTCGATCGTCACCGGACCGGACACGTTCGACGACAGATAGTAGTCGATGATGGCGCCGTTCGGCGGATTCTCTCCCGCGGGAAGCTCCGGTGGCCATGGCGTCGGATCGTTGGTCGCGAGACGAATACGCAATGCCGTCTGCGGCTTGAACAGGTATGCACCATTGGCGCTGCGAGCCTCCGCAGCCTGGCGCAACGGTGTCACATCATCGAGAATGTAGAAGCCGCGCCCGTGCGTTCCCGCGATGAGATCGGAGCACATGCAGATGCTGTCGTCCTTGATCTGTATGTCGCGCACCGACACGGCGGGCATGTCCAGCCTGAGCGACTGCCAGTGATCACCGTCGTCGAACGACACCCACACCTGAGTTTCCGTCGACGCGTACAGCAATCCCTTCTTGTGCGGATCCTCACGGATGGAATTCGTAGCAGCGCCGGGCGCGATACCGTTGTCGATCTCGGTCCACGTCTTGCCACCATCATGCGTGCGCCAGAGATGCGGATTGAGGTCGTCGATACGCATAGTATTCGCCGCAGCGTACGCGGTCTGTGTATCGAAGTGACCCGCATCGATGTTGAAGATGCGCGTCCACGGCTTGATCTGAGCAGGCGTGACGTTGGTCCACTTGGCGCCACCGTTCGTAGTCACCTGGATGTTGCCGTCGTCGGTTCCCGCCCAGATCACGTTCACGTCCCGCGGCGACGCGGAGAGCGCAGTGATGCTTCCCTGTGGTGCCGGCTTCACGCTGCTGGAATACTTTCCGACTGTGGCCGGCACGGCCCACGTCTGACGCGCGAGATCGGGACTGATGCGCGTCCAGCTGTGCGCCTGATCGGTCGACTTCCACACGACGTTCGACGTATAGAAGAGAACGTTGTGATTCACCGGCGACCACATGATCGGCATCGTACGCACGTTGCGACCGAACTCGGTGCCTCGTGCTTCCGCGTCGGGGCCCACGTTTGTCGTCTGGCCGGTCCTGCGATTGTACAGTGAGATGTTGGTGCGCTGGCTTCCGAAAACGAGATCCGGATCCTTGGGATCGCTCGCCGCCACGCCGTATTCCTGAATGTTCACCGGATGCCAGTCGTGGAACGTGATCTCGCCATCCATCGATCTACTGTCCACGCAAGCGGAGCCGGAATCCTGCTGGCCGCCGCACACGCGATACGGGAATGCGTCATCCGTCGACACGTGATACATCGCAGCCGTCGGCTGATTGTACCAGTTGCTCCACGACACGCCGCGATTGCCCGAAACGATCGCGCCCTGATCCGCGACTACGAGCAGAATGTTCGTATCGTTCGGGTTTACCCATGCCTTCTGATAATCATCGCCGCCCGGTGCACCGCGCACTGCGCTCCATGTGACACCTCCATCTTCAGTGCGCCAGAACACCGTCGATGCACTGTAGACGACGTTCGGATTTTTTGGATCTACTGCGATTGTCGGAAGGTCACCACCGCCGATGCGCACGAGTGGACGCGGATCCAGCACCGCGTTCGACGATGCTCCTGGATTGTTCGCATCTCGCGCTGCAAGTGTCCAGTGCTCGCCTGCGTCGGTCGACTTGTAGAAGCCAATCGTTCCAGTCGTTCCACCGCGAGCTGGTGTTGCGGACCCGGATGTGCCTGCCACCATCGCATAGATAGTGCTCGGCGCGCTCATCGAGACACCGAGATTCGCTTCGATCACCCCTGCGGGAAGTCCATTCGTGAGCTGCTTCCACGTAGTGCCGCCATCGGTCGACTTGAAGATTCCCCCTTCCGTGCCGCCGAACTCCGCGCCTTCGATGTAACTCTGTTGCTGCTGCCAGAGTGCAGCGTAAACGATGTTCGGATTCTTTGGATCGATGCGAACATCATTGCCGCTCACGTACTCGTCCTTGTAAAGCACCTTCTCGAAAGTCTTGCCGCCATCAGTCGAGCGGAATATTCCGCGCTCCGCATTCGGACCGTAAGGATGTCCGAGCACCGCGACGAACAACCGGTTGGGATTCGTAGGATCGACCTCGATGTTCGCGATCATCTGACTGTCGCGGAGACCCAGATGCGTCCACGTCTTGCCAGCGTCGGTCGACTTGTACATGCCGTCGCCGACCGAGAGATCCGGTCGGATGATTCCGGCGCCAGTCCCCACATAGATGATGTTCGGATCCGAAGGCGCGACAGCTATGGCACCGATCGATCCCGTTGGTTCGCTATCGAACAGAGGCACCCAGTTAGAGCCGTAATCTGTGGACCGCCAGACACCGCCGTTGTCGTACCCGACATAGAAGACATTCGGTTGGCTGGCCACCCCCGAGAGCGCCCGGGCGCGCCCCGCGCGCGTCGGCCCGATCTCACGCCAGTGCATCTCGGCGTAGAGGGCATCGGTGGACTGAGCGCTGGCGACGGAGTTGGCGACAGATGTGAGCGCCGCCATACCAATGGCGGCGATGGTGATCAAGCGAGAGATCGACATTCGAAATGGGCCTTCTGAAAAGGAAACTGGACTGAGACTGGAAATTCTAGCTGCGAAAATACTCGCCGAATAAAGTACGCGTTAGCCGTCGTCGCGGTTGCTACCGACGCGGAAGAATGGAGAGAGCGAGTCAGGCTCGGACGAGTAGCCGGCCGAGACGGTTGGCAGCCTACGGCTGGACGCTGAAGCTGAACGTCTCACTCACGCGTGACCGAACCGGCCTACCGTTGGCCTGGGCCGGAGCAAACCGCATTGTGGCAAGCTTGCGTTTTGCCGGGTCGACGAATTCCGGAGCAGTAGCTCGTACTACCCGGACCGCGTCCATTTCTGCGTTCCCGTTGGCATCGACCACGAAACTGAGGACGACATCACCAGGAATACCGGCCTTGCGCATCGATTCCGGGTATTGAATCCGATCACCGTTGTAAACGACCTGCACGTTCCTGTCGAGCTCGTCTGGTCGATAAACTCCATCTGTCGGCGTCAATGGCGTGTCGTTCGCGAACGCGGCTGCACCTACGCGTGGTTCCGGGTCGGTGCAGAATTGCGATGAATGGTACTCGAGTGGCCCCAGACGCGTCGAACCCAGCGCGGCGGAGTTCTTCCCGCCGATACGGAAGGGAAGAGTCAACAGTGAAGTTTTCTTCCACCACTGAACGATTCTGCCGTTCCGCACTGTCTCGGCTTCGATCCAGTACGTGCCACCAGGAATCGAGTCAAAGACAAAGTGGCCCAGCGAGTCCGCCTGCACCATTGCATGTGGGAGTTGCGCGATCGAGTGCAGCAGAGCCAGATCGCGCGTGACCGCCGCACTTGCAGGAATGGCCGAGCCAGTATCGTTCAGCGTCTCGCGCGCGGTGGTCCAGGATGTCATGTCGGTCCTGTACGCCGTGCATGCCGAATTCATCACGCTCTTTACGGCAGCGATCTCAGGCCAGAGGTACACAGTCGCGCCGGAAGCGTGAACGATTCTGCCACTGTCTGCCTCCGTCCAGATGTCACCAGTGAATTTGTGCGTCTGCGCCGACGCAACTGGCGCAGATACGAATTGCGCCATTAACGCCGCAAAGCAAGCGAGACAAGTCGCGCATTTCATTTTGCGTTTCGCGAGGCTGACACTATGGCGTCTGTCCCGACACCTGAGTCGGCGTAGTGACACCGAGATCATTGCCCACTCCAATCCCGAGTGCGCCGTGATAGTCACCTCCCCAGCAGTAGGCGGTTCCATCTGATATTCCGCACAGCTGACCAGTCGTGAAGGAGATCGACGAGAACTGTCGCCCCGTCTGGACTTTGGTCGGAGTCGGTGTGCAATCACTGTAGTTTGGACAGCTCAGATTCGGAACACCGACTACTGACCCAACATAGCCCCAGCAGTAGATGTCGCCGGCGCTGGTCAATCCGCAGAAACCTCGGTCGTGAGCGCTGAGCTGCTTGAACGCCGGCGCACCGGGAACCTGAGCGGGAACCGTGTCAGCAACAGAACTGCCATTTCCAAGTTGCTCGAAATCGTTGCTGCCCCAGCAATAAGCCGTACCACCTGAATCGAGACCGCACGTGGCGTCCGACGCGCCTGCCAGAGTCGTGAACCGTAACGAAGTATTGACCGGCACGGGTGACGGAGAGCACGTGGTCGCGATCGTCGTACTTCCGCTTGATGTATAGGTGGTCGAGTTACACGCGACGGTTGCTGCGGCGACGCCGAGACGACCCTGCAGATCCATTCCCCAGCAATAGGCCTTGCCGGAAGGATCGAGCGCACATGTATGAAGTGATCCTAGTGCGTAGCTGTGGAACGTGATGTTGCTGTCGACCAACGCGGGTTTCAACACTGACGTCTGATACAGGTTCGCGGAGCCTATCTGGCCAACGCCATTACCACCCCAGCAATACGATTGTCCCGTCTTGGTAGTGCCGCAGGTTGCATTAGGCCCCCGCTGAACTTCGACGAATGAAAGGCCACCTGCAACTGCAGTCATCGGTTCCAGCTGTAGTGACTCGCTACCATTTCCATTCGCTCCGAAAACATTACTTCCCCAGCAGACCGCCGTTCCGTCAGTGCGCAAGGCACAACCGCCGATGTTCGCAACTGATATCGACTTGAGATCCAGATCGGCTTTGACCGGCCATGGTTTGATCGCGTTCTGCCCTTCTGGAACCCCCACAGGCACGAGTTGTTCAGCCGCGTTATCACCCCAACAGTACGGATATCCTTCAACTGACAATCCACACGTCGTATTTGCATCCATGGTGAAGCTGGCGAAGCGAATGCCGCGTGACGTGAAGCTGCTCGTTACCTCTGGAACGGAGTCGGCTGCTATCGACAACACGACTGGCCCCATAGTCAAGGGGAGCCGCACGCGCGTGCTCGCCGTCCCATCTGCTCCGGTTGTACCCGTCACCGCCGTAACTCCACCAGTGTCCACGCTGAATCGGACATTCACGCCAGGTGTCGCGTTACCGTATTGATCCCTCACGGATACTTGAATCGGCGTAACAAGCGTCGCTCCGTACGGCCCGTTCTGCGCATCGCCAGATACGATCTTGATAACCGCTGCTCGGCCGGGCAACGCCGTAACACTCAGCGTTGTGTTCACCACCGTACCATCGACCGTCGCCGATGCCGTCAGATGCTGCGTCGTTGCAACAGTCCCGATCATCCATACGCCCGCGGATGCGACTCCGGAGTTATCGGTTTTTGCGCTCGGCGTCGAGACGCTGCCCGCGCCGCTGTCCGGTGTGAACGTGACCGTGATGCCAGCTGGATGCCCGCCGTGACTATCGGTCAACGTCACTGACGGACTAACGGGTGTTGCTGTGGCCACGACGACGGATTGGTTCGCGCCGGCCTGGACTGTGAGCGCCGGAGGCACTGTCGGTGCCACCGAGTCGCTTCCACCGCAGCCAAAGGTTATGACAAGCGCTACAAGCGCGCTCGCCCGGTAGAAAGAATCGCGTGAATATCGCATGGAGAGCAATACTGCGATTCACTGGAACTTCCGTCAATACAACAAAGTGTTACACCTTCGGCGTTTCGCAAGCCATACATCATTGGCTCGGCTCGAACCTGAACCTCATCTGGACCAGCTGCCTTACCTTCTGACCGTTCCTTTCCGCCGGACTTACAGGAGGCCGATGCGCGACCCAGGTACCTCAAGCTTGTATCAACTGAAAGTGCTACATTGGCGAGCGGGGATTTCCCACTGGATATTGCTGGTGTTGGTAGCTTCGGAATCACGTTCGCTTATTTGGTCCGACACTTTCACTCATCATGCAACACACACGAAGTCCGAATGACATCGTCTGGCTTGCAGTCACCGCGTGCATCGCTCTGTCGACACCCGAACTTTTCGCGCAGTCTCCCGACAAGAGTCCAATCACGCACGCGCCATCGTGTCTGGACACGGTCTCCATAGTCCCGTCGATTCCGAGCATCGTTTACTTGAGAGCCACCATCAAGGAGCCAGCCGATTCCGGCGTTGGACAAATGGCGGACCTGTTTGCGCAGTCGGTATCGCTGCACGTGCGCGGTCTTCTCAACGCTAAAGGCGACACGCTTCCGCCGGGTGAGCCACTCATCACCTGGCACAGGATCGAGTCCCACATTTCCCTCGCCGTCACCACCTATCGCAACGCCGCTCCCGTCTTTCAGCTGATATCACCGCATACCGACTCCGCTGCAGCAGCAATATTGCTCACTGCTGTGCACAGGACCCTGGACGAAGGCGAAGGACCATCCTGGCCTGAGGGCACGCCCGGCGATTCCTTGACATTCGGTCTCAGCGTCGAGTTGACGGATCCCGGCAAGATTCAACTGTCACATTCCGGCCGCTTTGCATCTCCCATGTTCTCCGTCCTCTTTCCACCGGAAGTACCAGCAAGAATGAAGGCTGGCTCCGGACCCGATTACCCGCTCACCGAACGGCGTGCCGGAATCACTGCCGTCGTGATAGCAGAGTTCCGGATCGACACGACCGGTCACGTGATCCCCGGATCGGTCAGGGAAGTTTGGGCATCACGGCAAAAGCGGCCGACCGGACAATTGCTCGCCGCCTACAATGACTTCCTGAACTCCGTCATGCGCTGGTTGCCGAACGCTGAGTTCGAACCCGCGCGCATTGGAGGATGCAGCGTGCAGCAGTTTGTCCAGGAGCCTTTCAGCTTCGAGTTGACGGGAAGACAGTAAGGTGACGATCAGCAACACGTCTCCGATTAATCACCCGTTTAACGTTCGGAGTTCGTATTACTCGCAGGCATCCGAGAGAACGATCTCGTAACGCCACTCTTCACCCCATCGTGTGAACGATCAACCCGATGTGCGTGAAGAAGTTGAGCGCGCCAAACAGGAAGAACGCCACACCGCCAAGCACCCAGCACCACCCGGTGATTCGCTGTGTGACAGTATCAGCAGAACCGTGCGCGAAACCACGCAGCGCAAACGGAAACAGTAGAGCGCCGATTCCCACGAGACCGAACAGGCCCGACATGAATATCGCCTCGATCCACGGATAGCCAGCAAACATTCCGGAGATCGGCTCTTGGGGAGGCGCTGCGAACAATTTGAATACGAGACCAGCCATGGCGATTGCACACAGCGCCAGGCCCATTCCGAAAATGAAAAGCGACACAGGTCTCGCTACCCGCGCCAGATACCGGGCCGGATCACCGCTGGCGATTACAGTCGATCCACGACTCCACAGATAGAACGTGGCGGCAAGCAACAGCACGCCGAACGCAAAACTGGTCTCACCGAAGATGATGTTGTCGTACGGAAAGTATTTTGCGAACGGCCACGTCAACGTCATGTGAATCCCCGTGATCGCGAGAATGAATCCCGGCACCGCAAACGCAAGCGCCCACGATTCCAGATGCACGTCAGTCTCGTGTTTGAGCTCGCGCGCGAAGTACACGAGGGAAATCAGTCCGCTTCCCGCCGCAACAGCCATGATCGTGTTGTACGTCGGCATCTGAGTCCAGTCGATCACCAGCCCACCAGCCGCCTGCATCAGCATAGCCCCTCCCCATGACGTGGCCGTTACTCACGCACCCCCGTGACCGGCAACTACCATTCCCGGTCGCCACCCCCCCCCCGAGGAAGATGGTATATCAAATTGTGCTGACTATTTGACATTAGTCGGCAAGTTATGTCAGATTGAAATCAAATACATGGTATGTCAAATACTGGCTTATATTTGATATACCAGGACTCGTAATGTCAAGATGACCCGGATTTCACTCATGGACGTCAAGGATTTCAAGTCGGGCCGCTCGGAACAGCAGTACCAGTATCGAAGCTTCCTGCCGACCACCATCGACAAAGAGTGGACTGTTTCTGACCCCCAGACGCTGACCCTCCTGGAAGATGCCAGCCGCCTCCTGGGCGAGCTCAGCACTTATTCGCGTATCGTTCCCGGCGTCGACTTCTTCATTCACATGCACCTCCTGAAAGAAGCGACCACGTCGAGTCGGATCGAGGGTACCCAGACCAACATGGAGGAGGCACTCCTCGACGCGAACGACATCGATCCGGAACGTCGCGACGACTGGGTGGAAGTACAGAACTACACGGCGGCGATTGGCTTCGCCATCGAGCGCCTGCAGACCATGCCTCTCTCCAACAGGCTGCTACGCGACACGCACGCGGTATTGATGCGAGGCGTGCGTGGCAGGAACAAACAGCCCGGAGAGTTCCGCAGAAGCCAGAACTGGATCGGCACGAGCCTCAAGAACGCGACCTTTGTACCGCCGCATCAGGATCACGTGCCTGAGCTGATGAGCGATCTCGAGAAGTTCATGCACGACGACGACATCCATGTGCCGCATCTGATCAGAATCGCGATCATTCACTACCAGTTCGAAACGATTCACCCATTTCTGGACGGGAATGGGCGTCTTGGGCGTCTCATGATCGCGCTCTACATGGCGAACTTCGGCCTGCTCGCGAAGCCTGCCCTGTACCTGTCCGACTTCTTCGAGCGCCACAAGTCCGAGTACTACGACGCGCTCATGTCCGTACGCAGCACGAGCAAGCTTCTCCCGTGGCTACAGTTCTTCCTGACCGGCGTGCACGAAACCTCGGCGTCATCCATCCAGGTATTTCGCGACATAACCACGCTCAAGGAAAGGATCGAGCGCGAGAAGCTCCCAACGTTTCATCCTCGCCGGCAAGCTCATGCGCAAGCGTTGATGCAGAATCTGTATCAACGACCGATGATCACGATCAAGGAAGCCACGGCATCCCTTGGCGTCCAGACCAATACCGCCGCCGCACTCATCACCGACTTCGTACGCCTTGGCATCCTGCGTGAGCTCACCGGACAGAAGCGCAACAGACAGTTCATGTTTGACGAATATGTGCGGCTGTTCATGCGTGGATCGGAAGAGAGCGAATAGCGGCCCGGCTCCGGACGGAGGCGATGTACGCAACCTACCCCCGCACCAACGCCTTCCCTCCGTCTGACTCGTTACACCTCATCACGCCTGTCCCTGGATTACGGCCACTTATGTGTGAATCGATCCTTGCTCTTTCACTCCTGGCAAGTCCAGTCCACTAAATATGGTGTCCTTGAAACCGGCAGCAGCTCATCTGTGCAATCTTCACCCGCTGTTTACACCCGACCGTCAGTGCGCGAAAGTGCCCACCCGCGTGCAGCAAGAAGACTTGACGCATTGAGCCCGCCAACCCTATCTTTAATCTCAACCCCCCCTGCCTCTTCGGCGGCAGGGCGCGAAGCCGCCGAAAGGCGGCTTCTGCTTTTCAAGGGGGAATATGCGTCAGCGCGCGTACGTGTATGTCGATGGGTTCAACTTGTACAACCGGTGCCTCAAGCGCACTCCGTATAAGTGGCTCGACCTCGTAGCTCTAGCTCGGCATCTGCTACCGGGAGCGAACGCTGTGAAGGTGAAGTACTTCACCGCGCGAATTTCGTCGAGGCCCGACGATCCCGAACAACGGACTCGCCAACAAAGCTATCTGCGCGCGTTGATGACGTTACCGGAAGTCGAGATATACTTCGGTCATTTCCTTTCGCACGCCACTTCCGCCATCAATCTGGATCCTCCGCCAAGATGGATCAGATACATGAAGACGGAAGAGAAGGGCTCCGACGTGAACATCGCAACTCAACTGCTCTGTGATGCGTACGAGGACAAGTTCGACGCTGCAGGAGTCATCTCAAGCGATTCTGATCTAGTGATGCCGATAGACGTTGTCGCGCATCGCCTGCATCTGCCTGTCGGTGTGCTGAGTCCCAGGATTCCGGTTCCGGTGAAACTCCGTGAGACAGCATCGTTCGTGAAGGTCATCCGACCAGGCGTGCTTGGCGCAAGCCAGTTTCCGGATACAATCACAGACATGACGGGGACACTGGTCAAGCCTCGTGGCTGGTAACCACGAGGCTTGACCGCCGATACGTCACTGCCGCAGAGGCAGGATGGTCGCGTCCTGCGAAATACCCACAAGTACAAGCTCACACGACGACCAATGCCACCAGAAGCAATGAACGCGAACGTTGGCTCACCGTGGAGCACAATTCTACAGCGCACGCTTGATGGCGTCGAGCAAGCTCAAACTGTCGACGCGGTACTGGCTACAGCGAGCGAATACCTACCCCCGCACCAACGCCTTGTACTTGATCCTCTTCGGCTGATCCGCATCTATGCCTTTGCGCCGATGCAGATCCGCCTCGTACTCCTTGTAGTTCCCCTCAAACCACACCACCTCGCTATTCCCCTCGAACGCCAGCATGTGCGTCGCAATTCGATCCAGAAACCACCGATCGTGCGAGATCACCACCGCACATCCCGCGAAGTCGATCAGCGCATCTTCCAGCGCGCGCAACGTATCCACGTCGAGATCGTTCGTCGGCTCGTCCAGCAGCAACAGATTCCCGCCCGCCTTCAATACCTTCGCGAGCTGCAACCGATTCCGCTCGCCGCCTGACAGATCGCCGACCTTCTTCTGCTGATCCGTCCCCTTGAAGTTGAACGTCGACAAATATGCGCGCGCATTCATCTCGCGCTTACCGACCTGAATCAGATCGTGCCCCTGACTCACCTCGTCGTACACCGACTTGGTTCCGTCAAGTGCGCGCTCCTGATCCGCGTACGCAAGCACAACCGTGTCTCCGATCGTCAACGATCCCGCGTCCGGCTTCTCGGTCCCCTCGATCATCCGGAACATCGTCGTCTTTCCCGCGCCGTTCGGCCCGATGACGCCGACGATCCCGCCGCGCGGCAGCGAGAACGTGAGATCGTCGTACAACAACTTGTCGCCGTAGCCTTTCTTCAATCCCTTCGCGATCACTACGTCGTTGCCAAGCCTGGGCGGTGGCGGAATCACTATCTCGTGCGACATCGTCTTCTCGGCCGTGTCCGCTTCAGCCAGTTCCTCGTATCGCTTCACGCGCGCCTGGCTCTTCGCCTGCCTCGCGCGCGGCGCCATCCTCACCCACTCCAGCTCACGCTCGAGAGTGCGCTGACGCGCTGATTCCGATTTCTCTTCCAGCTGCAGGCGCGCGCGCTTCTGCTCCAGCCACGACGTGTAGTTCCCTTCATATGGTATTCCCGCGCCGCGATCCAGCTCCAGGATCCACTGCGCGACATTATCCAGGAAGTAACGATCGTGCGTGATGGCGACGACCGTTCCCTTGAAGTCCGCGAGATGCCGCTCCAGCCACGCAACCGATTCAGCATCCAGGTGATTCGTCGGCTCGTCGAGCAGCAACATGTCAGGCTGCTCCAGCAACACGCGACACAACGCTACACGACGCTTCTCACCGCCCGATAGATTCGTCACCGCAGCATCACCGGGCGGCAGTCTCAGCGCGTCCATCGCGATCTCGATCGTGCGATCCAGCTCCCACGCATTCGCCGCGTCGATCTGCTCCTGCACGCGCCCTTGCTGCTCCAGCAGCTTGTTCATCTCATCATCGCTCATCGGCTCGGCGAACTTCATCGAGATCTCCTCGAACTTCGTGAGAAGATCCCGCGTCGACTTCACCCCTTCCTCGACGTTCTCGCGCACGTTCTTTGTGGGGTCCAGCTGCGGCTCCTGGGGGAGATAGCCGATCCGCGTCCCCGCGTGCGCCCACGCCTCGCCCTGAAAATCCTGATCGACGCCGGCCATGATACGCAGCAACGACGACTTGCCGGCGCCGTTCGCGCCGAGCACGCCGATCTTTGCGCCAGGATAGAATGAAAGCCAGATTCCCTTCAGTATCTCGCGCGAAGGTGGAACTACCTTCCGGAGATCCTTCATGACATATATGAACTGTGGTGCCACGGAACGCCTCGAAAACTGTGATACTCTATAAGAATGACATGCGTGTCCGGTACATCTCTCCGGCACACCGTCTCCAAATGTAGCCTGCCATTGCATGCCGAAACCAAACCACACTCCCAGTGCGCCTCGGCGGTGTCGCGGGTGACGCCACGCGCCCCGACGACTGTTCTGGAAACCGACCGGCTCGTCCTCCGTCACTTCACCACCGACGACGCCGGTTTCATCCTCGAGCTCGTCAACGATCCGTCGTTCATCGCGAATATCGGCGACCGGGGCATCCGAACCCGCGACGATGCGGTCGCCTATCTGCTCAACGGGCCAATCGCGAGCTACGAGCGCCACGGCCACGGCCTTTACCTGGTGGCTCTCAAGACCACCTTCGTCCCGATCGGGATCTGCGGACTCCTCAGGCGGGCCCAGTTCGAGGACGCCGACCTTGGCTACGCCTTCCTCCCCGACTTCTGGTACCAGGGGTTCGCCACCGAGTCGGCGATCGCGATGCTGGAATTCGCCCGCACCACACTCAAGGCGCC
The DNA here is from genome assembly GCA_040388625.1 of Gemmatimonadota bacterium. Taxonomy (NCBI): domain Bacteria; kingdom Pseudomonadati; phylum Gemmatimonadota; species Gemmatimonadota bacterium. The sequence continues at coordinate 110,457 of JAZKBK010000005.1, read as the reverse complement.
GCGCACCCTGGCCCTGGTCTCGCCCGACAACGCGCGCTCCATCAAGCTGCTCGAGAAGATTGGCTTCTCCTTCATCGAGCTGCGTCAGATGAAGCCAGAAGGCCTGCCAACGGCAATCTACACCTACCCTCCCGAAAGCCCGCGCGCCTGATTCGGCATCGAATCCTTACCAATTCGATCGACTCCCATCGGCTTCAGTGGTGTGCATCCTGCACGGTGCGATTCTGACGCTCAAACCAGGATAGGCACCCCAAATGGCACTCGAGCTCCACCCCAGAATCTCTAGAGTAAAACGCCAGACTGCCATCGAACAAACGTCCGATCTACTCAAGGCCTACCTCGAGCACTGGCCCGATCCATTCGCTCCCAGCGATGAGACCGGAGGCCCCGACCAATCCGAAAGCCGAAGCCAGGATCTCGCAGCGGGCTTTCTGATTCCGCAGCAACGATCCGCGTAGGACACACCCTCCGCTCACTAGGAAATCCGCGTTCCCACGGGAACGTCCATATCAGGCACCAGGAGCACCACATCACTCGGTGTGGTGCACGCCCCGAGGACCAGTACTTCGGAGATGAAAGGCCCGATCTGACGCGGCGGAAAGTTCACCACCGCGACCACCAACCGCCCCACCAGCTCGTCCGGCGTGTAATGAGCAGTCAACTGTGCGCTCGACCTCCGCACGCCCAACTCCCCAAAATCGATACGCAGCTTGATCGCTGGCTTACGCGCTTCCGGAAACGGTTCCGCTGACAGAACGCGCCCCACACGCAGATCGGCCGCAAAAAACTCGTCGGGAGTAATCGTTGGTGTCGTCATGGTTGCTAAAACTTACGCGGTCCACATGACAGTTGTCACGTCATCCAGGTGACACGCTCCACTACCAGCACATTCCGCTATCCGAGATACTCCTTGTGCCGCCACGTCCTCGGCGGTTCCACATCAGGACCAATCGGAGCGTACGACAATGCGTGCACCGCTTCCATATCAGATCGTCATCGCGAGCTTGATCAGTCTCGCTTCACCACATCCCGCAGCCGCGCAATCCGAGCGCGATGCAACTCTCTTTCACCACGTCCGCGTATTCGACGGATCGAAAACACTCGGCGAGCGTGATGTACTGATCAGCGATGGAAAAATATCCGCCATCGCGTCACACATTCCAACACCGTCAGGCGCAACTGTCATCGACGGCACCGGGGCAACACTACTGCCGGGTCTCATAGACTCGCACACCCACGCATTCGGTGATGCGCTGCAACAGGCGCTCGTGTTCGGTGTAACGACCGAGCTCGACATGTTCACGGATCCGGGTCTCGCCGCCAGCATGCGCGCAGAGCAGAAGAAGGGAAACGTAGCAGACCGCGCTGACCTCTACTCCGCAGGCATCCTCGCCACTGCTCCCGCTGGACACGGCACCGAGTATGGCGTGCAGGTCCCCACCATCACGTCACCGGATTCCGCACAGGCCTGGGTCGATGCGCGCATCGCCGAAGGATCGGACTACATCAAGATCATAATCGACGACGGATCGACGTATGGCAGACACATCCCGACTCTGTCCGCTCCAATCGTCGCTGCCCTCGTCAGGGCTGCACACGCACGTGGCAAGCTTGCGGTCGCACACATCGGCTCACTCGCCGACGCACGAATGGCAATCGACGCAGGAGTCGACGGGCTCGAGCACCTGTTCATCGATCGCGCGCCTGATCCGGAGTTCGGACGATTCGTCGCATCGCATCACGCATTCGTCACACCGACTCTCACCGTTCTCGAGAGCATCGCCGATAGCTCCGGCGTCGCGGCGCTCGCGCGCGACCCGCGCCTGTCGCCATACCTCTCGGCGAGTAGCCGCGCAATGATCGACGCATCGTTCCCGTTCCCGAAGAGTGCGCGTGCAGCGATGAATTTCGCATTCGCAGAAGCTACGGTAAGGCAGTTGCTTGCAGCGAATGTGCCGATTCTCGCCGGTACCGACGCCTCCAATCCCGGTACCGCGCACGGGATCGCGCTGCATCGCGAGCTCGAGCTGCTCGTGCGCGCGGGTCGCACTCCACCACAGGCACTCGCCGCCGCCACGAGCGTTCCCGCACGCATCTTCTCCCTCGCGGATCGTGGCACCATTGCGGTCGGCAAGCGAGCGGATCTTCTCTTGGTCGCCGGCGACCCGACAACCGACATCACCGCAACGCGTGACATCAAGGGAATATGGAAAGGCGGCGTGAAGTACGATCGCATCCCCGCACCACCTCCACCGCCGGCATCGACCCGTGCAACACCGAATGGATCTGTCGTCGGCATGGTGAGCAACTTCGACGACGGTACAACAAAGGCATCGTTCGGACTGGGATGGATCGTCAGCACCGATCAGCTCGCCGGTGGCAAATCAACAGCCGCCATGAAGGTCGTCGATGGCGGCGCCAACGGAACGGCAAAATCGCTCGAGACCACTGGCACAGTCGCACCAGGCCTGCAATACGCATGGGCCGGCCCGATGTTCATGCCCGGCATCCAGGCAATGGCGCCGGCAGATCTGTCATCCGCCAAATCATTGCACTTCTGGGCGAAAGGCGACGGCCACACGTACCACGTAATGCTGTTCGCCAAGAGCAAGGGGTTCATGCCGCTCTCTGTTGACTTCGTCGCCGGACCGGAATGGAAGGAATACGCATTCCCATTCACCGCGTTCGAGGGAATCGACGGTCACGACGTGATGGGCATCGCCTTCACCGCCGGACCGACTCCAGGCCCGTTCAGCCTGCGAATCGACGAGGTGAGCTTCAAATGACACAAACAACTTCAGCCGCACGCCTGTCATCGGTATCCAAGACCTACGACGATAAAGTCGCGCTGCGCGACGTCTCGCTCGACATCGATCCGGGTGGCGTAGTCGCTCTGCTCGGCCCCAACGGCGCTGGCAAGACAACAACCGTCAAGCTGCTGCTCGGCCTTGCGGCACCCACATCGGGCTCCGTAACACTATTCGGCGGCGATCCACGACGCTCGTCCACACGCCAGCGCATCGGCGCGATGCTGCAGGTTGGCAAGGTTCCCGAAACACTGCGAGTATCCGAGCACATCGATCTCTTTCGCACCTACTACCCGAACCCGATGCCGACAGCCGAAATATTCGCGGCCGCGGGTCTCGATGGACTTGGCGATCGCAGGTTCGGCGATCTGTCCGGGGGTCAGCGTCAGCGTGTGCTGTTCGCGCTCGCAATCTGCGGCGATCCCGACATGCTGTTTCTCGACGAGCCAACGCTGGGCTTCGACGTGGAGACGCGCAGAAGTTTCTGGGAGCAGATCCGCGCATTCGTGTCGCGCGGTCGTACAATCCTCCTCACGACGCACTACATGGAAGAGGCCGACGCCCTCGCCGATCGCATCGTCGTGATAGATCACGGATCGATCATCGCCGATGGAACACCGGCTGCGATCAAGCAACGAGTCTCGGGGCGCAAGATCCATTGCACGACAAGGTTGAGCGAGGAAGAACTCCGCGCCATTCCTGGCGTTACGCAGCTGCGCTACGATCATGGCAACACGGATCTCGTCGTGACGAACGCCGAGTCCGTTGCGCGAGAGCTGTTGTGGGCCGACGAGTCGCTGGCCGATCTCGAAATATCCGCCATCCAGCTCGAGGAAGCGTTCCTCGCGCTCACACAATCGATCACGCAACCGCGGGAGATGGCATGACCAGCGCAACACTTGCAACCCGGCCGTCTTCCCACGACACCGTCACCTCCGTTCCGCGTTTCCGGTCCATCCTTATCTATCTCGCAGAAACAAAGTACGAGCTTCGGAAGCAAACCAGGATGCCGGCGTTCATGATCCCGACTATCGGATTTCCGATCATGTTCTACGTCCTGTTCGGGCTCGTGATGCAGCACGGGAGCAAGAATTCGGAGATGATCGCGACATACATGCTCGCGACGTACGGTGCGTTCGGTGTGATAAGCATCGCCCTCTTTGCGCTCGGCGTCGGCGTCGCAGTCGAGCGGGGACAGGGATGGTTGGCGGTCAAGAAGGCCAGTCCGATGCCGCTGCCGGCATACTTCACCGCCAAATATCTGACGACGCTCGCGATCGGAGCGGTCCTGATGCTCCTCATGTGCGCAATCGGAGCGGTGTTCGGACATGTGAGAATGTCTGCGGCGCAGTGGACGATGCTGATCGTTTCCGAGACGCTCGGCGCGATCCCGTTCTGCGCCATGGGCCTCGCGATCGGGTATCTCGCAGGCCCCAACTCGGCTGCGCCGGTCGTCAATATTCTCTATCTGCCAATGGCATTTCTATCAGGCCTCTTCATTCCCGCGGAAATGCTGCCCAAATTACTGCAGGGATTCGCGGTAGCTTTCCCGCCCTACCACCTCGCACGGCTTGCGCTGGAGGCGGTGGGCATCGAGCCTGCGTCACACGCACTGGGACACATTGCAGCACTCATTGGATTCGGCGCGCTGTTCACTGTCATCGCCGTCATCGGCTACCGCCGCGATGAAGGCAAGACCTACGGCTGACGCATGTTGAGCGGCGCGCCGTCCTCGCGTTTCAGGGTCCTCCCGCGCGATCCCGAAATCGGCTGGACCCCGTTCGCGTGGTTGATCTACTACCCCGTGCTGTTCATGTGGCCCGCGCTCTCGCACGCCAGCACTGGAGTCTGGATCGCCACGATTGCTGGCGGCATTCTATTCCTGCCGCTGTATTTCCGCGGGTTCTGGTGCCGAGGCAACCGTGAGATGTACTGGATAATCGCGAGCATCGGTATCATCGGTCTCGTACTTACCCCGGTCAATCCTGGCGCACCGGTGCTCACGGTCTACGCGGCGTCTTTCGCCGGCAACCTGCGGCCGGCGCGACGTGCGACGCAGGGCATTCTGGTCGTGGTCGCGACAGCGCTGATCGAAGCGATAGTTCTGCATCTTCCGCCCTGGACATGGGGCTGGCAGGTGGGGATCAGCGCTGTCGTTGGCTTCAGCAACAGTCACTTCGCAAGAGTCCGCGAGACCAATAGGCGACTCCGTCGCGCGAACGAGGAGATCGGACATCTTGCCAAACTCGCCGAACGAGAGCGGATCGCCCGCGACCTGCACGATCTGCTTGGCCACACGCTATCTCTCATAACGCTCAAGGCATCGCTCGCGTCGCGCCTCGCCGATCGCGATCCGGCGCGCGCTGCGATCGAGATTCGAGACGTCGAGCGCATTTCGCGGGATGCGCTTTCGGAAGTGAGGGCAGCGGTCGCCGGCTATCGCGATTCCGGGTTGGCCAGCGAGATTTCAAGTGCAGAATCGATGCTTAAGGCCGGCGGTATGGAGATGCGCGCGAACATCGAGCCCGTACAGCTCTCTCCTGCGGAAGAAGCTGTTCTTTCGCTCGTTCTCCGGGAGGCAGTGACCAACGTCGTCCGCCATGCAAATGCAACGCGTTGCGACATCGCGCTCATCGGTGTGAATGCTGTGCGAACGTTCTCCATTTATGACGACGGGATTGGCAAGCAGGCGCCGGATGGCAACGGAGTGACCGGAATGCGCGAGCGTGTAACATCGGTCGGCGGCCACATCTCCGTCGAGTCGGTTAATGGAACGCGGATTCTCGTGACGCTCGCATCGATCGCACCCGCGCAACCCGACGCTGCGCCTGGCGCGCGACTCGCCGTGCCGGCATGACAATCCGTGTGATTGTCGCCGAGGATCAGGGGATGGTGCTCGGCGCGCTATCCGCGTTGCTCGAGATCGAGCCTGATATTCATGTCGTCGCGCGTGCTCGCGACGGACGTGAGGCCGTATCACTCGTGGTCGAACATGCACCAGACGTGCTCCTGACCGATATCGAGATGCCGCATCTCACCGGTCTCGAAGTAGCGGCCGAGCTCAAGCGACTCAAATCGTCGACGCGGGTCGTGATTCTTACTACGTTCGCACGCGCTGGTTATCTGCGTCGCGCGCTGGAAGCTGGCGCCAGCGGATATCTGTTGAAGGACAGCCCGCCGGAGATGCTGGCGAGCGCTGTGCGCCGTGTCCACGCTGGACTTCGCGCGGTGGATCCCGATCTTGCCGCCGAGGCGTGGAGCGCACCTGATCCGCTCACTGATCGGGAGAGACAGGCGTTACGGTTTGCCGGCGAAGGAAAGACCAGCGCCGAGATAGCATCGATGCTCTGCCTGTCGGAGGGAACCGTGCGCAATTATCTGTCGGAGGCGATGTCGAAACTGGGCGCATCGACGAGGGTGGAAGCAGCTCGGATAGCGAGAGAGAAGGGCTGGCTGTAGCACGGATCGCTCCTGCGGACGAGCGCAGACCCGTCCATTGGATTGCGGCGGAGCCGCTGGTCAGCCAGTTTCCTCCTTCATGGTCTCACCGAATTTGTTCGCGCGATCTGTACCTGCTGGTGATGGCGCAGTGCGCGCCCCGTCCGTGACACTTCCAGCTGACACGCATCCATCGCGCTGGCGCATGCTCGTGCTGCTTGCGTGCGCTGAGCTGCTCGGCATGTCGCTCTGGTTCGCCGCGAGTGCGGTGTCGGCACAGTATCGCACGTTGTGGGACCTCAGCGCATCGCAGTCGGGGTGGCTGACTACGATCGTTCAGCTCGGCTTCGTAGTCGGCACCGCGGTGCTCGCGACGCTCAACGTGGTCGACATCGTACCAGCCGGCCGCCTGTTCGCCGCCGGCGCATTGGTTGGATCGGCGTCGAATGCTGCGCTGCTTCTCGCACCGGGATTTCGTACCGCGCTTGCGTGTCGCATGCTCACCGGTATCGCACTCGCCGCCGTCTATCCGCCAGCGATGAAGATGATCTCCACCTGGTTTCGCGCGCGCCGCGGACTCGCTGTCGGAGCGATAGTAGGCGCGCTGACAGTTGGAAAGGCGACGCCCTATCTCGTGCATGCAATTCCCGGCGCTGGAATCCGCCCTGTGGTTCTCACCGCGTCTGTTGCCGCACTCCTTGCAGCGGCGCTCGTGACATTCGGATATCGCGACGGACCGTATCCGTTTCCGCCGCGCCCGTTCTCATGGAGGCTCGTTGCCGACATCATGCGCGAGCCGTGTTTCCGGCTCGCGACAGGTGGATATCTGGGTCACATGTGGGAGCTGTACGCAGCGTGGACGTGGCTGCCCTTATTCATCTCGGCGAGCATCATCGCGCACCAGGGTCACGCAGGTGGTGCGACGTCCATTGCGTCCGCGGTATCGTTTGCCGCGCTCGCGATCGGTGGAGCGGGATGCATCTGGGGTGGTCTGGTCGCGGACCGACGCGGGCGCGAGTGGCTTGTAACGGTTGCGATGACGATGAGCGGCTTGTGTGCGCTGCTTATCGGACTCACCTTCGGCATGACGTTGTGGCTTGTCGTTCCAGTTGCGCTCGTGTGGGGCTTTTTCGTGATCGCGGACAGCGCGCAGTTCTCGGTACTCGTTACGGAAAGTGTCCCGCCTCACGCTGTGGGGACTGCGCTTACCGTGCAGACGTCACTTGGATTTCTGTTGACGATGGTGACGATTCAGGGAATTCCGCACATGGCGCAGTTAGTGAGTTGGCGCTGGGCGTTCGCCATGCTCGCTATTGGACCTGCGTTCGGAATATGGAGTATACGGAAACTGGCGCGGATGGTCGGCGATTAGCGCGCGAGAAAGGTTGCGAACAGCGCGCCTGCGCCGAGGCCTGCGATGTACAGCCAGCCGAACGCGCGATTGTGCACCAGGCACATCCGATGATACCATAGCGGCCAACCAACGTAGCCAGCCGGCGCTTCGGCCGGTGCCGGTCGCGACATCACGCGGAGCGCACGCATCGCGCGCGGGGCCGCAAACACCACCAGCAGGGCGAATGGCGTCAGCGCGTGCATGATGACCGCGATTACGATCACAACGTACATGCCAACCAGCACCGATTGATTCAACAATCGCGCGCGACGCTCGCCAAGCAGGACCGGCAGCGTCCGCTGCTCCTGCGACGAGTCGAAGCCGCGCTGATCGATGTGCTTTCCAATGAGAATCGACGCGACGCCGAGCCCGTATGGTACGGATGCGAGAAACGCGGCCGCCGACCACTGTCCGGTGATCACGTAGTAGCCGCCTCCGATCATCAGCGGTCCCCATACGACGAACGCAGCTGCCTCACCGAGCCCGAGCTCCTTCAATGCTTTCGGGGCGGCGTCGTATGCATAGAGCAGCAGTGCGCCTGCGATTACCAGTCCAAGTGCATTCCGTCCGCGCAACGTGACGAAGTAAACCGCAATCGCCGCTGCTATGGCGGAGAGAATGACGAGCCCGGTGATCAGCAGCCGCGGTGTCACTGCCCCGCTTGCGATCGGATGCAGGGTGTAGCGTCGGCGCGGCGAGTCAGCCGTGTCGTGTCCTCTGCGATATCCAAAATAATCGTTGGACAGGTTGCTGATCGCGTGGAGCACCACGTAGCCAACGAGCACCAGCACGAACGGAATGGGCTCGAAGCCGCCGGCGATCACGGCAAGCAGTCCGGCGATCAAAGCAGCCTGTGCGGAGATCACCAGGATGACGCTGCGCGACGCGTAGAGGAACCGCGTTACCGGATCCAGGTGGGAGAATTCTTCGGCCATCGCCGGATAGAAACCCGTGAACGCGTGCACCCATGCAAATGGTCCGCGCTGTGGTTGTTTGCCGACTGGCGGAGCTGTATCAGTCATTCGTGAATCTTCCATGTGTGGCGGAACGCATCGGCTCGAGCACGAATCGCCGGACCCAGCTCCGAACCACGCCGCGCAAAGATCGATCGATCAGCGCATCTGGCATATTAAACCCGATCTCCACTTCGACGGTGTATCGCGTTCCTTCAGTGACTGTATCAAATCTATTGATAAATGTTGCATCGATGCGGGGTTCGGGGGCAGGATTCTAACTTCCTAATTTCAGTCGTCTGTGAAGATGCATCGCGCCAGGGGTGAAATCACTCGACGTCGCACCTGAAGACATCGATGATCTCCAGAACGCCAAGGCCGGTTGATCGTTGCGGAAAGGATCGGAATGTACGCTGAAAGTCGGCGCTGTTTGATATTTGCAAGTGATGCCGCTACACGAAGAGCGCGGACGGTCTCAAGATTGGTCGGCCGTGCCGGGAGCTGGCGCACGCCCCCGACGATAGCTGAATGCTCGTCCGCAGCATTGGGCCGTGGCTACACGGAGGGTAATGAAGCTCGGAGATCCGGACAGGATCGTAATGATCCGCCAAGAAATACACAGCTCGCTCCCGAATCATCCGCATGGGCGACAGAGGTCCTGTGATCCGGCCATCTCACGAAGCACCAATTCACACTCGGCCTACTGCTGCTCACCACTCCCGAGGTTCTGCGATGCAAACAGCGCACGACGCCCAGGACTATACACGACCCGCCGCCGCACGGTGAGGTCGCACTTATGTTGCAGACGCGCAGAAGTCAGAAAGCACGACTGCGGCAGTAACGAGACATCCACTACTGCCGCAGTCGTCGACCAATTATCCGCCTAGCTTTTTGAGCCAGCCCTGTGCTGCATCACGAGTCAATCGTTGCGTCAATGACGGGTTGGCAAGCTGGTAAATCATTTCACGCAGGTCCAGATGATCGTCGATACCGATGTCATCGCGTCCCTCAATTGCATTGGCCCACGCTTCGATATCTGGTGCAGAGAGCTGACCGGCTTCGTATCTCCTTAGAACGGATGTGGCATCGCCAACGGAGAACTGAACCACGGGTATCTCGACATCCCATGGGAGTTGCTGCAGTTCGGCCATGATCTCCTGAATTGGATCGTCGAAGTCGATCAAGGATCGAAGCAAGCTAGCACGGTCTTTCATGGCGGCCTTGCTGTTGAGGGTAGATGGTGGTGTTCCGAATCTTGTCTTTCACATGAACATCATTGCCAGCGGGATCGACCGTAGTCTTGGTAAATTCCAACGTCTTTCCAGAAGCGTCAACCTGCCTCTCGTATACGGCCTTACTTCCGGGAACTCGCCCAGAGACTTCAGACTGGAATGCTTTGCTGCCATTAGGAAGAGTGCGGATCGTCTCCGATACCAGGGTGTCGAGGGACACTCGTGCACGGTGTGCTGTTCGCTGTGCGCGAGTCGCAGTCGCCTCCGAGTCCATGACAGCATCGAGAGTCGCGGTCACGCCGAGCTGCACCGAGCTGTTTGATAACCGATGTCGCGAGAAGGAGCAAATGCAGTACGCGGTGATCGGGCGCGGATCCGTCGGATGATTCGAGGCGCGGGCACAGGCTCCCAGCGACATCCCGCAGCCTTCTCCATAAGACTTGATCGCGCTCGGATCGCCGCCACGGACGTGGCTCACCCCGGCTGAGGACCAACACCCCCGCGTGCATCCTGCGTGCCTCCGAATTGAGACCTGATGGCGCTAGGGGATCGTAGTGATGCAAGACGGCCAAACAGCCGTAGAACTGTCTTCTGTTTGGAACGAGAGCCGCATGAGCGAATCCCTCATGCGGCTCTCACCTGATAACGTGGCGCTACTGTGTGCCGAATTCGCTTAGCGCGAAGGCGATCAGCTCCGCATCATCCACTTCCGCGGGAACGTCCCGCCACGGCCCTACGCTGCCGTTGTACTCAGCGAGTGCTTGTTCTCGCGCCTCCTCAATGCTCTGGTGCCAGGTGTCGCCGCCCGATTCGCCTTCCTCGGTGTAACGATCGAGAAAGACTCCCCCCTTACTCTGTCTGATCACGAGAACCCGTGGCCAGGGCATCTCTTCCGGAGAATCCTGCTCATTCGTCAGTTCGGCCGGAAGCCCTTTGAAGTGTCTCGCCGCCGGGTGGATGTCCGCTGGCTGAATCAGTGTGACGTATCGCATTTGTCCTCTTGCAGCTATTGCTGCAGATAAACGTGCGCGTTCTGCTCGATCGTCTTGCCGTTCTTTCCGACCGATTCGAAATGCACATGCGGGTTCTTGTCTGTCAAGTCCCGCGTTGTCATACGGAACTGTCGGGTGCCGTCGGCTGAGCGGAATACTCCCTCGTCCAGCTCTCGGTATCCCTCCCCAAGCCACTTCTCCGCTCCTCGCAATGCCTCGTCCACCGTAGCAGAACCGCCGTGGACATTCTTGAGCAGTTTTGCACCTTTGAATGCCTCACCACCAAAGGTAAGGGCGAGGAAGCCTGCGGCGGCTTTGTACTGACCATTGCCAATAGCCTCGCCACCTCGCGCGGCGTCATTGATGCCGATCGCTTCGAATCCTGCGTTCAGCGCTGCACCGCCGTTTAGGGCAATTGTGCCGACGGTACCACCGCGCTGAGCGCCCCAATTGGCGATGCCTTGAGCGATGCAATCGGGCCATGGTGGGCACAGGCCGAAGGGATCACTGTAGGACACCGGATCCCCGCCCACAAACCCCCAGGCATTCACCCCACCCGCTAGCCCGATCGGATCCGCCTGCGTGAACTTGCCCGTCTCGGGATCCACGTACCGGTTCCGCGCATACACCAGCCCGCTTCCAGTCTTCCCCTCCGACTGAAGCGTACCATAGAACCCCGTCGGGCCCGATGTCGTCCCGCCGTCCAGATGGTTCAATCCATCGGTCAGACCCGGCATCGGCACACCGCTACACACGTTCGGGCAAACAACCATATCCGTCTCGCCCCGGTAGTTCACATACGGTAGCACGGCCAGGCTCCCACCCTTGTAGATCGCGAGCGGCGCATCCAGCTCCGCACCATGCACGTAGCTCACGATCCCGTAGCTCCCGCTCCCGCTTGGACTGTCGTTCTCCAGTGATGCTGTACTGTCGGCACTGGTCTGGATCTCGTAGATCAACTGATTACCGTCCCACACCGAGCGCAGCAGCGTGTTGAAGCAGCCACCCCACGGCTTCTGCTTGCTGCAGTTCGCGCTGTGATTCATCCGGGCCCACACTCTCCGGCCCAGTGCGTCGTACCGGAAGTGCTCGTCGGTCGTGTACGGATAGTAGCCCGGATGAGTGACCGTCGAATCGATCATCACATAGGTCTGCTCCAGAAGGTTCTCGTCGTTGTACGAGTAGCTCCTTGCCGTGTTGATGCAGAGAGCATCGCCCGCTGGAGCACAGTTGTTGGTGAACCCGGGCGTCGGATCTGAGAGATAGTGCGAGGTCGTCTCATCGAGCCGGTTGCCGTCGATGTCGTACGCGTACCGCGTGGTATCGGTGTAGATCCCGTTCGGCGTCAGCATCATGTCGAGCCGCGTTGTGCCAGCATGATAGGCATAGCTCGACGTCACGCCATTCAGCTCGTGCGTGTATGCATTGCCTAGAGCATCGACGGTGAACTCCTCGGTCGCGCCACTCATCGTGTTGCCGGCGATAACAGCGCCAAGCGGCGAGTAGGTAAACGCTTCCGGAGCAATGCTGTTTGGAGCATTCAACACCTTGTCGCGTGCGTCATATTGCACTGACCCTGTACGCAACGTCGAGCTGTACAGACCGGCTCCCTTGACGGTGTCGCGCACCAGACGCGAATCGTCATCGTATCCGAACGATTCGTAAACACTGTCTGCAGTCCCGCTCAACCTTACCTGCTCGGCCAGGCGACCCGACAGATCGTACTGCATCGAGTATGCCTTCCCGACGGGACCAATGATCGTTGCGATATTACCAAACACCGGATCGTACGCATACGTCGCGGCGCTGTTGTCGGGATATATCAACGTAGCCCTTCTCTCGGAAGCGTCGTACGTTACCGAATCGCGATACACGTGCTGGGCAAACCGTGCGGGGATTCCCACAGTCGTATCCGTCACAGCTACCCGAAGAGTATCCACGCGCAGCGCACCACCAGGATAGTAGCCGCGCGATACTTGAGCGTAGCGGTTGTTTGCCGTCAGCAACCGACCCGCCGCATCGTATGAATAGGCGGCCGAATCATCGATGCTTTTGCGCATGATCTGCCGGTTCAGTGCGTCGAACGTAACTGATACGCCGGCTCCGCCATCAGATCCGCCATTGGTCCTGTTCCCCGCGGCGTCGTATGTGAAATGTTTTGCTGTCACCGTATCACCGGCAGCGCCGATCGTATATTCTGCCGTTTCGCGAGCAAGTGCGTCGTACGTCATCGTCGTTCTGATCGTCCCGATGGCCTGATTCGGATCGTTTTTGCTCACGACGGATAGCAGATTCCCCTCGGCGTCGTAACTCTTGCGGATTATATAACCCGGTGAGTTGGCGCCCGAGTCGCTCCAGCTCGCGACCATCGTGTCACGGCCCATCCTGTCGAGCTGAATTTGTGTATATATGTGGTAATTACCGGCGTTGTCGAGCGGTCCCGTGGTCCCGACGATTCGTCCCGTTGCGTCACGAGCGTACGTGGTTTCGTGACCGAGTGGCGTTTTCGTGAACGCGACGTTTCCAAGCGAGTCATACGCAATCGAGTCACGAGCAGTCGTGCCAGGCAGCTGAGACGCAGAAAGATTCTTCGTTACCGGATCGTAGAAGAACTGCACCGCACGACTCGAGCTCGTGCCCGGGTACTGCGATGTCCTGTTTCCTGTCGCCGGGTCGTAGATCATCGTCATCTTCTCACCCGTTGGCTGAGTGATACCGCTGATGAAATCGAATGTCTGGTCCCAGCTGTACGAAGTGGTCGGATTGGAGCCGTCGCCGAGAGGATTGTGTCTCGTGACAGTCGAATCGTTGCCGTGGCTGTCGTACGTAGCGGTAGTAATGAATCCCGTTGGGTCGGTTGTTTGCGTCACCAGCGCGGGGAACCGCGAGTCAGTCCGCTCGAGCAACGTGGACCCACCAAGCGCGTTCACGATCCTGGCAGGCTCGCCGAAGCGATCGACCCACACCCTGGTAACCGTAGTGTCGGCGCGAGGACCATTCACGAGGGTATACACGCTGTCGCTGTCGATCGGACCCGAGAGCGCGGCACCCTCGGCAGCACGGAAAGTTGTGACTATCGCCGACGACGGGCTCTGCATCGCGACGCTCACGCCGGAAAGCGTGCTGGAGATCGAGTCGAGCTGATATGTAGTAACGTTGCCAAGCTGATCCGTTCGCTTGTTGATGACCGGCGTCGAGCCCGCATAGTCGTACCGCACAGTGCTACCGTCGGGGTCGGTGAACGTCAGACTCGAAGCTCCGCGCGTGAGCGTAACTTTGCGATCGAGGCTCTTCACGGAGTCGATTGCGGTACCGGTACGGAAGAACGTGTACGCCGACGATGCACCAGGTACTGTGATCGACGTCAGCACTGTTCCGCTATAGCCGAAGGAAGTGACGTGCCCCTGGCGCGTCACCGTTGCAACGTGTCTTCCCGATGCATCGAACTGTACCTGCAACCGATGCTCATCCCAGCGCGTATAGGTGCTTCCCGAGAGCGTGAGACTGTCCGGCCGGTCGACGCTGGCCGCCTTCCATACGTTGGCGCTCACCCAGTGATACAGTCGCGCGCTGCCGTCGCCGCCAACCCAGAGACGCGTCGATGTATCGGACGGGAAGAACAGCTGCTCCACGCCTGCAACCCACCATCCAGAGCTCGCGCTCCTGTTCACCACGATGAGATTTCCGGACGCGCTGGTGCTGAGTGGTCCAGACGTGAAGTTGCTCGTCACAGTGACGGTGTATGGATACACTCCTGTAGCAAGGCTCGATGCGTCGAACGACAGCGCAACACGCCTCGCCGTGCCGGTCGCACTCCATGCTGATCCAGCCCACGTAGCCGTGGCGCGCGTTACTCCAGCTACCTTGAGCGATTCACTCACCGTCGGCGGAAGCAGTGAGTCCGACGGAAGTATCACATCCGCCGAAATAATCGGATGCGGCGCTGCGTGCTGGCTGTCGTATATCAGCGCTGGCGTCCGCGGCTCGGTGTAGGTCTGGATGGTCGGAAGCACGTGTACGAGCCTCAGATCGCCGCAGTTGTATGCAGCACCCTTGCCGAGTGATATCGTCAGGCATCGGTCACGTGTTATCGCTTCTCCGAAGTTCGCCTTGCTCAGGTCGATGATCGGCGCACCTTTGATGGCAGGAATGATCTCGACCAGACCATCGTCGGAGTATACGTGACCGGCCGGCGTCGTAGCCGTTGCGTGCAACCCGATCGTGATTGTCTGATTCACGGGGCCGGTGCTGAAGTACACCGATGCGGTCCCCGTGCTGCCGGCATTGACTGTTATGGTATTACCGCCCGTCCCGAACGAGCATCCACCCGTACCGCTTGCCGTCCCCGTACACGAGGTGATGGAAAGACTGTACGTCGCCGAATTGTTTCCCGCGTTACGGACCTTGAAGCCATAGCTCGTACTGGCATTGGCCGGAGCGGACACGATCGAGTCGTTCTTGGGCGTAACGATCACCGAGTCATTCCGCACATCCGGAACTGTTATCGTCGTCGTCGCACTCGACTGGTACAGCTGACCCCATGCATTTGTGTAGCTCGCGGTCAGTGTCACCGCGCCCGCGCCGCCAGCAGGATTGCTCGAAGCGGTAACGAGACCGTTGCTGCTTCCGGGACTGCCTGGCGTGATATTGACGCTCGATGGCGTTGGTGTCGCAGGACAGGTCACAACACCCGTACAAACGGTACCGAGCGTATAGGTGATCGGACTGGTTGTGTTGCCAATCGCGCTGATCGTGAAGCCCAGTGCCTGCGAATTGCCTTGTGTCATCGCGGCGCTCGCCACCCCCGCCGAAACGCTCACGGCTTGAGACAGTGGGATCACGTGAACCTGGCCGGTCGAGCTGTTTGACAACCCTGTCGCAACGAGAGAGACATACCCTGTACTTCCTGCAGCACTCGTGTTGAAACTTACAGCCACAGGCGATGACGATCCGGCGGCGAGGTACACGGTCGGCGCCACTGCGCAACTTGTTTCCCCACCGGTGCACGAAGCGCCAAGGCTATATGTCGCTGCTGTATTCCCGTTGTTCGTTACAGTGAAGATGTAGTTGGTCGATACATTCTCTGCCGTGTAGTCGTCGAACGCTGTAGGCGTAACAGCAACGGTGTAGGTTCTCGTATCCGGTACCGTAACTGTATACGATCCGTAATCACTATAAGTATTGAACCCGTCGAAGATCGACGCCGTCATCGCGAACGTTCCCGTTCCACCAGCCAGGTCGGGGCTCACCCAGAACTGCGGGTACCGAGTCTCAGGCGAACCACTCGCTACCGCCAGATCGTATGGCGACGGACACGTCGTCACTACTCCGCTGCACGAGAACGTGACGTGGTACGTCACCGGGCTCGAGTTGCCCATATCGATAACAGTGAACGGCACGCTTCCCTGCGCCCCTGGTATCGATACCGATGTCGTACCACCCTTCGGACTCACCGATACGGCTTCCGAGAGCGGCACCACCGTAATCGACTTGGACGCCGTCTCCGAGTACGGTGACGTTGCGGACAACCCGACGGTCGCGTTCCCGCTCGTGAACGGCCCCGTGTGGTAGTAAACCGCTATATCGGCGGAGCTTCCGGCCGCTATCGTTGGACTAGGCGAGCTTACGGAACAGCTCGACACATTGCCGGAACACGAATACGACAACGTGTAACTCGCCGCGGTATTGCCGTTGTTGGTGATATGAAAATGAGGATAGTTGGTGCTCGCATTTTCGGATGTGTACCAGGTGTTGTCATCTGCAGTCACAGACGGCGTGGCTGTGTTCACCGGTGACACGTTCAGCGTCGCCGAAACCGTGCCGAGAGTGGATTCGTCGAAGGTCTGAAAAGTAAGCGTGCCACTGCCGGCCGAAGCGGTCGTATAAGTGACAGTGGCCGTCGCACTCAAATGCCCCGTGCGTGCGCTGAGCCCTTCGGGAGATGGTACACCGCATGAGGTGACATATCCCGTACAACTGCTGCTGAAATCGTAGATGTGCCCGCTGGTACCGGTAACGGTGAACGATGCCGAATAGCTTCCGTTTGGATTCTGATTGATCGTTCCTCCACCAGTGATCACCTGGGCGGATGCGAACGCTGGTACGAGGCTCAGCGCGGTCGCGAGAAACAATGCGACCATCCACATCGCATGTTGCGTGGCTCCGTGCCACATTCGCGGCGATCTACTACTGTCTCTCCACATGCAACGACTCCCTAGTTCGATGTCTGCACAGTGATCGCGCATTCGCGCAGCTCACACTTTCACAGACGGAACCCGGTGACATCGACGGAAAAGCGGCCCTCCGAACTGGAGAGCCGCTCTCTGTGTCGCATGTGACCCGCGCTCACCTCGCGCTCACGTCCACTACAATCGGCTCGTGATCCCCTGCTTCAATGCGCTCAGCCACGCCGGCGGATGTGTCACGGCCGCCACGACAATCCCGGCTACCGTCACGATCAACGGCTGCGTCGTGTTCCCGAGCGTCGCAGCTGTCTTGAGAACCGTCACGACCGCGTCTGGCAGATTTGCCACCGCCGACGGCGACGCGACTATCGCTCCGGCTATCGCGATTGTCGTTGCCACGACATTCGTGATCCTGTTCCGCATCGAAACGTCCTGCACCTGCTGCATCGATCCTCCTGGTTGGGTAATGGCACCCGCGTTACTGCCCTTTCGTTTGCTGTGCACCTCCTGGCTTGATGTACCCGAGCACGCGCGACGCCGTGACCTGCTTGAGTGCGACTGCAATACCGCCCGGATCGGAATTGCCAGCAATGCTCGTATTTCCCTCGACGCTCAAGAGCAGCGGCGCAACGCGCACGATCACGCCGATATGCACCGCGATCCCATTGGTCCCGTACACTACTGCGCTGCCTGCGACGGGTACGCTGCTCCATGAGTTCTGCCGCTTCGACCACGCCATCCACGCATTACAGCTCCCGCCATTCAACGGCGGTACCTGTGCACCACACTCCCGCCACCACGCCGCTACCGCCGCCGCACACCACCGCGACCCGACCGGCGACCCCACCGCAGCCACATACTCATCGATCCTCGGCGACCGGTTCGATCCCGGCGGCATCTCCACTATCCCGATGTCGCACATCGCCCGTCGCACAATCGCCTGCTCCAGCGCGGGAACCGCATCGTCCAGCCAGTCGGCGATTTCACTCACGATACTCCTCCATCGCGCACCAGCTTCGCAATCACCACTCCCACTACTGTTCCCGCCACTCGATCGATCACGAACGGCTCGTACGCGCTGTTGAACGACGACAGCTCCAACGCAGCCCGTCCACACTTCGTCACGTGCTTCACCACGTAACCATTATCCGCGCGACGCGCGACGACTATGCAGTCGCGCGTCACAGGCTTCCTGGTGTTGATGAGAATCACGTCACCACTCTCGAGACACGGCGTCATGCTGTCACCCGTAACGGTGAGCGCGAGATTGCCCGCACCTGCAAATCCGGTTGGCAGCTCCACCCACTGCTCGCACGGCTCGTCCCAGATCTCACGCCCGGTACCGGCCGCGACCGCGAGCGATTCCACCCACGGCGCGCAACCGGACTCCGAAGCTGCGCGCGCAACGTGGCCGAAGTCCCCCACCAGTGCGGCCGGACGAACCCTGAACGAACGCGCCGGCAGCGCTGCAGCTACGCGAGCCGCACGAATGCGCGCCTGAGCACGTTTCGCGATCTGTTGCGCCGCACGCTCGCTCGACTGCCGATCCGCAACAGAACTCCGTCCATGCACTTCACGCTCGAGCCACGCGAGAAACCGGTCGTTCTCGTACGCGCTGCAATCACCGCTCGCATCCAACGCATCGCCCACGAGCCGGGTGAATGAGTTGGTATCGTCGTCGCTATCGATCTCGAGATGAAGTGAATGGTTCTGATGTTCTCCGGTCATGCTGTGGACCTCATTCCGTCATTATTGATTCTTATGCCGGCACGTCGCAGCAGACGCGATACCTCTCTGCGATCGGAGTCGGCAAGGGAAGACAGGTGCGTGATGCTGTCGCGTACGAGCCGCACGCGGAGCCGCGACAATTTCTGCTTGGCCGCGTCGTAACCGATTCCGAGCCACGCGGCGCACTCACGCAACGGAACGCGGTGCGCGCTCCAGACCAGCAGCTGTCGCTCGTCCGATGAGCATCCATCCAGCAGCACACGAACAAGCTCGGCAGCGGCGGATGATGACGACTCTTCGCCACTATCATCTCCACGCGCCGCGCGCAGCATGAACTCGGAGCACGTGGCACGCACTACGTACTCCGTGCCGATCGCCTCCTCCTCCGATCGCGCATGCCGCTCACGCACCGTCGCCTCACGATGCAGATCGATCACGCAGTTGCGGAACGACGTGATCACGAATGCGGTCAGTGACCGCGGTGCCTCCGCCTTCCCGCTGGCGAGCTTGACCAGGATGTCGTCCAGGAATCCGGTTACGATCATCCCCCGATCACTCGGACTTACAGAGAGCCGCCGAGCCTGGTCCAGAAGCACAGGCTCGTACCGGGCGACGAACTCGCGTAACGCTCGCAGCTCATTCCGCCGGATCCCGGTCAGCAGCTCGATGTCGCTCCGCTCCCCAAACCGCCAACCCTCCACGTCCGCCCCCTTTCACTTTCAGCTCACGTTCAGCTCACGTTCAGCTCACGTTCAGCTCATGTTCCGCCGCTCATGGGGATAGACGCGACCCGGTGACATTCTCCTTCCTGAAAAGCCAGTTCCTCAGCGACCGCTCCAACTCAACCATCCGGGACGGAAGAATCGCAGGCCCCCGCTCCAGCCTGTCGCGCAGACGCTGCGCCCGCTCCCTGGGCAGCCCGGCCCGCTCGGCATCGACGAGCAACCCGAGCAGATCCGAGGACGCACTCCGATACTCCGGCGATTGCTCCGCCATGATAGCGACAGCATCAGCTCTTCTAACCGCCATTCCGCGATTTCGCCGCGTTCGGCCCGCCTTCTCCATCTCCTCGACACTGGGCCGCTCGCGAGCCGCCGTGAAGCCAAGATTCGCCAACGCACGCCCGATCGCCGACGTCTCCGTGTTCTCCAGACACGCCACCGTGTTGATGTCGCCGTCCCCCTCACGCTCCGTCGCCCATCCCGTCGCCGCCGGCACCGTATCTCCCTCGCCCCGGAATACCAGCGCCTTGAACGTCACCGACTCCGTATCACGGTTCACCAGCTCCGTCAGTATCCGCCCGCCCGGATGACTCTTGTAGAACAGCGCTATCCGCTCCGCGACAGTCGCGTACCGGCTTGGATCGAACCAGACATCTGTTTTCGGCATGGCGCACTCGGCGTGGTTGATGAGAAAAGCTTATACCGAACAAATACCGAAAGCAAGGAAGCCAGTTTCCGCTATTGCCGGATCGACCCCGCGCCATCACCTTCATCACGATGCCAGCCGTCAACATCCCTGCGCTCCAGGAGCGCGAGCGGGTCCAGAGTGATTTCCTCGTGCTCGAGCGCACGGAAAAAAAGACCGCCAACGGTGACCCGTTCGCGATCCTCACACTCGGCAATTCCTCCGGCAGAATCGACACGTCGCCCATCTGGTCCGACAAGCTCGACTGGGCAGACGGCGCGGACCGCGGCAAGGTCGTCCAGGCGATCGGCGACGTCGCGCTCTACGGCCGCAATGGATCCGCCAAACGCCAGCTCGCCCTCTCGGCGCCGCTCCGCGTGATCCCGGAAAACCAGGTCGACGTCCTCTCATTCCTCGAGTCCGTCGGCGACTGCACCGCCCTCTGGGACTGGATGGACAAGCAGCGCGCTGCAATGCAGTCGCGCACGCTCAAGAGCGTCGTCGATCTCTTCTTCGCAAACGACGAATTCCGCGTCCGCTTCGAGCGCACTCCTGGATCGCCGGCCGGCCATCACGCCAAACTCGGCGGCCTGCTCCTCCATACCTTCGAAGTCGCGTCCATCGCGCGAGCCACCGCACGCACCACACGTGCAAACCAGGACCTGGTCTTCGCCGGCGCACTGCTGCACGACATCGGCAAGGTCGAAGCGTACGACGTCGCCCCAACCGGCTTCTCCACCACTCCCTGCGGACTTCTACTCGGCCACGTAGTCCTGGGCGCGCTCATGCTGGAGCGCGCGCTCGCGCAGCTCGGCGCGCCTATCTGCAGCGAAGGTCAGATCCTCGAGCTCCAGCACATGATCCTCTCCCACCACGGCAGCCTCGAATTCGGAAGTCCCGTACAACCCATGACCGTGGAAGCCGAAATAGTGCACTGGGCCGACGAGGCGTCCGCCAAGGCGTGCGACATGAGCGATTCGATAGACGACCCGACCAATTTTGCCTCCGGCCGAGAGACCAGCGATACCAAACCATGGCGCGTGAAACGCCACGTCTATAGAAGAGGCCACGACTGGGATTAGCCGGGCGCCGTCATTCCCCCGTAGGGCGCGGATGTATCCGCGCCTGGCCCATTCAGATGCAATCGAACCCGAATAGGGTGAAGGGAACCTTCCGTTCCACCCCCGGTATAAGACGGGCGGAGGACCATCCGCGGACTTGAGCTACTACTATTCAGGTTATCCGTCGGTGCGTCCATTCTGAGCTGGCGGTACGTAGACGTGTCTCGTAGCACGTCCCCAGCACTACAGCCAACCAGGTCGAACAATCGTTCGGCATATCGTAGGATAGTATGCGCAAACCCCGACCGAATACTTACAACCCCGCCCAGGTCCTGGCACTCGTAAGCAGAGATCGCACTGGCGATCCATTGAGCTGTCCTGCCTGCGGAGCTGCGAACATCGAGCGCGAGCCACACATTACGCCGCCACCACCGCAGTCGCACGTGACGCTTCGCTGCGTCAAATGCGGGCGCATCGCGCGCTACATAGCTGGCGCCGCATGATGGTGCACAAAACTTGCCCCGGATAAACTCCGGAGGAAACCCCGGGCATGGAACGGATCAAAGGAACTGTCAAGTGGTTCAACGACGCCAAGGGCTTCGGCTTCATCTCACGCGAAGGCGGCCCGGATGTGTTCGTTCATTACAGTGCTGTAAAATCGGACGGCTTCAAGTCGCTCGCTGAAGGCGACAAGGTCGAGTTCGAAATCGTTCAGGGTCAAAAAGGCCCGCAAGCTGCCGACGTCGTGAAGATCGGATGATGCGAATCGCGTCGTCCGATCTTTTCTGTTTCACACAACGCCGCCACCACTGACCATGGCCGTTCGCAAGAAGACCGGGCGCAAAACTGCGAGCAAGACTGCGAGCAAGACTGCAAGCAAGACTGCAAGCAAAACTGCACGCAAGACTGCAAGCAAATCCGCGAGCAAGACCGCGGCGAAGAAAGCGCCGAGCGCCGCCGAGCAGCTGACGGAATACCAGCGCAAACGCGACTTCGAGAAAACAATGGAGCCTTCGGGCGCATCGACGCGCGCGCGAAAGTCTTCTCGTTCCGCCGCCGCTAAGAAGCTCCAGTTCGTGATTCAGAAGCACGCCGCCACTCAACTTCATTACGACCTTCGACTCGAGATCGACGGAGTGATGAAGAGTTGGGCCGTGCCCAAAGGCCCATCCGCCGATCCCGGCGTGAAACGTCTCGCAATGCAGGTCGAGGATCACCCCGTCGAGTACAACAGCTTCGAGGGAACGATCCCATCTGGCGAGTACGGCGGCGGCACTGTGATGCTGTGGGACAACGGCACGTACGAGATCGAGAATCCACCTGACGACGACATGAACTCCGCCGCGCGCGATCAGTACGAGCGCGGCGAGCTCAAGATCAACTTCCACGGAAAACGCATCAAGGGATCCTACGCACTCGTGCGTACGCGCGGCTTCGGTAGAAGCGCATCGAAACCATCATGGCTTCTCATCAAGCACCGCGACGAAGACGCGCATCCCGAAAGCGAATCGATACTCACCACGAAGTATGTGAAGTCGGTGACGACAAACCGCACCATGGACGAGATAGCCGACGGCACGCGCGTCTGGCATTCATCACGCTGATCGCAGCTGCATGACGCCGTCCGCTGCCGCGCTTCGAAAGGTCACCGACCAACTTAAGGCCGTCGAAGCCGCGAGTGGCGACGGAGTGATTCAGCTCGGGCGCGACAGCTCATTGAAGGTGTCGAGCCTTGCGAAGATCTTCTTTCCGAAGCCCGGGATCACCAAGGGCGAAGTAATGCGCTATTACACCAGCGTGTGGCCGTACCTGCGTACGGTGCTGGCGGATCGACCACTGTCACTCAAGCGTTTCCCCGACGGCGTCGCCGGCAAGTTCTTCTTCCAGCAAAAGGCTCCGCCCAATCCGCCCGACGTCGTCCGCGTCGAGTCGATAAAGTCGCCCGCGGGAGAAATCCAGAAACGCATCATCGGCGGCACGCTTGGCACGACTCTCTACTGCACGCAGATCGGCGCTTTCGAATGCAATCCGTGGAACGTGCGGGTAGGATCGCTGAGCAACCCCGACTTCACCGTGATAGATCTGGATCCCGGTCCAAAGTCTCCCTTCGCGCGTGTCATCGAAGTCGCGCTGTGGGTGAAGGAAGCGCTCGATCATCTCGGCCTTCGTGCGGGAGTCAAGACATCCGGCGCCACCGGAATCCACATCGTCATCCCGCTTCCGCCCAACTCCACGGACGCCGTAGCGGAGCGCGTCCCGCGCCTGATCGCCGAGGCGGTTGCCGGTGCGCATCCGCAGTCCGCTACGGTGGTGAGG
Organism: Gemmatimonadota bacterium; assembly: GCA_040388625.1. Classification (NCBI taxonomy): domain Bacteria; kingdom Pseudomonadati; phylum Gemmatimonadota; species Gemmatimonadota bacterium. The sequence goes on along the minus strand of JAZKBK010000005.1, from coordinate 86,945 downwards.
CCCATAAGCAAGCGTGGCAGCTCGAAGATCTACGTGGACTTTGGCCAGAACGCCCGCGGCAAGACCATCGCGGCCGCCTATGGCGTACGGGCTCGTCCGGAGGCATCGGTATCCACCCCCCTTCGCTGGGACGAGCTGACGCCCGCTCTCGATCCCAGAGACTTCACGATCCGCACCCTGCCAGGCCGTCTCGAGGCCGTCGGCGACCTCTGGGGGCCGATAATGAAGAGACCGAATCCTGCTCGAATTGTTACCACTTTGTGATTAATTCCCCTTCCATTTTGCCGATAATAGTTGCAATATGTACATTAAGACCTGACAGACGGAGAACTTGTGCTAGCCTTCCTTGACGCCCTCTGCGCAGCATTGCTGGCCCGCCACTCTATAGAGATCTACCGGCTCCTGGCCCTCCCGCAGGCTCGGCAGCTTCCACGTATCGTTCGCGAGGAAGCGACCGTGATAGCCAAGGCCGGCCCGACCAGCCACATCGCCCCGATCCAGGCCCTCCACCTCTTCTACAAGCTGAGCCACCTGGTGGACGAGTCCACCGAGCTCGACGAACCTGAACGAGCAGAGCCCAGACCTCAGATGGAAATCAGATTCGGGGTGAGGAAGGCCGGGTAGCAGGCGTAGGTCAGATACCAAAGCCCAGCAACCGCGCAACCTCGCGCTGTTTGTTGTCCAGGGTGAGGAAGGTGATTTCGGCAGGATCATCCGCGATGTACAACGCCACTGCCAGATGCCAGCAATCGGCGCCCCGTATGTAGCCAGCGGCCACTACGCGCTCGATCTCCGCACTCAGCGGACGGGCAGGAAGCACCCACGACATGTCCGCGAGAAAGCCCGGATCCAGAACGACGCCTTCGCACGTCAACGTGGCCCGCAATTCAGCTTCGAGCAGGTTGGAAGAGACGAGCTCGCCGAATGTACTCAGCCGACGGTCGAGTGCGGACGCGCCACGCTCACCCAGAGCAACCGCTACCAGACACGACGTGTCGACGTAGGCGACTCCGGACTTGCTTCCTTGCGTCATTCGCCTCGATCAGCAAGAAATCGATCGACCGCACCTGGCCGCCGAGCAAGCCTGGGGAAAGACCGTCGAGGACCACTGGGACGCAGGAGTTCCCCGCGCTCGGCCATCCTCTCAAGTTTGGCGTCGATGCCTTCTCGCACACCCGACACGGCCCGAATCTCCACCGCCGGCTCGCCATGCAAAGTGACCACGACCGGATGGCCCTCCCGCACCTGACGAACTATCGCGGATAGCTTGGCCTTGGCCTCATACAGGGAATACGTGTCGCGCATGCATTAACAGTATATGGTCTGACCAGACTAGTCAAACCGACACTACACGCGATCCGACGGCGCTATCGGTGCTGCTTCGGACGTCTCCAGCACGCGCTCGGCGACGGCTTTCATTCGATCGTCCTGGTTGCGTGATATGCGTCGGATCGAGCGACGCACCTGGCGATAACGATCCGCCAGAAAGAGGCGCGCGCAGTCCATCTCCGGCTTTACAGCATCGACGCTTCCGGCGCGCTCGATCTCCCAGGTCGTTCGCGACAGCACGGCGGTGCTCATGTAGATGCCGATCGCAGCGTCGGCCATTCGCTCCTGAATGAACTGCCGCTCGACGATCTTCTTGCCGTGCTTCATCACTGCGCTCTCGACAGCGAGCGCGAGAGTGTGAATCAGCGTCGCGACGCGATCCGCCTCCTTGGCCAACGACGGATGCACGCGTGTGAATTCCGGTTTCTTCACAACGCGCTTCGCACGTCCCGCGATGTACGAGCTGATCTCCCCCATCGAGTGGAGCGGGTCCTTGAATGCGGAGCCAAGTTTCCTGAGGCGCTCACCGGGCTGTTGCAGACCGCTCAACGCGATCAGCGCGCGAAGGATCTCGTTGGTGCCCTCGAAGATCATGTTGATGCGTGAGTCGCGCATCGCACGCTCGTACGGGAATTCTTTCGAGTATCCGATTCCGCCGGCGATCTGCATTGCTTCGCTCGCTGCGTGCACTGCGAGCTCCGACGCGAACACCTTGCACGCGGCGGTCTCGAGCGAGAAGTCTATCGCGCCGCGGTCCATCATCTCTGACGTGAGCATCACCGCGGAGTCGGCGGCGTAGATGTCGGCGGCGGTCTGCGCGAACTTGCGCTGGATCATCTCGAACGAGCCGATCGATCTGCCGAACTGCTCGCGCTGGTTGGCGTATCTGGCGGCTTCGGTCATGATCCGGCGCGCACCGCGTGACGATCCCGCAGCGAGGCCCAGCCGGCCCGAGTTGAGAATTTCGAGCGCTATGTGGAATCCCTGTCCCACTTCACCGAGCACGTTTCCAACGGGAACGCGTACCTTTTCGAACGTGACCGTGCGCGTGTCGGACGCCTTGATGCCCATCTTCTGCTCTGGCTGACCGAGTATGATGCCATCGCTGTGTGCATCGACGATGAAGGCCGTGACGCGTTTCTTGATGTTGCCATCGATCATCACCGGCACCTTGGCGAAGACCGTGAACATGCCGGCGTAGCCGGCGTTCGAGATCCAAATCTTTCTGCCGTCGAGCACGTAGTGCGTTCCGTCGTCGCTGAGTACGGCGGTTGATGCCATCGCCTGTGCGTCGGAGCCGGAGCCAGGCTCGGTGAGACAGAACCCTGCGACTATCTCGCCCGTCGCGCAACGCGGAAGCCACTCGCTCTTCTGTTCGTCGGTCCCGAAGAGCGTTATCCCCTTGCACCCGATCGACTCGTGCGCACCGAAATAGACGGTGAGCGCAGGATCGGTTCCGCCAAGCTCTCCGAAGACGCGGTTGAACACCGTGGCCGATGCACCGAAGCCGCCGTACTCCTCCGGAATGTTGAGGCCCATGAGACCGAGCTCGTGCAATCCGTGTCGGACTTCGTCAGGAAACTTCCCGTCGTGGTCCATCTTCGCCGAGTCGATGTTGCTGGCAGCGAAGGAGCGCAACGCGTCGATGATCATGCGAAGCGACTCGGTCTCTTCCGGCGACATCACCGGGAACGGAAAGACCAGATCCTCGCGAATCTCACCGAGGAAGACACCCTTGGTGAACGACGGGTTGATATCTGGCGCCGCGAGGTGCGGTGACTTGTGTGTCGCCTTGGTAGTTGTCGCGCTGGCCATTCCTGATCGCTCCTGTGCGGATGGATCGTGTTGCAGGGAGACCCTGGCGGCGAAGTGTGTACCTCGCCGCTACGTGAAGAATACGCAACTACACGTTCAGCTACACGATCAATCTTTTTCCGGACCGGGCTCCAGCTCCGCTCCGCCACTGCCGGCGGACCCGAATTTCGGTACAGTCCACTTGCCCCTTGTGGTGCGGGGTGGATCGGGGCGCACCGGCTTCTTTGTCCCGGCTGTCGAATCTGTTTTGGAACGATCGTTCGGCGCTGGCTTTTCCCGCTTGTCCATCTCTCCTCCGGAGCTGAATCGGCACGTATGAGGGCTGCATGGACCATGCCCTCCCCGGTTGCTCCGCGAACCGTATATCTGTTTGCGGTGACCCATCTGGCGTAGCGGTTCGTGTGGAACAACAGGGGGAGAGATGATCGGTACAATTGCGATGCTAATCGGTGCCACTCTGGCGGGTAACAGCGCGACGCGTTCATGTCGCGACGTACCAACACCGCCGCCAGCTGGCGACTACATGTACACGTTCACCACGAGGGACGAGTCCGGCTCCGAGACCAATGGGACTGTCCGGGTGCATGGCGATCGCACCCGCATCGACATGGACAGGAACGACTCGCACGACTACATCATTCTCACCGATGGCGGGAAGCGGATGCTGTCCGTACATCCCGATCGCAAGGAAGTGAGTCAGATCAGCTCACCGAATTTCGAGCGGATCATCGGGACGTCGCTCAAGGCGGTGTCGCCCCTCGTCAAGTTCAAGGTGCAGAACACCAGGATCTCGTTCGCGCGTGTAGCGACGGGACAGAAGCTACTCGGCTACGGAACGGAGCAGATCCGGATTACCGAGCGGTTCGATGTGCACATCGTTGCGATGGGGTTCGACGGTGGAACCGAGCATCACACAGTCGTTACCGACTACTGGGTCAGCCCGGGGCTCGATCTCGGGAACAACCCGATCATGGCGCTGCTCGAACACGCCGCTACAGCGGAAGCACAAACCGACGCCGACTTCGTCCAAGAGGAGACCAGGGTGCGCGCTCAGGCACTCGAGGGGACGCCATTGCGGACCGAGATGAAGGCAAGCACGGTCAATGAGAAGGGAATCCAGCACACCAGTACGCGCTCGATGGCGATAACGACCGTCAGGCTGGGCCCGCAGCCGGCGGCGTTGTTCGAGATACCGTCAGGTTACCGATACACGACAAACACGAATATCTCCATGTAGCAGCCAGGGATGCCGAGCCGCTCGCGGCGGTCCTGCAACCGCTCGGCATTCCGTCTCTAGCGGCGGGTGAAAGGCGTGTGCATTTTCGCAGCTGATCCTTGCAGCTGTTCATGATCGCCGACACGCCAACTCCCACTCCCGCCGCCATGCGTCGCGCCATCTGCCTCGCGTCCATCGTCTGGTTCATTCCGGCAATCGCGCCGGCTCAGACGCGTATGCTCCGCTCACCTACCGTCAGTGCAACACAGATCGCCTTCGCGTATGCGAACAACATCTGGGTCGTTCCGCGTGCGGGCGGCTCTGCGCAGCGACTGACGAGTTTCCAGGGACAGACGTCGTCGCCGCATTTCTCCCCCGACGGGCGGCTGATCGCGTTCAGCGCGGAGTATGCAGGCAACACCGACGTGTACGTCGTGCCCGCGGCGGGTGGTGAGCCGCAGCGGCTGACATGGCATCCTGCACCGGATGAGGTGCAGGGATGGACGCCGGACGGCAAGTCGATCGTGTACTCGTCGACGCGATCATCCAATCTTCCGACGCCCGAGCCCAGATGGTACACGGTTCCGGTCGAAGGCGGGCCGTCGGTCGCGATGCCGATGTATCGCGCCTATCAGGGACACATCTCGCCCGATGGCGCGCACATCGCCTACAGGATGAACAACTCGTGGGACGAGGAGCGCCGCAACTATCGCGGTGGCCAGAATCGTCCGATCTGGATCATGGATACCAGGACGCTGGCTGTCGACACGGTACCGCGTCCGAACTCCAAGGAGATGTATCCGGTCTGGTACGGCAACCATATGGTGTACTTCCTCTCGGATCGTGATGGTGTGTCGAACGTGTGGTCGTACGACATGCAGTCGAAGCAGGTGAAGCAGATAACGGATTTCTCGGACTTCGATGTCAAGACGCTGGACGCGGACGCCGACGCGATTGTGTTCGAGCAGGGCGGTTACGTTCACGAGCTGGATCCGAAGACCGGTCGCGAACACGTGGTGAACATCAACGTGGCCGGCGATTTCCCATGGATGATGCCGCAGTGGAAGGACGTATCGCGCAACATCGCAAGCATCGCGCTGTCGCCGACCGGCAAGCGTGCGGCGATCGAAGCGCGTGGCGAGATCTTCACGGTCCCCGCCGAGAAGGGCGACGTGCGCAACATGACGCAATCGAGCGGATCCGCGGAGCGAGATCCGGCATGGTCGCCGGATGGCAAGTGGATCTCATACTTCAGCGACAAATCGGGCGAGTATCAGCTGGTCATCGCATCCGCCGACGGAAGCAAGCCGGCGCGCTCGATCGCGCTGCCGCATCCGACGCACTACTACACGCCGTCGTGGTCGCCCGACGGGAAGCACATAGTATTGCAGGACACCGATCTGCGGCTGTGGGTAGTCGACGTCGCGACCGGAAAGGCAACCGACATCGGCGGTGACGAGTTCATGGTACCCGATCGGTCACTGGATCCGGTATGGAGTCCCGACTCACGCTGGGTTGCGTACGCGAAACGGCTTCCATCTCTCTACCGCGCGATATTCGTATACGACATTACGGACGGCAAGACTCATCAGGTGACCGATGGTCTCGCGGACGCGAAGGCGCCGGCGTGGGACGCGAGCGGCAAGTATCTCTGGTTCCTCGCCTCCACCGATTTTGGGCTCGGGTCCGGCTGGCTCGACATGTCCAGCTACGGACACCTCGAGACCGATGCGCTGTATCTCGCGGTATTGAAGAAGACCGATCCATCACCGTTGCTCCCCGAGAGCGACGAGGATGCAGGTATCCCGAGTGAGCCACCGGTTCCGGGAATGCCACCACGCGCTCCGCGGGCACGGAAGGCGGCAGCGGCTGATACGGCGACATCCGACACGACGAAGAAACCGATGTCGGATTCGCTCAAGGCGATGCTCGCGCCGCGTCGCAATGTCGTGATCGACTTCGACGGCCTGCAACAGCGTGTAGTAGACGTGTCGGGAATCGCGGAGCGTGGTTACGATCAGTTGCGCGCCGGATCGGCGGGCACAGTGTTCTTCATGGAGAACGTCCCGCAGACGGGGACCGAGGACAACCCCGCTTTCGGCGCCGTGCTTCACAGATACGAATTGAAGGATCGCAAGGCGACCGATTTCGTGCACGACGTGCAGCAGTTCTTTGTAAGTGCCGACGGCAAGAAGCTGTTGTACCGCACACCGGGCCCGACGGGTGCGCTGTTTCTCGTCGACGCGACGTCGCCGACTTCACCGGCAGCAGGCAAGGGGAAGCTCAACGCGCAATTGAGCATGCTGGTCGATCCCAAGGCGGAGTTCAAGCAGATCTTCGATGAGGGATGGCGGAATCAGCGCGACTACATCTATCTGAAGAATCTGCAGGGAACCGACTGGCCGAAGATGAAGGAGATGTACGGACAGCTGCTTCCCTACGTCATGCACCGCGCGGATCTCAACTATCTGCTCGACATGATGGGCTCGGAGATAGCGATCGGCCACTCGTTCGTGCGTGGCGGCGACATGCCGGCGGTCCCGCGTGTAACGGTCGGGTTGCTGGGTGCAGACTTCGCCGTCGAGAACGGCTATTACAGAATCACCAAGATCTACGGAACCGACAGCTGGAATCCGGAGCTGCGCGCTCCGCTCACGGCTCCTGGTGTGGACGTGCACGTCGGTGACTACATACTTGCGGTAAACGGAATCCCCGTTCGCGCTCCGGAGAGTATCTACCGCGCATTCGACGGAACGGCGAGCCACCAGACGGAAGTGACAGTCAGTGCGCGCCCGACGATGGAGGGAGCGCGTCGGGTGAATGTGATTCCGATAGCGAACGACGCCGGGTTGCGCGCGCGCGCATGGGTCGAGCACAACCGTCACATCGTCGATTCGTTGTCGCACGGACAGCTTGCGTACGTGCATCTTCCGAACACTGGAGAGGGCGGCTACAGCAGCTTCAACAGATACTATTTCGCGCAGCAGGATCGCAAGGGCGCGATCATCGACGAGCGATACAACGGTGGCGGATCGGCTGCGGACTACATCATCGACGTATTGCAGCGCTCGATCGACGGCTACTTCAACAATCCGGTCGGTGACAGGTATCCCTTCACGAGCCCGGCAGCTGGAATCTGGGGTCCCAAGGTGATGATCATCAACGAGATGTCGGGATCGGGCGGAGACCTCATGCCGTACATGTTCAAGTTCCGTGGCGTCGGTCCGCTCGTTGGCAAACGGACGTGGGGCGGATTGGTGGGGATATGGGATACGCCGCTGTTCGTCGACGGCGGAATCATGTACGCACCGCGCGGAGGGTTCTTCAGGAAAGACGGCAAGGCGTGGGCGGTGGAGAACGAGGGAATTTCACCGAACATCGACGTCGAGAACTGGCCGAAGGATGTCGCCGACGGACACGATGCTCAGCTGGAGCAGGCTGTCGCTACCGCGATGAAGATGCTCGCCGAGCATCCGGTAGATCGGGCAACGCACGAGCCGCCGCCGGCGATGTGGGGGAAGAGAGTGAAGCCACTGGTACCGAACGAGCCGTAGGGGCAGGCCTCCGTGCCTGCCCCACCCCGATGCGGGCGATCACGTGCGCGACACCGACGCGAAACGCGCCGGGATCGTCGTCGTACAGCGGGGATTATTTAATCCACACCTGGTTCTTGCGGTTGATATCCGGAAACAATCCGTCCGGATCGATCTCGACGCGTACTACTCCTGGTGTCGCCGCAACGTGCGCAACGTAACTCCGTGCGCCATTGAGCCAGACATCCACCGGGATGTCGATACGTTGCACAGTCCTGTCGGCGCGTGTGACGGCCAGCTTCACCGGCATCGGTGCAAGGCCGTGATCCTCGATCGTTATCGCGACGCCGTTTGCGTCGGGAGTCACGCTCGTAATTGCCTGATCCAGAGGCCATGCATTGTAGAACCACGTGTTCCAGAACCAGCTGAGATCCTGCTTGGCGCCAGCATCCATCGCATTGAAGAAGTCGTTCGGATACGGATGCCTGCCGACCCAGTGCTTGCCGTATTCGCGGAATGCGTGGTGGAACGTCGGCTCACCCAACATGCCGCGCAAGGCGGCGAGAACCTGCGCCGTCTTGTCGTAGAACATGATGTTGTACGTCGCCGGCGGAAACAGATCGCCGCGCGTCATCAATATCTGGTCGTCACCCGCAGCAGCCGTGCGTGTGTACAGCAGGCGTTGACCCTGCTCGGTGTCCGCGATGCGACCGCCCTTGCGCGGCTCTCCGTACAGCACGCGCAATCCCTGCGCCTCGTCGAACTGCGTGAATCCTTCGTCCATCCAGGTATAGCGCGTCTCGTTGGATCCGACCATCATGGGGAACCACATGTGTCCGGTCTCGTGCATGAGGTCGCCAGCGAGTGACAACGTATCGGCCCATGGCTGCATCAACGTCATGCGCGGATACTCCATGCCGCCGCCGGTCAGGACGCCTTCCATCGACGTCATCGTCGGCCACGGGTATTTCCACAGATACGCGGAAAGCTGTTCGATGGCATCGCGAGTGTACCGCGCGCCACCAACCGCCCACGCCGCAGCAGCCGGACTTATGCGATAGAAGCTGAAGATGTCGACGGTATCGGCCTTCTGGCCGGAGTCGGCCACGAGTGCGCGAGTGGCGTCCCACACATAGCGATCGCTGGCGCCCCATGCGAAATCACGTAAATCCGGCGCGGTGAAGTGCCACGTCACCATCGGTGCTCTGCTCGCGAACGCTGCAGCACCATCACTCGGCGTACTGATCGTCACGACCTTGCCGCTGCGCCGAGCCTCGGCGAGCTTCGCGCGCGCAGTGGAGCTGAGGATCGCGTCCGCGTTCTGGAGCGATCCCGTAGCACCGACGACCCAACCGCGCGGTGCGGTGACCGTGACGTCGTAGTCCGCGGGCTCCATGTAGAACTCCGCCTGCAGCACGTACTGATCCGCGACCCAGCCATCGACGTCGTCGTACACTGCGATCTGCGGATACCAGTATCCCATGAAATAGAGATGATCGTCGCGCCCTTCCCTTCCATCGGACGGAGTCATCGCGGGATTGTAGGACCACGCAAAATCGAGCGACACGCTGTCGTGCGGCATGAGCGGCCTGGCGAGCGCGATCCGCATGACGGTACCATCCACGCTGTAGCCGGCTGCATTCGCAGATCCGCGGGCGCGTCTGCCCTGACTCTGGCTCTGCTGCGCAAGCTGCGTTCCCTCCACTGCGACGCGCGCGAGCTTGATCCCGTCGGTAATCGGAGCTGCGTCCCTGCGCTGGCTCTCGGGGCGGAACACGTTCTGGTACAGATGCACCATCAGATACGGGAGCGTATCCGGTGAGTTGTTGAGATAGACGACGTGCTCGGACCCGCTGACAGTATTGGTCGCGGGATCCAGCTTCGCATCGATCTTGTAGCGCGCGTGCTGAACCCAGCTGTTCGGGCCCGGCACGCCGGTGCGCGTGCGCGTTCCCTTCAGAACGGCGCGCGTAAACGCGGGCGATTCGTAAACGGAGCCCGGAATGGGACGCTTGCTCTGCAATATTCCGTCCGACGTTACAGTCGGAGCGGGCCGGGATTGGGCGGGGAGCACTGGCGCGGCGCCGAGTGCGAGAAGCAGCGAGACTATCGATCGATACGACGTGGCCATACGGGAATCTTACGTGTCATGCGTCGGTCGCGCCATCCATCCACATGGTAGCGACCGGCGCATGTTTCACCAAGTGAAACGGGCTCCGCTAGTTCCCCGGATGATACACCCGCTCCGTATGTCCCTTCAGTTGCGATGGATAGTAGTAGACCGGTCTCAGATTACCGGTCGCATACCGTTCCGCTTCGTCGTTGAAGTGCGGAGAGCTCGGATGGCCGCTCTCGCCACCAGCCGTGATCGCCACCGCGCGCACGCTGTCGCCAAACTCGACTACCGAGACAAAGCTGTTGCCGCTGGTGCCGTACCACTTTTTGGTTCCCGGATATGGGCGGGCGCCGAACGAAGCCAGCGAGCCCCACAGCGACGACGTGAAGCCGACCGGGATGCTTGGCTTGGAGTCATCGAACTTCTGCTCGATGTCACCGTTGTTGCGCTGGTAGCGATTGATGTCGCCCCACGGCGTCTTCCACGTTCCGAAATCCGCTGTGAGTTTGTCGGACGCGGCAGCGAGAGCTTCCAGCTGCTGTTGCGGAGTCGCCTCATTGGCCGCGTACTTCTCCGGCGACATTCCCGCGGTTGCGTGGCGGTTCGTATGGCCAAGCTCCGTGCCCCAGAATACCGCCAGCGACGTTGGAATTGAATTGACGCCCCAACGGTAATCCCACTTGCGCAGGACGGCGATCTGCTCGGCGAGCTTCGCCTTGAGCGGATTGGAAGAAGGAGCATCGTCCCACGCCTTGACCAGTGGTGGAACCATGATCGCGAACGCTGGCAGATAGCTGTCATACGCGGCTGCACGCAACGACTCGATCGTGAAATCCTTCTTGTCGGAAAGAACGCGGATCGCATGCAGGCCGCGTGCAGACTCGACTCCGACATCGACGTAGCTCGGGAAGTCCTTCTGCTTGGGGCTGTACGCGCCGGCTGCCGACCACGGCCAGTTGTTGCTGTTGTACAACCAGCCGTTCTTTGGATTCAGCAGATGCGGCGTTTCCGCAACGGACAACACGGGACCCCAGGCGGTCCTGGAATTGCTGCCGTCAACCGGATGAGTCCAGTCGAACGACGTGTCGCGACGTGGAATGTAGTTCGCATGCCAGTACGCGATGTTGCCGTCGGCGTCTGCGTAGATGGTGTTGTTGGACGAGTTGCCGTGCAACTCCATCGTCTTCTCGTACTCCTTGTAGTTCATCGCCTTGGTGCGCATGTACGACTGGATGAGCGCGATCTGCGGGCGCTGCATCAGCTCGATCGTCACCCATCTTCCGTCGCTCTTTCTTATGACGGGACCATGGAGCGTGTAATAGGCGGTGAACGTCTTGCTGGCCATTCCGCTTGCGGTCATGTATGGCACGGTGATCGTCCTGGTCACCATCGGCCGCTCTTCGTTCCCATACTTGTAGTAGAAGCGATCGCCCTTCTTCTCGACGGTCTCGAGAAACTCCGATACCGCATTCACGGCACTCGATGTGTGCATCCAGCCGACGCGCGTGTTGAAGCCCTGGTACACGAAGAACTGGCCCCACGTCACGGCACCGTACGCGTTGAGTCCCTCATCGCTCGTCATCTGCAATTCAGATCGGAAGAAGAACGACGTGTGAGGGTTGATCAACAACAGCGCATGGTGATCTCTTGTATTCGACGGAGCAACCGCCATTCCATTCGATCCGCCCGGCTCGGGCGGCGGGAGAACACCCGACGCCGGCTCGGCGGTTACCGGACCGCCACCGTAGAATGCCTGCAACTGCTTGAGGTTCACGCGCTCGATGTCACCGCCGATGCTCCCTTCGCTGAACGACAGCGCCATCCACGGCTCGTAGTGCTTGATCGCGCGCGGCTTCACGTCGGGGTGCTTGTACATGTAATAGTTGAGGCCGTCAGCCCAGGAGTTCATCAGCTTCTTGAGCCACTCGGGGCTCGACGCATACAGCGTCTTCATCGAATCAGGGTCGATGAAAAGCTTCATGCGAAGATCCTGATAGATCGCCGGCTCGCCTTCCGCTTCGGCGAGACGTCCCATCGAGTTCAGGTAATTGGTCTCGACGCGATTGAAATCGTCCTCCGCCTGCGCGTAGATCATCCCAAAGACAGCATCCGCGTCGGTCTTCCCGCGGACGTGCGCGATCCCCCAGTCGTCCCTGGTGATCGTGACGCTCTGCGCCTCCTTCTGCCAGCGTGCGACGTCCTGGGCGGTCTGAGCGTTGGTGAGTTGCGGGGCGACCGATCCCAATGCCACAGCGACTACAAGAGCGATTCTTTTCATTCCTGCCTCAGATCCAGCGATGATTTTGCCAGTTTTCGCCGATATTCGGGCACTGAAACGGCAACGAGAGCTACGGTGAATTCGTCCGCGTAAAATATGGACAATCGGCGCGCACTTCGCACTTGCCCCGAGACTTGTTCCTGGCTCTTGTCGCTGGCACTTGTTCCTGGAGCGGCATCATGAAATCATTGTCTGGTGAACATTGCATTCGTTACTTCAACCGCTCACCCGGACCTGACTCCGGATGACCAGCTCGCGGTCGCCCAGCTGGAAAGACGTCGTGCTCGGGTCGCCGCTGCGATCTGGAACGACCCATCGGTCGATTGGGCCGCTTTTGACGCGATAATCATTCGTTCGACGTGGGATTACCATCACCACGCCGCGGAATTTCGGGCATGGATCGATGCGCTCGAGGCCGCGGGCGCTCCGATGTGGAATCCGCCAGCGGTGCTGCGCTGGAACATGGAAAAGACGTATCTCCGTGATCTGGAGCGGGCGGGCGTGTCCATCGTTCCCACCGAATGGCTGGAGAAGGGCACCAAGCCCGACCTCGGCGGCCTGCTCGCGGAGCGTGGATGGATGGATGCTGTGGTCAAGCCGGTGATCTCCGCGGCCGCCACCCGCACATGGCGCGTGTCGCACGCCACGGTGCTCGACGTCGGCGTGCAATTCGCCGAGTCACTCGATGCTGGTGATGTAATGGTGCAGCCGTTCATGCCCGAGATCCAGACACGAGGCGAGTGGTCGCTGATGTTCATCGATGGCGACTTCAGTCACGCGGTGCGGAAGATGCCAACCGAAGGAGATTTTCGTGTTCAGACCGGATTTGGCGGCCGGTCGATCACCGACCAGCCGGACGGTGAAGTCATACGGGCCGCGCAGCGCGTGCTCGATGTCGCGCCATCGCCGTGGCTGTACGCGCGCGTGGATGGAATAGAAACCGATGCTGGCTTCGTACTGCTCGAACTGGAGATGCTGGAGCCGTCGCTGTTCTTCTCGCACACTACATCTGGCGCCGCGCGTTTCGCCGAGGCCGTAGTAGTAGGGCGCGGATAAATCCGCGCCTGGCCCCTTCAGGTGAGATCGGAATTGGCGGATAAATCCGCGCCGGGCCCTTTCAGGTGAGATCGGAATTGGCGGATAAATCCGCGCCTGGCCCCTTCACGTGAGATCAGAATTGGATGAACCGCGGATTTACCCGCGCGCCATCACCCCACGAGCCGCGCAACGACCGTCGCCGCAATCGCGATCGCAACCACATCCTCGATCGCACCAATGTACGGATCGCTGATTCCGGTAACGCGCCCGGCAAACTTGCGTAGGTGAAACATTCCGAACGTCCCGGCAATCGCGCCGACTGCGCCGCATGCCGCTCCGGCCCAGGGATTGATTCCCCCCACCTGCACCAGCGCAGCCCCTGTGATCGAGCCGGTCACGAGCCTGACTACAAATGGCCCGAGCGCGGTACGGTTTGGTGTCATCGGCAGCTTGTCGGCTACAAGCTCGCCCAGCGCCGCGATGCCAAGCACTGCGGCGACGGGAAAGAGCGCAAGCCACTGCGCCGGCGCACTGGCGGGGACGTATTCCGGACGACGCCACAGCGTCAGCGCCAGTACCGCCGGTGCCATCATGCTGCGCATTCCGGCTACGACTCCCAGTACGAACGCCGAGGTAAAGAAAAAGAACTCGGAATGGATCGGCATGTGCGTGTCTATTTGGTCATATGTAGTTATACGCTCGATGACGCATCGACACCACATTCCGGGTCACTTCCAGAAGATTCGCGATAATTGACCCGGCCAGATACTTGACGTACCCAAAGTATCTGCCCCATCGTTCCCCGAGAGTTTGCAGTTCCGCATCGACCAAGAGGAGAATCAATTGATGAGGACGACTACCGCAGTGGCGCAGATTGTCGTGCGTCTGTTCGGTTTGATACTGATCATACTGGGCCTGTTCTTCTGGACCGGCCATGCGCTGCAGCTGGTGAACGCACACATGCTGATCGGCGTGCTGTTCGTGATCGCGCTCTGGGTTCTCGCCGGCGTCGCCATAGCTGCACATCAATCCGGTGGCCTCATTGCGCTTGGCTTCATCTGGGGAATCGTGGTCCTCGCGCTCGGCATGACTCAGCGAGCGCTGATGCAGGGATCGGCGCACTGGGTGATCCAGGTTCTGCACCTTCTCGTGGGCCTCATTGCAATGGGAATCGGCGATAATCTTGCGAAAAGGATCAAGGGCGCGACCGCAGCCGCGCCATGATGGCGTAACGCTGCGGCGCGCGCACCGATCCGGTTTACGATCCGATCGTGAACATTGTCGCCGCGCTCGTGCTCCCCCACTCGATGCGGAGAAGTCCGCCACTTCCGGATCTTTCGGCATCGATGGAAATGGTCAGCTGCTCGACCGGCGCCGCGGTCTTGCCAAGTACCATCGGGGCGCGGCCGATCTCCAGCTCCTTCTTATACGGTATTCCCCACTGCTTGGGGCTGCCCAGCTTGCCCAGTACCAGCTGCCACGACGCTGCGCCCGGCACTGTATTGATGGTGTAGCTTCCGGGGGCGAGGGCGACAGATCCAAAGGTGAGTCTCCTGTCCGTGGTGAGCACCGTCGCTTCATCCGCGCCAGTACGCCATGGCCTGCCAGTTGGCATCAACGTCGCCTCGGCACGGCCTTTCAACGCAGGGCGGCCATACGAGATCGAGATGTGTGCAGTGCCGATCGTCCAGTCCGTCTTGACGTGCGGGCTGCCGCCGCCACCCGTGCCAAGCTGCGTGGTCTTCTGTGCGCCTGAGACAGCCGCGGCGGTGAATAGCAATGCGACGGCGGCAGCTGTACGGATGATTACTCTCATCGTTCTCTCGGCGAAATGGGTGCAAGGAAGCAGGTTTTGTGAAATCTATCTGCCGTTCACCGGGGCGAGATGGGCGTAACAGCTGTTTCTTTTTGCCAACTGTCGATTTTGTGCCGGGTCGCTCGACTATCGGACGAAGATGCAGGAAATCACCCTTTCAGTGAGGCCGATTATGAAGTACCTCTGCTTGATCTACGACGAGGAATCGCTCTGGCAGAAAATGTCGCCGGACGAGATGGGCAAGGTGATGGGAGAGTACAACGCGTTCGGTGAGGACATCAAGGCCAGCGGGCATTTCATCGGCGGTAACGCGCTCCAGCCAACGTCGTCGGCCACGACGATCCGCGTTCGCAACGGGAAGACGATCACATCCGACGGTCCGTTCGCAGAAACGAAGGAGCAGCTCGGCGGATATTATCTGATCGAGGCCAAGGATCTGAACGACGCACTGCAGGTCGCAGGCAGAATTCCAGGCGCCAAACTTGGCTCGGTAGAAGTACGGCCCATCATGGTATTCAACAGCTGACAGCGGCTCGAATGCAATGACGGATGCTTCGACGCGTGCGCGAGAGATTGTGGAGAGCACTTACCGGTCCGACTCGCGCCGCGTCCTGGCAACACTCGTCCGGTTGCTAGGCGACTTCGACGTTGCGGAAGAAGCGTTGCACGACGCTTTTGCCGCGGCGCTGGAGCGATGGCCAGTCGACGGCGTGCCGGCGAATCCTCGCGCCTGGCTGGTAAGCGCCGGACGCTTTCGCGCGATAGATCACATCAGGCGTCGTGCGAGGTTCGACGCCAGGCACGCAGAGATAGCGGCGGAGTTGGAATCGCACGTCCCGATCAGCGTTCACGGTGGCGATGACGATGAGATTCCCGACGACAGACTGCGACTCATCTTCGCGTGCTGTCACCCGGCGCTCGCAATCGAGGCACAGGTTGCGCTCACGCTCAGAACCGTGGGCGGGCTCACGACGGAAGAGATCGCGCGCGCCTTTCTCGTACCGGCTCCGACGCTTGCGCAACGCGTAGTGCGCGCGAAGAACAAGATCAGGGACGCGCGAATTCCGTATGAGATCCCGGGGCAGGCCGAGTTGCCGGAGCGAATCGACGCCGTGCTCGCGGTCATCTATCTGATCTTCAACGAAGGCTATTCAGCGACGTTCGGCGACGAGCTGACGCGCGCAGACATGTGCGCCGAGTCGATTCGCCTTGCGCGGATGCTCGCCGAGCTTCATGAAGATTCGGAGGTGGATGGGTTGCTCGCGCTCATGTTGTTGCACGACTCGCGACGGGTCGCACGCATCGCTGGTGACGGTGAGCCGATTCTGCTGGACGATCAGGACCGCACACTCTGGGACCAGGCGAAGATCCGCGAAGGGATCACGCTCACCACGCGCGCTCTCGCATCGCAAAGGGTCGGGCCCTATGCGTTGCAGGCGGCGATCGCAGCGGTGCACGCAGAAGCGAGAACGGCGGCGGAGACTGATTGGGGCGAGATCGTAGGACTGTATGACGTGCTCCTGCGGATTCACGAATCGCCGGTGGTCGAGCTGAACCGCGCGGTGGCGATCGCGATGCGGGATGGCGAGACGCGTGGACTGGAGCTGATCGATAGTCTGATGCAGCACGGAGAGCTTGCGGGATACTATCTCGCGCATTCGGCGCGGGGCGCGCTGTTATTGCGTGCGGGTCGGAGAGACGAAGCAATCATATCTTACAAGACCGCGAGAAGCCTTGCGACTCAGTTGCAGGAGCAGCGCTTTCTGGATCGACGGCTGGCCGCGCTCGGCGACAGATAGCAGCGCCGAGCGCGTGCCGGCCCACGAACATTGGCGATCTATGGCATCCCGCTGATCCAGGCGTAACGAGCTGCGCGTCATCATGTGTGGTTGTACACCCACACCACTCCATTGTACGAGAACGTTATCGAGCTGTGGCTGAATGTTCCGCCGGCTGAGAGCGCTCCGGTGTATTGCGTGTAGTTGCCCTGCGTGCTGTAGTTTGGCGAGAACACGACAGCGTTCCCGCTCTGATACCACGTTCCGGCCTCTGCATCGCTGGTCGGTGTATTGCTGAAACCGTTGGAGACCGTCTCACTGATCGCTTCGTTGTACGTACCGTCGTTGTTGAGCGTGTAGATGTCGCTCTCGATCGTGAGCGTACCCGAGCTCGTGTTGTACGAATACGGCAGCGACGTCCCGTTCACCGTTTGGAGGTCATATGTCCCGCCGGCCGACCTGTTGGACGGTGACGTGTTGTCGGTGCAGGCCACGGAAGCCGCGAGCATCGCAACCGCTGCGGCGAAACTGAATGTGCGAAAGCGCATGGAAGTCATCCTCTCGAGTTGTGTCTGTTGGTTGGACGCGGCACGCGGTCGAATGTGAAGGCGCCTCGTGCGCGTCATATGCGCCTTGCATGCCAAAGTCGCGCGACCAGCGCAAACGCACGGACGGTGCCGGCGTGACACAAGTGATCCTGTCTGAACTAAATGTCATCTTCATGACAGGAAGGAGCCGATTTTCACTCTCGAAATGACCGAAAATACCTTAACGCAAGCGCTGTTCTCCACGTCCAATCGTGTGAATGCAGGAGCACGACTCTGAACAAGAGCGTGCAAGACAACAGGAGGTTGTCATGAAGGCAGGATTCGTTGGTTCTGTTCTCAGAGTAGCAAGCGTTGCCGCAATCCCACTCGCGGCGCTGACAATATCCGCCCCCGCGAACGCGCAGCGCTCGACTCAGCGCGAGCTGTTCGAGTGGCGCGGCAATGTGGATCAGGAGATCCGCGTTCAGATGCAGGGTGGCCGCGCTTCCGTGATGGCGATGGGGCCGCGCGAGATGACCGGTTACGACAACACGCGAGCGATGAGTGCGGTTCCACCGGTCGACGGCTACGTGACTGTGCAGATGCGCGAGGGGCGCGGCAGGGCCGACGTCATCGAGCAGCCCACGGCGCAGAACGGATACACGACCGTGGTCCGCATTCGCGACGCGCAGGGCGGCGCTGGAGCGTATGACGTAGCAGCATTCTGGCAGCCGGATGGCAACTACGGCCGGTACGGCAGCTACGGTCAGGATGGACAGTACGGCAATTACGGTCGATACAACACGTATCCGCAGACGGTGATCGTCCAGCAGCCGGTGTATCAACCCGTGTATCGGCAGCCAGTGTATGGTGACCGCGGTGTGCAGGGTGGAAAGGCGCTACCCGCTCCGCAGCGCTCCACCAGCTATCCGACTCGGCAACGTTATCCCGATCGTGTGACACCGAACGGTGGATACCAGAGCGGTCATGCGCAGTCGGGAAAGACACTTCCAACGACGTCGACTCAATCAAGTCAGTCGAGCCGCACGGGCAAGACGCTCCCCGGCACCGACCAATCGAACCAGCAGAATCACGGGTGGCCGCGCGGACATTGATGCGGCTCCGTGAAGCGAAACGAGTGCAGCCTTCGGGAATCCGCGGGCTGCACTCGTTGCGTCAGCGACTCATGTGATTGGTGATTTGTTCTGGCGCGCCGATCGGTCGACGATCGTGCTGTCGTTGGTCGGACCGAATCGCTCGGTCTTGATTCTGTCCGGCTCGTACTCCAATGACACCAGTTCGCTCGCTCCACGCTCGACGAACGCGGTCGGTCCGCAGACGTACGCCAGCGGACGCTCGCTGGCGGGCCACGCGATCTCGCGCAGCATATCGCCGTCGACGCGGCGATGGTATCCTGTCCACTCGGGGGGCCACTCGCGGGTGAGCGTGTAGATCACTTCGACTCCGTTACGAGCGAACTGATCCAGTTCTTTACGATATATGATCTCGTGTTGCGAGCGCACGGAGTACAACAACCTGATCGGAGCGTCGCTCATCACCGCAGCACGCTGGCGCATGATGCAGCGCAGTGGCACGATGCCGGACCCACCGGCCAGCAGGAGCAGCGGACCACCACGCATCTTGCTCCATACGAAATAGCCGCCGATCGGTCCGCGCAGCTCCATCTCATCCCCGACGCGCAGCTCGCCTACGAGGTACGGTGACACCTCGCCGTCGTCGATGCGCTCCACGGTAAGCGCGAGTACTTCATCGGCAGGCGCTGACGCGATGGAATAACTGCGCTCCGCCTGGTAGCCGTCGTCTGCAGTGAGCCGCACGTCCACGTGCTGGCCTGCGAGATGACCGGGCCAGTCCGGGCAGTCCAGCAGAAGCGTGCGCACGCGCGGCGTCTCCTCGATTATCTCGACGACGCGCGCCGAGCGCCAGATCAGTCGCCCTGGTAGCGCTGCTCCTTCCATGGATCTCCGTAGTCGTGGTAGCCGTTCACTTCCCAGAATCCGGGAACGTCGTGATCGCGCAGCTCGAGTCCACGCACCCACTTGGCGCTCTTCCAGAAGTAGAGATGCGGCACGAGCAAACGCGCGGGTCCGCCGTGTTCCGGATGCAGCGGCGCTCCGTCGTAGCCGACTGCAATCCACGCCTGTCCGTTGACGAGATCCGCAAGCGGAACGTTCGTGGTGTAGCCACCGTCACAGAATGCCGTGACGTACTTCGATTTACCGATGTCGATTCCGTGCAGCAGCGTATCGATCGCGACGCCGGACCACATGGTGTCCAGCTTGGTCCACTTGGTGACACAGTGGATGTCGACCTTCACCTCCTCGTGCGGGAGTCGGGCGAACTCGTCCCACGTCCACGATTTCGGTGTGTCGACGAGGCCGCGGATCGTGAACGTCCACTTGTCGAGTGGAGTGTGCGGCGTAGGGCCGGCTGACAGAACCGGAAAATCGTTCGTCACATACTGGCCCGGCGGAACGCGGGAGGGATCCACGGGAGGCCGCCGGCTGCGGAAGCCACGCGAGATGATGGCCATGGTGGAAGTCTAATAGGTCGAGCGAATGCATGGCGGAGCCGTTCAGTGAGACCCCGTAGCGGCGTGTGGTATTGGATGTCGCCGGTACGGATACGGTACTATGGGGAACGACCATTGTCCGTATACTGACTGATGTTCCCTGTCCGTGGCGAGCAGCCAAAAACAGGGGTACTTATGTCACTTGCAATATATCGTATATCGATATATAATACAGGCAAACAGGTAGGACCAGAGAACCCATGTGTGATCCGCTCATTTCATAATCGCGGTACGGAAGACGTTTTCAATGGATTTTCTACCAAGGCAGCTCGGAAGACGTGCCCCGAAGAGTTAGCTCGCACTGCCGGAGACAAGCTCGACCGAATCGACGACGCGGTGCGATTGGAGGACCTGCGTATTCCACCCGGCAATCGTCTGGAATTACTCAAGGGCGATCGCGCTGGACAGCACAGCATTCGGATCAACGACCGATATCGCATCTGCTTTGTATGGACGGATGATGGAGCAAGCGATGTCCAGATCGTGGACTATCACTACTGACGTAAGCGTCGTCATTTCATCCCCGACGCATGTATCGATGCATTGGATGGTACACCACAGAGGAATTGATTCATGATTCGCGTACCAAAAGAGCGAGAGCCTCAGCATCCCGGAGAGATTCTGCTCGGCGACTATCTAAAGCCGCTCGGGATTTCGCAGGTACAGCTCGCGAAATCGATTGGCGTGACTTACGCGCGGCTCAATGAACTCATCCACGGCAAGAGAAATATGACCGTTGATACCGCACTACGCCTCGAGAAGTTTTTTGGCGTGAGTGCGCAGAGCTGGCTCAACGCGCAGCTTCGGTGTGATATCTATCACGTAGCCCGGGCTGGCAAGACGGTGAAGGCGTTGTCGAAAATCCGGCCGATGCGAGCCGCGTAGGTAGTGTTGGGCCGCACAGAACATGTAACAGAACCGGCGCGTCACTGTACCCGTGGACGACTCCGTGCCAGCGTTTGCGCCAGCCTCGCATCGTGTCCGTAGAGATCATCGTAGAAATACACGATACCCTCCGGGGCAACGACCGCAGTCTGGTAGAGAATGTAGACCGCTACTGGACGCGACACAGATATGCGCATCGTTTTCGTTCCGTGCATCGCGCTATCTATGGAGCTGCGGTTCCATCCGTCCTGATTGCGAAGTACGAACTCGGCGAGAGAGAGTGGATCCTGGACGCGGATGCAGCCGTGACTGAAATCGCGCTGCGACTGTGAGAACAATGACTGCGCTGGCGTATCGTGCAGGTACACGTTGAACTCGTTGGGGAAGAGAAATTTGATGAGCCCCAATGAATTGTTCGGCCCCGGTCGCTGCCTGATTCGCAGCGATCCCGACGCAACGCGGGACAGATTCGCCGAGCTCAGTGGATAGATCGCAGCCCCCACGTCGCCACCGCTGACGATCTCGAGGTTTTGGTCGGCGAAGTAGCCCGACCGGCTCCGCGCCGCTGGAATGATCTCATTGCGCGATATGCTGATCGGCACATCCCAGTAGGGCCGAAGCACGACCTCGCTCATGGTGCCGGTGAAGATCGGCGTCGCCCTGGTGCGACCCGCACGACCCACTATGACATTCATGCGAATCTCCGGCTTCGACGCGTACCGGTCGTTTTCAAATAGGTAGAGCCGAAAACCTGGAATGTTGACGACTGCGTAGCGGGGAGGCACGCTATCGGGAAGCCATCGCCATCGCTCCAGCGTCAGTTCGATCTGTTGCACCCGGTGTGCGAGAGGAACTCGCAGCGCCCGCATCGTCGCGGGGCCTGCGACGCCGTCATCCAGCAGCCCGTGACGGCGCTGGAATGCAGCCACTGCCGTCGACAGAGTCGTGGTGTACTGCTGCGCACCTTGCGCCGCATCCGATGCCGCCGCACTCGGCGACAGGTCTCCAAGTGCGACGAGCAGACGACGAAGTGATTCCGCCCCCGCATAGCTGTCGCCGACGTGGAGCGTGCCACTGGCGGGCGGAGGAGCTGTAAGGCCCGGATCAGCGGCGAGTGTACGGTATCGTGCGAGCATGGCCTCAAGCGCCCTGTAGCCGGTGTACACTGGCTCGGCGGACGTTATCACGACGTTCGGATCCGGTGCGGCACTCACGTCGACCGCCATTGCCGCGAGATCCAGATTGCTGTGCGAGGGGGGAAGGTGAAAGCCGAGCTTGCGAGGATCCGTGCGCCCTTCGTGCAGATCGCCGAGCAGCTGGATCACCGAGCGTGATAGCGCAACATCGAACCGGGCCAGTTGGGTCGAGTCGCTGCGGCCATCGAGCGTACCGGCCATGGTGGCAAGCTCGGTAGAAGCGTAATTCCGCGCGTCGAGGCCGCGTGTGGCGACATCGCCAAGGATGCCAATTACCGCCATGGCCTGGCGCGTGGGACGACCGGTGGCGGTCCAGAAAGGACGAACGGCGGTGCCGCTGTACATCTGCTGGAGCGACGAGCGACGGGCGAAGCCTGCACCGGCAGTAGCCGCGGCGCGCGCGGCCGCTTCGGCGAACGAACCGACGCTGGAGGACTGAGCGCCGGCGGGGAGGCCGGCGAGCGCCAGGGTCATCCATGTGAGAATGGCGCCGGCGTGGCGCCGTGCGAGGCGCAGGTTGTGGAGCATGATCGCTGTCATCGTAGTTGCCCGATCGCTGATTGGCCATGCGTGCGCTGGGCATCCCCGGCAAGTAACGTTACGGCATTATGGGGGCCGGCGGCAGGCGCCGGAGCCATCCCGCACTAGCGGCCGAAGGCAATTCGTTTTTCCCCGTAGCGTTGGCCACGCCCTGCCCGCATACTTGACCGGTCGGACCCAGCGGTTTCACAAGCAAGAGGACAGAGCGCCATGCGCCAGGTGTCTTCTAAATCCGCGGCTCGCAGGACGCCGCGACGTGGGACTCTTGCACATCGACAGGCCGCGCTGCTGCGGCTGGCCGTCGATCTTGTAGCGGCTACCGACGAAGCGCAGGTCTGCCAGCGCCTGGTCGACGGCCTGCATGACGAAGCGCTGGGCTACGACTTCCTCGGCGCCTTTCTTCTGGATGAAACGGGCGACCGCGTGCTCCGTGCGAGCATTGGCTGGCCGGACGCCCCCAAAGCCTGGCGGGTACATCCCGGCGAGGGGCTGAGCGATCGAGCGATGAAGGACGCGAAGCTCCATTACACCGCCGCCGTCGCGGGCGAGCGCAGCTACCTGCCCAGCCTCAACAGCGGGTCGGAGGTGGACGTTCCGCTGCACATCGATGGCCAGGTGATCGGTGTGCTGGTGGTGGAAAGTGCGGAGCCGAACGCATTCACGCCGTCCGACTTCAAGGTGCTCAGCGCGGTGGCCGACTTCGCAAGTCTCGCAATCGGACGCGCGAGGCTGCTGGTCTCGGAGCGCAGACGCGCGGATGAACAGAAGGCACTGCTTGATACGATGGCCGACCTGTCGTCCGAGCGCGAACTCTCCAAGCTGCTGCAGGCTGTGCTCGAGCGCGCCGTCACGCTGCTCGGCGTCACGGGTGGCGAGCTCGCGATCTACGACGAGCAGACGCGCGAGCTCGTGATCGTCGCGAGCCATCACATCGGCAAGGATTCCACCGGCGTCCGTCTTGGACTCGGTGAAGGCGCGATGGGTACGGTCGCGGTGACGCACGAACCGTTGATCATTCCGGAATACGACGAATGGTCGGGTCGTTCACGAAGCTATTCCGACGTGCGCAGTACCGTGCGCGCAGTTATGGCTGCACCGTTGCTGATCGGCAAGCGGCTCGTTGGAGCGATTGCGAGCGTGCACTCGGATCCGGCACGACAGTTCGGTGCCGACGATCTGCGATTGTTGAATCTGTTCGCGCCACAAGCCGCAATCGCGATCGAGAATGCGCGACTGTACACCGAAGCACAACGGCAGAAGGAGTATTTCGAGACGGTGGTCGTCAACAGTCCCGTTGCAATCGTGACGCTCGAGACCAACGGACGCATCACGTCGTTCAATCCCGCCTTCGAGAAATTGTTCGGATACACGCAGGAGGAAGGCGTCGGCCGCGATCTGGATGATCTGATCAACACGGAGGAGACGCAAGCCGAGGCTAAGGCGTACACGAGTCAGGCAACGCATCGTACGGCGAGAGGGATCGGCAAGCGTCGCCGCAAGGATGGCTCGATGCTCGACGTGGAGCTCGCAGGCGTGCCTGTCGCAGTCGAGGGAAAGAACGTCGGCATAATGGCGCTGTATCACGACGTGACCGATCTGTTGAGTGCCAAGCGCGAAGCAGAGTCTGCGAATCAGGCCAAGAGCCGGTTCCTGGCGAACATGAGTCACGAGCTGCGCACTCCGCTCAACGCCATCATCGGCTACAGCGAGATGCTGAAGGAAGACGCGGAGGAGAATGGCGACACCGCATACATCGCCGATCTGGGCAAGATCAGATCATCCGGCAAGCATCTGCTCGCGCTGATCAACGACGTGCTCGATCTGTCGAAGATCGAGGCAGGCAAGATGGAGTTGTACCTCGAGACGTTCGATGTGCGCGCAACAGTTGACGACGTCGTGACGACCGTCGAGCCACTCATAGCGCAGAATGGAAATCACCTCGAGGTGAACTGTGCGCCCGGACTCGGTGCGATGCGAGCGGACATGATCAAGGTGCGGCAGACGCTTCTCAATCTTCTGTCCAACGCGTCGAAGTTCACCGATCACGGAACCGTGCGTCTCGATGTAACGCGTGCGCGTGCCGCTGAAGGTGGCCGGGACGAGTACACGTTCCGCGTTTCCGACACCGGGATCGGAATGACGGATGCACAACAGGCAAAACTGTTCGAGGCGTTCTCGCAGGCAGAAGCGTCGACCACGCGTCGGTTTGGCGGCACCGGACTCGGCCTCGCGATATCGCGACGCTTCTGCGAGATGATGGGCGGCACTATCACCGTGGAGAGCGAGCACGGGCGCGGATCGACGTTCACAGTTCGTCTGCCTGCCAGCGTGGGCGAGAACACGCCGGCGGAGACGCCGGTCGCAGCCAGCGACGTCACGCAGAGTGCCGGCAGAGTACTTGTGATCGATGACGAGGCATCGGTGCGCTCGTTGATGCGCAGGTTCCTGCTGCGTGAAGGATTGACCGTCGACGAGGCAGCGACTGGAGAGGCAGGGCTGCGCGCGGCCCGGGAAACACGGCCGGATGCCATCACGCTCGACGTGATGATGCCCGGGATGGATGGCTGGTCGGTGCTGGCCGCGCTCAAGGCGGATCCGGATCTGTGCGACGTACCGGTCATCATGCTGACGATCGTGGACGACAAGCGAGCCGGCTTCGCACTCGGCGCTTCGGAGTATCTGACCAAGCCGATCGACCGCGAGCAGTTGCGCCGGGTGCTCGCGAAGTACCGGCCGCTTGAAGAG
This sequence comes from Gemmatimonadota bacterium, assembly GCA_040388625.1. NCBI lineage: Bacteria > Pseudomonadati > Gemmatimonadota > Gemmatimonadota bacterium. The sequence goes on along the minus strand of JAZKBK010000005.1, from coordinate 61,540 downwards.
GGCGGATCGGTACTCGTGGTGGAGGACGATCCATCTGCGAGCGAGCTGTTGCGACGCACGCTCGGAGCCGAGGGGTGGCGGGTGAAAGTAGCCAGGAATGGACGCGAGGCGCTGACGCAGATGGATGTCGAGGAGCCCGCGATAATCCTGCTCGATCTCATGATGCCGGAGATGGACGGCTTCGAGTTTCTGTCCGAGATCCGGTCATTGCCCCGCGCGAGTACCGTTCCCGTGATCGTGGTGACAGCAAAGGAGTTGACAGCCGCAGAACGCAGCAAGCTCAACGGGCAGGTGACGACAGTGTTGCAGAAGGGAAATTACTCGCGCGACGAGCTGCTCTCGGAGATTGCCTCCAAGCTTGGCAATCGCATCAGACGAGACACGCAGATCGGGGAGACCCACTGATGTCCAGGGTGCTGTTGGTGGAGGACAACGAGATGAATCGTGACATGTTGTCGCGCAGGCTTCGGAAGAAGGGTTTCGAGGTCGACATGGCACTCGACGGGGCGCAGGGCGTGGAGATGGCGCGGAGTGGCGCGTACGACATCGTCCTGATGGACATGAGCCTCCCCGTGATCGACGGCTGGGAAGCGACACGACAGCTGCGTGCCGCTCCGGAGACGCAGACCATTCCGATAATTGCGCTCACCGCGCATGCGATGTCCGGCGATCGGGACAAGGCGATGGATGCCGGATGCAGCGACTATGATACGAAGCCCGTAGAGATCGACCGGCTGCTGCTCAAGATGAACACACTGCTTGGCGGATCGTGACCGAGGTGGGTGAGCAGGCGCAAACGCGCACATTGTCCGCGGATGAGGTGGCGACACTGCGTCACGATATGCGCACGCCGGTGAACCACATAGTCGGCTACTGTGAGCTGCTGCTCGAGGATGCGGAAGGTCCCGATCATGCAGCACGGCGCGCGCGGCTGGAGGAATCGTTGCGCGCGGTGCGGGATGCGCTGGAGATGATCAACGCGTCGCTCTCGCCTGGTGGTCGCGACGTGACGCAGCGGGATGTGGATGCGTTGTACGACAGGTTGCGCGCGCCGCACGCGCGGATCATGGAATCGATGGCCGCACTGCTCACCCCGCAGGATCATGCTACCGTCGACGAGGAATTTTCGGCGGACGTGCGGAAGATCCGCAATGCGACCGAGCAGCTGGTTGCAGCGAAGCGTAGTGCGTCGATCGAGCCAGCTGCAACGCCTGAGCGTGACATTGCCGCGGCAGAAAATATTTCGTCGGAGGGACGCGGCACGATCCTGATTGTTGATGACGAGCCGAACAACCGTGCAGTGCTCGAGCGGCATCTGGAGCGTCAGGGATATACCGTCGTATCCGCGGGAGACGGTGCGAAGGCGCTGGAGATCGTGCAGCGAGCCTCGTGCGACGTCGTGCTGCTCGACGTTCGGATGCCGGGAATGGATGGCCGGGAAGTGCTGCGACGCATCAAGCAGGATCCAGCGACGCGTGACATTCCGGTCGTGATGATATCCGCCGCGGATGATCTGTCCACGATCGCCGGGTGCATTGAAGCGGGTGCGGACGACTTTCTTCCCAAGCCATTCGATCAGGTGATTCTGCGCGCGCGCGTCGGTGCATCCATAGAGAAGAAGCGACTGCGCAATCTGGAAGTGGACTATCTGCGCCAGGTGGAGCGAGTCGCCGAGGCCGCGACCGCGGTCGAGCGTGGGATATACGCCGCGGGGTCGCTGGCGCAGGTCGCGGAGCGCGGTGATGCGCTTGGGCGGCTTGCTCGCGTGTTCGACTCGATGGCCGTTGGAGTGAAGGCGCGCGAACAGCGGTTGCAGGATCACGTGACGAATCTTCGTCGTGAGATGGACGAGGCCAAGCGATCGGCCGCTGCCACCGGCGACACACAGGAGCCGGACGACGGCGCGCTGATTCCTGGCGAGCTGTTCGCGAACCGGTATCAGATCACGCGCGTGGTGGGCCGCGGCGGAATGGGGATGGTATACAAGGCGCGCGATCGCGAGCTCGCCGAGGACGTTGCGATCAAGACGTTGCGCAGCAATGCGATGAGCGACGATCCGACCGTCGTGGAACGATTCAAGACAGAGATCAGGCTTGCGCGGCGCATCTCGCATCGCAACGTGGTGCGCACGCACGATCTTGGCGAGCACGACGGCGCGTACTACGTAACGATGGAGTACGTCGAGGGAATCACCGTGCGCGAGCTGATCGACATGCGCGGGCATCTGAGCGTGCCTTCGACACTCGGCATCGCGCAGCAGCTCGCGGCATCGCTGGAGGTTGCGCACGACCAGGGCGTGATCCATCGCGACATCAAGCCGCAGAACATGCTGCTGGACCCGGACGGCGTGCTCAAGGTGATGGATTTCGGAATCGCGCGCCTGGCGCAACACACCAGCACGCTGACCCAGGCTGGCATGGTGATCGGAACGCCGGCGTACATGGCGCCGGAGCAACTACTCGCCGAGGAAGTGGACGCGCGGAGCGATCTGTACGCTGTTGGTGTCGTTCTATATGAGTGCCTGACCGGCGCGCTGCCGTTCGAGGGCGCGTCACCGATCGCGCTGATTGCGAAGGTGCTGCATACAGTGCCGGTGTCGCCGGCGGAGCGCGATGCCAGTGTGCCGTTGCCGTTGTCGGGGCTGGTGATGCGGTTGCTCGACAAGGAGCCCGGTGGGAGGCCGGGGAGCGCGGCGGAGCTGAGGGAGTTGCTGGCGGAATTGGGGTGAGAGGCACCATCATAGCCGCACGCCGCTTACCCAGCATCCTGTCAGGATGAAGGGGAAAGTGCCCTTCGCCGATCGAGTTGGAAGCGCGCCGATGGGTCCAGTCGCGATGGTCGTCCGCGAGTGTCCCGCGATTCCAGATAGTTCAGGAGATCGGTTGCTGACACTGCCCAATCTCGGCCCCGTTTTGTGGCCTTGAGCCGCCCGTTGTTGATCTGGCGCCGAAGTGTGTCAGGTGAGAGCCGGCTTTCCTTCGCCGCTTGTGCGAGTGAAAGGATTCGTGCTGGTGACGGAAGAGAGTTGAGCTGCTTGTGTGGGATGCGCGCGCTCGCATCGAGGATTTCGATGGACACGGGATTGCCGCGCGCATCCAGATCAAGGTACATGGCTGGTGCGATTTCGCGGGTGACGAGATGTCGTTGAGCAGCTCTTGTGCGGCGCTCAACGAGGATGATCATAAGAGCGTCGGCCTGCGGATCATATGTGAGTTTCATCGGTCGCTTCTCTCGGAAGTCTGTTAATCATCCCACATGACGGTCGCTACCAGGATCGTCGTTGCGTCCTGCCTCGCGCATCGGATCTGAGGCGCCGTTCAGCGTGATCACCATTGTTGATCGGTACGGGGTCATTGAATCAATATACACGCTAGCGCGTATATTGACGACGATCGACGCGCGAAGCGGAATTCTGCTATCGGAATCGAGTCATTGCTCTCAACAAACTGACAGGCTAGGCCGAAACACACCCGAGAAAAAGGGACTTTGCGTCTCCTCAGGCCGGGGCTATGCCGTAATCGCGTCGTCCTCACTGTCTCCCCCACCGCCGGAAATTCAAGGCCGGAAATCCAAGGCCGCGCGAATTCTCGCGGCCACGCTCGTCATTGCCCCCCAGCGACCTGCTACGCCCGACTCAGGCCACCTATCGGGACCCGCCCGCAACAACGTGAAAACGGTCGGACGAACGCCAACCTCCTACGAACACCGTAAATCGCCGATACTTTATGCCGTGAGGATCATCGTTGTCCGCCCCGGCGTTGAAACCGGCTATCGCGGCAGTACAGACAAGTCACGCAGGTGTATTCGCACTCCCAGTCCTCGGTCGTCGCGCCGCGGCACGAGTGACGTTGGATAGCACTCAGGTAGCTCATGTCCCTCGATGGAGCGAGTACTGACCATGAAATTCAGCTTCATTCACGCCGCCGATCTTCATCTCGACAGCCCGCTTCGCGGCCTCGCCTCGAAGTCGCCAGAGCAGGCGAAACGGGTCGGCGACGCATCTCGACAAGCATTCGACAACTTGATCGCTCTTGCGATCGAAGAAGAGTGCCGATTTGTTCTAATCGCCGGGGATGCTTTCGACGGACAATGGCGCGATTACACAACTGGGCTGTTCTTCGCCTCGCGAATGCGTCAACTCCGTGACGCGGGCATCGATGTCTACATGATCTTGGGGAATCACGATGCGGAAAACGACCTGATTGGACGCCTCGAGCTGACTAACAACGTCCACGTGCTCTCGTCACGTAAGCCAGAGTCGATCGTAATCGACCAACTCGGCGTTGCCATTCACGGTCGTAGTTTTCCGCAACGCGATGTAACCGACAATTTGGCGGCGGGATATCCCGAACCTTGCGCGGGACTTTTCAATATTGGATTGCTCCATACAGCGTGTACAGGCCGCAACGGACACGCTGCTTACGCACCGTGTACAGTTGAGCAGCTATCGAATCATGGTTACGACTACTGGGCCCTCGGGCACGTGCACACTCGCGAGGTGCTTCAGACAGATCCCTATATTGTTTTCCCCGGAAACCTGCAAGGACGCCATATAGGAGAAACGGGCTCCAAGGGGGCGACGCTCGTGCAAGTCGAGGATGGACACGTATCTGCCGTGACGCATCGCGCGCTTGATGTATTTCGGTGGGCTCATGCGAGCGTCGACGTGTCAACCGCGGACAGCCCGGGGGCTGTTCACGAGCTCACACGGACGGCAATTGAGTGCGCCGTAGCGACCGCGGATGGCCGCTCGCTCGCGGTGCGCGTGCGGCTGCACGGAGAGTGCCAATTGCATGCCGAAATGCTAATTGGTCAGACGGCGCTCCAGGAGGTAATTGAGACCATAGCCGCGAGCATCGCCGATGACATATGGATAGAAAAGGTCGAACTTGCGACTTCGCCCCTTCGGACCCACACAACCGTTGATCCAACGATCGCGTCCAAGCTGCAGCGCGCCATCGAGAACATCGCCTTCGATGAATCGGCAACACAATCTCTAAATGCCAAGTTGGCTGAGCTGCGCACAAAGATACCGGCCGGGGCGCATTCCGAAGAACTCTTCGCTGAGATACGAGCGAACGCCCCGACGCGGGCGCGAGATCTTGCACTTGCAATGATTGAACGCGGCGGAGGCTGACAGTATGCGATTCGAAGAGTTAGCGCTAGAAAAATATGGCATGTTTGATAGTCTGACATTGCCGCTAACTGACTGCCCGGGCCTGGTAGTGATATACGGACCGAACGAGGCCGGGAAAAGTACTTGGTTAGCCGCAATCGCAGATTTTCTGTTTGGTATTCCCCATAATTCGCCACACGGTCAAATCTTCGGTTACGGGCAGATGCGACTGACTGCAAAGCTCCGGACAGCCAACGGAGAATCGCAGACTTTTCGTCGTCGTAAAGGTGTGAAATCGCTATCCGACGAAACAAATAAAGCGATCGACGAGCGCGCACTCTCAGTTCATCTGGGCGGAACAACACGCGATCGATTCATGGCATTGTTCGGGTTGGATCACACGTCGCTACGTTTGGGCGGTGAAAGACTTCTTGAGGCCGACGGGGATATCGGTCGATTGATTGTGGAGGCTGGGGGAGGCTTACGCGGTCTCGTGACCGCCCTCGACAAGCTCAAGATGGACGTAGAGAAACTCTATTCTGCACGTCGCTCATCCGATCGCGCGTTCTATAACGCGTTCGACGCTTTCGACACTGCAAATAAGGAGGTGAAAGCGGGCTTTCTAAGCCGCCAAGCGTTCGACGAGGCGCGCAATGCGCAAGAAACGACATCGGCCGGCTTGGCAGAAGCTCGCGCATCCACAGGGAGTCTGACGGAGCAAGCATCCAGTCTGCGTCGGCTAGCCCGCGTTATTCCGCTACTGATAGAGCTTGGAATAATTGAGAAGGAATGCTTGGCCTACGCTGATTTGTCGGCCCTGCGGAATGATTTCGCCGCTGCGGTGAGAGATGCATTCGACGGCCTGCAAGCTGCGACTGTCGCGCTGAGAGATTCCGAGGATACCCGTAGTGCACTTGAGGATCAGGTGAACGGCCTCATCGTGCCCACCGATTTTGTCGCGGCCGAGGCGGCAATAAGAGACATTATCGAAAAGGCTACTCACGTCGGCAAAGCAAGAACGGATCGACCGAACCGCCAACGTGAACTCGCCGACGCGGAAACGAAGTTAGCCGCACTGGGACGAAGCATCGGATGTAGTGATGCCGCTGATCTCAACCGCCAGATGCCATCCCAGGCAGCAATCGACCTCGTTCAAGCGTTGATTCCCCGGGGATCCGAGCTCCCGCCGACAATTGAGAGCGCGGAAACTCAAGTAAAGGAGGAAAGCATCTTAGTCGCGCAACTCGAGGCTCGGCGGACACAACATCAAGAACGCGGCGAGGACAAACCGTTCGGCGTGAGCATCAATGAGTTTGCCCAGTTGCCAGTGCTCACGCGGTCCTTAGAACTGAAGCGCAAACAGACACGTGAGGCCGAAGCCGCTTGCGCGGCTCGGCTCAATTCTCTGGGGTTCGCAAGCCTCAAGGAGCTACGATCCCTCGACTGTCCGGATAGTGCGATAATTTCCGACGAAATCCAGCGATGCGCAGCATTCGACGCAGATAATACGAGACTCGTACAGTTGAGTGAGCAGTGGACATTGAGGCGTGATACCGCTATCGCAGAAATACAGCGCCTCACTTTTGGTGACGATCTCCCCAGCTCGGCAGCAATTGGCGGCGCGCGCTCGGCGCGCCGCCAGATTTGGACGACGATTCGGGAAGTATTCCTTGACTCGAGCGACGATGCGTGGCTGCGAACCGACGCTAGCCAAAGACTGCAAGCGACCGCTGACATGGAACAAAAGGTCGACGATGCGGATTCACTCGCCGATCGTCGCGTTGCCGAGACACAACGTCTTGCCGCATTGGACCTCGCCGAACGAGATCGCACAGAAGCGGTAGCCAATCTGGCCGCAGCGATCGATGCTCAAGAACAGTCGCGCCTTAGGTTGGACCGCGCGAAACGTGAATGGACGGATTCATGGCCACTGGCAGTTCAACGTGAATCGGATTTGGGTCGGCTAAAGGCACTGTCGACGGAACGTGCTGCGATTCTTGAACGTGCCGAGATGGCTGCATCGATGTTAGTAGAAGCAGAGTTGTTGGCTACGGAGACCGACCCAAAAACCGAAATGCTTCAGTCAGCAGAAGAACGGCTTGGTATCTCTCAGCAACGTAACGAGTCACTTGCCGCGCGCGTACGATCAGTAGTGCAGTTGATCACGGCCCACGACGATGCATATGCGGACTATCGCCGCGACGTCGCGGCCGTATCAGATTCATCGATCCGCCTGGCGACAAGGCGGGAGAACCTTTCCAACTTGACATCAGCATTTGCGGCGTGGCGCGCGGAATGGACGCTTGCGTTAGCCGCCGTCGGGCTTGAGAAAGAAGTTTCGCCTGCACGCGGTAACGAAGTCGTCACTCAGTGGGCAGCAGCAGGAGGCGTTCTCGATGGACGCGACGTCACGAGCAGAAGGCTACGCCGGATGGACGATGACGAAAGAGACTTAGATGAAGCTGTTGCGAAGATAGTTGGCGTCCTAGATTTTTCACTGCCCGCCGACTCCGTTGCAGCAGCCAAAATGCTTGAACAAAGATGGGCCGCTGCCAATGAAATTGCGATCCGCCGCAAAAGCCTGGAGCCGCAGCTCGTGCAGCAGACCAAGGACTGTGATAGGAAGCGAACGACGCTCAACGATGCTGAAGTTGCGCTTACGGTTTTGTGCGCGGAGGCGGGTTGTCAGAAGCAGCAACTACGTACAATAGCCGCGCGGTGTGACGAACGAGCCGACCTTGCGCGGCGCCGCCAACAATTAATTGGGACTATCGGAACCGCGGCCGACGGGTACGCTCTCGACGCCCTCCGCGAGCAGCGATGCGAACGTGATCTCGATGTGATCGCTGCCGAACTTGCGCGGGTTGAGGAGGAGCTGCAGCGAGTGGATCGATCACGCGAAGCGGCGGCAGTCGCCGCCGAGAGTGCTAAGCAGGATGTTGATAGATTCATGACTTCCGAGGGAATCAATCAAGCCGTCGCGGGGCGTGAAAGCGCGACCACAGCCATGCAGCATGTCGTAGAGCGCTATGTCGAGCTGAGTTTGGCCGGAGAGTTCCTATCGGCTGCTATCAATCAGATTCGGGGTGAGCAACAAGATCCTCTGGTGATCCGCGCTGGTGAGCTCTTCGCCTTATCGAGTAACGGTGCGTTTTTAGCGGTCGACTCGGATATCGACGAAAAAGGCCGTCCGATTGTTGTCGGAAAACGCTCGACTGGCGAGTCAGTGCGCGTTGGCGAGATGAGTGATGGCACCAGAGACCAACTATTCCTCGCCTTTCGCCTGGCTAGCTTAGAACACTACTGCGCTTCATCCGAGCCGTTGCCGTTGATATGTGATGACTTGCTGGTGCACTTCGACGATGATCGAAGTTCTGCGACTCTCGACTTGCTCGCCGAAATTGGTAAGACTACCCAGGTGCTCCTCTTTACTCATCATCGAAAGGTTGTCGAGGGAGCGGCTATTCTGGTAGAGCGCGGAACTGCGAGTGTTTTCGATCTTAGTGCCGCACCCCCTACGCTTCCTTGAAGGCTGACATCTTGGAGCGCGCATTCCCATTTTGATCGAGTGCGACGATGCGGGCGTACTCCTGGTACGCTTGGTTCTTGCAGGTGCCTAACAGATGGCGTTCGGAAGGGGGCTTGGAATGGCAAAACATGTTGTTCAGCATGCAAGGCCGGCGAAGATCGGTGACAGGCAACTCATGCTTCGGGCGATTCACCTCGCGAGAAAGGCGACGAGTGAGCCGGGCAGGATCTCGCCAAAGGTCGGCGCCGTCGTCGCGAACGATGGCAAGATAGTTGGCGAGGCCTTCCGTGGAGAGCGGGCGCCGGGTGAGCACGCGGAGTTCACGGTGCTCGAGGGTAAACTTGCCGATCGGACCCTTGCAGGCGCGACGCTATTCACTACTCTAGAGCCGTGCACATCGCGAAACGACCCAAAGATTGCTTGTGCGGAGCGGATTATTGAAAGACGGATCAAGCGCGTAGTCATAGGCGTTCTTGACCCCAATCCTCGTATACGCGGGCGTGGGGAGCTACGGCTTCGCGCCGCAGGAATTGAAATCGGGCGGTTCGATCCAGATCTGATGTCCCAGATTGAAGAGCTCAACCGGGATTTCGCAAGAGAGCACACGGCGGGAGGAAAACGACGCACCAGCGCTGAAACCACGGACCCGGTCAAGCCAGGCGAGGCCGGTCCAAACGGTTACCGTATTGGCTACACTAAGACGGGCGACAAAGTCGAATGGATATCTGACGATCAGAATCCGGGGACGGAATGGCCGCTCGTATTACGCCGTAACGACAAGACTATCCTCAAGTCGTACAACGAATTCTGGGATAAGATTTGGTGGAACAGGCACCAAAATTGGCTGGAACGAATTCGAACCGGAGAGACGCCATTGACGGAGGAGCAGAAACCCCTGCTCAAGAAAGCGCAGCAGGCAGCAAAACGAATCGAAAAGAAATACGGCAAAAACAATTTGGGATGGGACGACTTCGAATGGGGCCTACTGAGTGGCAGGATGTCGGCACTCGCATGGGTTATGGGCGCAGAATGGAACGACTCTCTCGACACGTGATGCGGTATGAAACTCGTCCGTAACACGGGGACCGACCGAGTCATCGATCTCCTGCGCCCGAGTCTAACAATAGGGCGCCAGCTCGACGTTCTGACTCCGACATTTTCCCTGTTCGCATATTCTGAAATTCTGCACGAAGTGGCCGCATTGGCGCGATGCCGTCTTTTACTTCCGTCGGCGAGTACCGAGCTTGCGACCCTCGGCTCTGACGCCGACCGGGCGGCGCGAAATAGACTACAATCGCGATGGCTTGCCAGGCGTCTGTCACAATGGCTTCAGAACAAGGCCGAGGTTAAACGCGCATATGGCGAAGTACCTCAGGGTGCGTTCGTCGTTCGCGACGGTGACGCGCAGCCACTGCAGGCGCTACTCGGCTCACTTCGTTTCAGTACGGACGGTCTCGGTCTAGCGCCAGGCAATCCCTTGAGCCTGATCCAGGCGTCGGAAACGCCGGAAGAAGCGCTGTTGCTGAGTCAGTGGTTCGATGCCCAGTGGTCCAGCCTAGCCGCGGATCCCAATGTGAGAACTGAATTGATCGAAGTTCTACGGACGCTCGCAGGGTACCGCGCGCCGTCCCTCGTCTATTCGTTGATACTACACCACATTTTCAAGGCTCGCGGCGACGATCTTGATGAAGATCGCATCGTCAACGCGGCTACGGGAATTCGTAACACTGTGGTCTGGAAGAAACTCTACAAGTTCCAGCGCGACGGCGTAGTTGGTGCGATCGACAAGCTTAACCGTTTCGGTGGCTGCATCATCGCCGACAGTGTAGGCTTGGGAAAGACATTCGAGGCACTCGCGATCATCAAATACCACGAGCTCCGGAACGATCGTGTGCTCGTATTGGTGCCCAAACGATTGCGCGATAACTGGACGCTGTACAAGGCCAACGATCGCCGCAATGTCCTTGCTCCGGATCGTTTCAATTACGACGTGCTGAACCACACAGATCTCTCGCGCGATGGCGGCTTATCGGGCGATATTGATCTTGCGCACGTCAATTGGGGCAACTACGACCTAGTTGTAATTGATGAGTCGCACAATTTTCGAAATAAGAAGACGCCACGCCAAGGCAGCGAAACGCGCTACGACCGGCTGATGCGCACCATTATTAGAGAAGGTGTAAAGACACGCGTCCTGATGTTGTCTGCCACGCCAGTGAACAATCGCTTGGCCGATTTGCGCAACCAGATCGCGTTCGCCACAGAAGGCGATGATACCGCGTTGCTCGATCAGGGCATCGGCAGCATTGACAACACCACGCGCCTCGCGCAAAAACAGTTCAATCGCTGGCTTGACCTGGACGATACCGAGCGCACGCCGATGCGGCTCATCGAGATGCTCGGCTTCGATTACTTCACACTGCTTGACGTGCTCACGATCGCGCGTTCACGCAAACACATCGAGAAGTACTACGGGACCGCAGAAACCGGTCAATTTCCAGAGCGCCTGAAACCAATCAACATCAAGGCCGATGTGGACAGCACCGGTGAATTTCACTCAATCCGAGAAATCAACCAGGAGATCCGGCGGTTAAACCTTGCTTCGTATGCACCTCTCCGCTACGTGCTACCACACAAGCAGGAGGCTTATGACAAGAAGTACAGCACTGAGATTCGCGGAGGTGAAGGCTTCTTCAGACAAGCAGACCGTGAGGAAAGCCTAATCCATCTGATACGCGTCAACGTGCTCAAGAGGATGGAGAGCGCTGTACCATCCTTCGCCCTTACTCTGCAGCGTCAGCTGAAAGACGTAGAGGCTACGCTCACACGTATCGATAACCACGTAGAGGAGGTACAGGAGATTGAGATTGAAGACGTGGACATTGACGATCCCGCGTCCGAGGCCCTGCTCGTTGGTCGCAAGGTGAAGGTATTGCTCAAGGATGTGGACATCATTCGTTGGAAGCAGGATCTCATCGAGGACCGCGACCGTCTCGCAACCCTACACGACGCGGCAGCCCAGATTGGGGCGGCTCGCGATGCCAAACTCGCGGCGCTGCGTGAGATGATCGAGCACAAGTGCAAGAACCCCATCAATCCTGGCAACCGCAAAGTCATCGTCTTTACAGCATTCGCAGACACGGCACGCTACCTGTACGAACAGCTTGCGCCGTGGGCCAAGGAGAACTTGGATATTGAAAGCGCGCTAGTCACGGGTGCCGGCCGGAATCAGGTCACCCCTTCCGGGCTTCGGAAAGATCTAGCATCCATTCTGACGACGTTCTCCCCACAATCGAAAGAGCGGCCAGAAGAGTTCAGTAGCGAGGGTGAAATCGATCTGCTCATTGCCACGGATTGCATCTCCGAGGGTCAAAACCTGCAGGATTGCGACTGGTTGATCAACTACGATATTCACTGGAATCCAGTGCGCATCATCCAGCGGTTCGGCCGGATTGATCGTATTGGCTCGCCCAACACGCGCATCCAGCTCGTCAACTTCTGGCCCAATATGGAGCTGGATGAGTACATCAATCTTGAGCAGAGGGTCAGTGGGAAGATGGTGCTGCTCGACATCTCCGCGACTGGTGAAGAGAACCTAATTGAGCAGGAGTCTGGCAACCAGATGAATGATCTGGAGTATCGCCGCAAGCAGCTGCTCAAGCTCCAGGACGCCGTCATCGATCTGGAAGATCTGTCCACAGGCGTCTCGATTGCCGACTTGACGCTCACGGACTTGCGCATTGATCTCGCGCAATATGTGAAGGAGCACCCGGGTAGTCTGGAGAGCCAACCATTGGGAGCCTGCGCCGTCATGTCCAGCATTGATGCGGACGTCGAACCGGGCATCATCTTTTGCCTGCGTGCCGAGGGCGCCGCCGCCCTACGCATTCCTGCGACCGGATATCCGCTTGGCGTTCACTATCTCGTGCATGTGGGCGACGACAGCACTGTGCTTTTGCCCTATACTCAAGCCAAGCAAATACTCGACCGAGTCAAGCGCCTCTGCCTAGGCCGCGATCTGCTCGATGCCGATGCGTGCACCAGCTTTGACAAGACCACGAAGGGTGGAGAGGACATGAGTGCTGCACAACGCCTGCTTGCCGCGGCGGTCTCCTCTGTTGCAGGCAAGACTGCGGAACGGGCATTAGCAAGCCTGTTCTCACCCGGTGGCACGCATGCGCTCAAAGGCGAGTTCGCCGGCATCAATGACTTCGAGGTACTCGCCTATCTTGTTGTGCTTCCCAAAACGGCTGGATGAACAGCGATACTCTCCTCGCTGCGCTCGACCTGCCGACTGCCAGCCGAGTGGATCAGCGAGTTCCCAAGAAGCTGCTCCTGGAGAATGGCGCGCGAACAGCAGCTAACAAGCGCCAGATCACCGATGGGATCGAGGAGTTGTTCTGGGCGGCGACGCTCAAGCCGACGACTATCGGTGTGCGAGAGTATCGAGACGACGCACGTCAGTATCTGGAAATTGCTGTGCTTTGTCTCACATTGCGTGCGGGAGCCAACGCAAGGCGACTGACGGAGCTGGTGCATCGAGCAATTCCTTATCCGGTCTTGCTATTAACAGCGCAAGGTGACCACGCTGGTATGTCTGCAATGCACAAGCGGTGGTCACAGGGCGAGGCGGGGAAAACCGTGCTTGATGGCGATGTTATAACTGTCGACTGGGACGATGAGCGCGATGCCGGATTCCGGGTCGCCTTTTGTGAGGCACTTGCGCTCGGCCGTCAACCGCGTGACTCTCTATACGCGCTGTATCAAGGTTGGCTTGACACGCTGCTCGCATTGCATGCCGCGCGCGTTACACACACTTTTATGGGTGCCACTAATGCGGAACAGGCCAGCGCCAGGAGCGACGCGTTGCATGAGTGCTCTCGCCTTCATACGGAGATCGCTCGACTGCGCACCGAAGCGGCGAGAGAAAGGCAGATGTCACGACAGATTACACTGAACCTGGAAATCAAGCGCGCTGAAGCGCGCCTGGCGGCCACAATGAATAAACTATGAATGCACTCGAACACGCAAGCGGCGCGAACATGAGGCCGTTGACAGCGAATGATCCCGCTACGCAATCTGCCGATATCCTGGCGGGCAACGTGGAGCAACTGAAGACGCTGTTTCCCGAGGCGTTCAGCGAAGGGCGGATCGACTTCGAGATCCTCAAGCAATTACTCGGCGGGGCGGTGGATGAGCGAGAAGAGAAGTACGGCCTCAACTGGCACGGCAAACGTCGCGCGCGACAGTTGGCGCTCACGCCATCCACTGGTACGCTGCGCCCGAGTCCAGAAGACAGTGTGGATTGGGATACTACACAGAATCTAATGATCGAAGGTGACAACCTCGAAGTGCTCAAGCTTTTGCAGAAGTCATACGCGGGGAAGGTTAAGTGCATCTACATCGATCCGCCATACAACACTGGCAAGGACTTCATTTATCCCGACAACTTTCAGGATAATATCCAAAACTATCTGGAACTTACGGGGCAACTGGCGAACGGGCGGCGAATTAGCAGCAATACAGAAACCAGTGGGCGATTTCACACGGACTGGTTAAACATGATGTATCCGCGGCTTAAACTTGCGCAGAATCTGTTGCGCGAGGATGGCGTGCTCCTAGTGTCAATAAATGACATTGAAGTCGCGAACCTTCGTCAGGTAATGGACGACGTATTTGGCGAAGAAAATGGACTTTGCCAGTTCATTTGGAATAACGAGGGCAACGTCGATCAACAGAGCAAGATCAAGGGCGTCCACGAGTATATCGTTGCCTACGTCCGAAATTTGGACGCACTTCCTCCTCCCACCGTTATCGATCCAAACATCGAAGAATCGAGCAAACTATATAACGATACCATCGAAAACTCGATCACAAAGAATGGGCCTGCGAATCCGCCTTCCGAAGTCGTACTCCCCGCCGGATTTCCGGCTGCGTTCGAGAAAGGGAAGATCGCAAAACGGACTGATTCATGGCCTCATATACTAGACGACATCATAATCGCCGGCAGCAAGCTCATCCAGCCTGCAAGGGTAAAGAGCGGTTGGAGTTCCAAAAATCTGTTGGAGTTATTTATCAACAACGGCTGCGTTCCGATTGCCGACAGTGAGGGCAAGCAAACCTGGTTTGCGATGACTGCTACGGGCGCTGTTTACGGTTACAAAAAACGCTCCAACTCCCAGGGTCACGTCCTTTCTGTAATTCGAAACGTCGGCACGACAAAACAGAACAGCAACATGCTTACTGCTTGGGGAATCAACTTCTCTTATCCGAAGCCCCTGTTCTTATTGCAGTACCTTGCGCAAATCTTCACGAGTCGAGATCAGAATGACCTGATCGTTGACCTTTTTGCTGGATCAGGCACAACCGGCCATGCGGTCTATGCGTTGAACGCGGCGGACCGTGGGAATCGTCGGTTCATACTCGTCCAATTCCCGGAACCAATCGAGGGAGAGGCCAGTTCCATGTTTCGTACGATTGCAGACATGACGTCGAGCCGCTTGCGCCGTGCGGGGAAGCATATCCGAGAAGCGAACCCCCTATTCGCCGGCGACATCGGCTTCCGCGTCTTCAAGCTCGACTCCAGCAATATCCGAGCGTGGGAGCCAGATCGCACCGATCTCGACCAGATGCTGCTTGAGTCCGTTGAGCACCTGAACCCTGACCGCACCGAGACGGACGTACTGTACGAACTGCTACTCAAGGAGGGCATCGATCTCTGCGTGCCCATAGAGAAGCGCGCGATCGCGAGTAAAGAGGTTCACTCCGTTGGTGGCGGCGTGCTCATCGCATGCCTCACGGAGACGGTCTCGCGGGACGAAGTTGAGCCTCTCGCTCAGGGCATTGTCGCTTGGTACGGCGAACTCGCCCCCGCCGGCGACACCACCTGCGTCTTCCGGGACAGCGCGTTCGCGGACGACGTGGCCAAGACCAACCTCGCCGCCATTCTCCAGCAGCACGGTCTCACAAAAGTGCGCAGCCTGTGATGAATCAAGTCGTCATCTATCAGAATGAGGACGCTCGCACGAAGTTCGACGTGCGACTCGAAAATCAAACCGTCTGGCTCAACCAGAAGCAACTCACAGACCTGTTCAGCAAGGCCGAGGCAACGATCAGCGAGCACATCAAGCACATCTTCGAGGACAACCAGCTGGAGGAAGATCCAGTTGTTCGGGTTTGCCGAAAAATCGCGGCTGACCGTAGACAGCCCCGCAAACATGCGGAATGTGAACTCGGTGAGTTTCGCGAGATCGAGGATCGGATGCTCGAAACCGATCTCGACCGTGCGATCAAGCAGATGCCGTCGCCGACGAGGGACAAGTCATGAAGCTGCACTTTGAACCCAACCTCGACTATCAACTTCAAGCCATCGAAGCAGTCTGTGATCTCTTTCACGGACAGGAGACATGCCGCACCGAGTTTACGGTCACGCAGCATGCTGTCGGGGGGCAAGCGAATCTGGCATTCACCGAGAGCGATCTCGGCATCGGCAACCGGCTGACACTCCTCGACGACGAACTGCTCAAGAACCTGGGCGCAATCCAACTCAAGAATGGTCTACCGCCGTCCGACTCGCTGGATTCCGGCGACTTCACCGTCGAGATGGAAACCGGTACGGGGAAGACGTACGTCTACCTGCGCACGATCTTCGAGCTGAACAAGCGTTACGGCTTTACCAAGTTCGTGATCGTGGTGCCATCGGTGGCGATCAAGGAAGGCGTCTACCACTCCATCGAGATCGCAGAAGAGCACTTCAAGGGACTCTACTCGGGCGCGCCTTTCGATTACTTCATCTATGATTCCGGGAAACTCGGCCAGGTTCGCAACTTCGCCACGAGCTCGCAGATCCAGATCATGGTGGTGACTGTAGGCGCCATCAACAAGAAGGACGTCAACAATATTTACGGCAAGGGAGCCAACGAGCAGACTGGCGGAGAGAAACCCATTGATCTCATCAGGGCCGTAAGACCTGTCCTTATTATAGATGAGCCGCAAAGCGTCGATGGCGGTCTCTCCGGTGCGGGCAAGACGGCGCTCGATGCAATGAACCCACTCTGCACCTTGCGATACTCCGCCACTCACGTGGACAAGCATCATATGGTCTATCGCCTTGATGCAGTGGACGCCTACGAGAGGCGGCTAGTCAAGCAGATCGAGGTTGCTTCAGCGACCGTGCAGGACGCTCACAATAAGCCCTTTGTTCGCCTTATCAAGGTTGAGAACAAGCGCGGTGCGATATCAGCGCGTGTTGAGCTGGATGTGCAGACTTCCACGGGTGTGAAAAGACAAGAGATCTCCGTGCAGGACGGCGACAATCTGGAGCAGACGACTGGCCGGGCTATCTACGCTGACTGTCGCATCGGCGATATCCGGGTCGAGAAGGGGAATGAATTCATGGAGCTACGGCTGCCGGGTGGCGAGCAGTTCCTCAAGCTCGGCCAAGCGTGCGGTGACGTGGACTCGCTGTCAGTGCAACGCGAGATGATTCGCCGCACGATACGGGAGCACCTCGACAAGGAGAAGCGCCTGCGCCCACAAGGCATCAAGGTTCTGTCGCTGTTCTTTATAGATGCGGTGGATAAATACCGCCAGTACGATGCCGATGGCAACGCGGTGAAAGGTGCCTATGCACGCATCTTTGAGGAGGAGTACAGACGTGCGGCGAAACTGCCGGAATACAACACGCTATTCCAGGAAGTGGATCTTACCCGAGCCGCTGAGGAGGTGCACAATGGCTATTTCTCCATCGACAAGAAAGGCGGCTGGGCCGAGACGGAGCTGAACGCCAAGGGCGAACTTAGGAACGAGGCAAACCGCGACAACGCCGAGCGCGCCTACAATCTGATCATGAAGGATAAGGAGAAGTTGCTGTCTTTCGACACGCCGCTCAAGTTCATCTTCTCACATTCGGCGTTGCGCGAAGGCTGGGACAATCCCAACATCTTCCAGATCTGTGCGTTGCGTGAGATGGGAACCGAACGTGAGCGTCGCCAGACCATCGGTCGAGGCCTTCGCCTGTGCGTGAACCAGGACGGCCAACGCTTGCATGGGTTTGACGTAAACACGCTGACCGTGATTGCCGCAGAGAGCTACGAGAAGTTCGCCAAAAACCTGCAGAATGAAATTGAGCGGGACACCGGCATCCGTTTCGGTATTGTGGAGGCGCACCAGTTCGCCGCAATTCCGATCGCCGATTCATCAGGAACGACAGTGTCGCTCGGAGTTGAGCAGTCGAAAGTGCTGTGGGAGCAACTGAAGGCGCAGGGACATATCGACCACAATGGCAAAGTGCAGGACTCACTGAAGCAAGTGCTTAAGGACGGGACCCTTGCGGTGCCTGAGGCTTTCACCCCCCAACTCGACGAGATCGCCCAGATACTGAAGAAACTCGCCGGGCGGCTGGAGATCAGGAATGCAGACGAGCGCCGACAGGTACGCACCCGACAAGCGGTCCTACACGGCGCTGAGTTCAAGGCTTTGTGGGAGCGCATCAAGTACAAGACGACGTACCGCGTTCAGTTCGACAATGAGAAGTTGGTGCGGAGTTGCACCGACGCGCTACGAAACGCTCCGGCTATTCCGAAAGCTCGACTGCAATGGCGCAAGGCCGACATCGCGATTGGTAAGGCCGGCGTAGACGCGACCGAGCGCCAGGGTGCATCTACCGTCGTTCTCGACGAGACCGACATTGAGCTGCCGGATGTGCTCACGGATCTGCAGGATCGCACGCAGCTTACCAGACGCACAATCCAGCGCGTCCTTTCCGGAAGCCAGCGACTCAATGACTTCAAGCGCAACCCTCAGCAGTTCATCGAGTTAGCAGCGGAGGCGATTAACCGGTGCAAGCGCCTTGCAGTGGTGGATGGTATCAAGTATCAGCGCTTGGGCGAAGGCCACTTCTACGCTCAGGAACTATTCGAGCAAGAAGAGTTAACCGGCTATCTCAAAAACCTGATGCAGGCTGAAAGGTCGGTGTACGAGGAGGTTGTCTATGACTCCGACACTGAAGCAACCTTCGCAGCCGATCTTGAGAATAATCGAGCGATCAAGGTCTATGCTAAGCTTCCGGGATGGTTCACGATCCCAACGCCATTGGGTACATACAACCCCGACTGGGCTATTCTCGTGGAAGAGGACGGCGAGCAACGACTTTACTTCGTGGTGGAAACGAAGAGTGGGCTTTTTGCCGACGACCTACGCGAAAAGGAAAGAGCGAAAATCGAGTGTGGGAAGGCGCACTTCAAGGCACTGGAAGTGCAGGAGACACCTGCGCGGTACATTGTTGCACGGTCGTTGGCCGACGTTCTGAATAGCACCACGAATGGCGAACGGTTCAACCAGGTACAATGAATTCAATTGTATCGTCGCTGCAACAGGGTCGAATTTATGTGAGTTCCCGGGAAATGTTTGCCGCACGATGATCTATAGGTAGCCTGCAGGAAGCTACACATGCGTGCGTTGGGTAGATGCCAAGACGATCACACCCGGGCCCATGCGCGCTAGTGAAGACCGAACCACAGTGAAATAGTGAAGGCCAGTACGTACTGACAGTACTGGTTCGTGTATTTCACCATACTAGATCAGGTGAGACGTAAGCGTGTGCGAAAACTCTTTAGGCAGTCCGGCGGCACGCTGTAGATACTCACCAGCTAAGATACCAAATTTTGCGGCATGCGGTTCAGTCTTCGACAGCATTGACGCGAATTCGTCGTGGTGACTGTCGGCATCCGTGCGGCGCAATTGCGCGAAACCTGTCTCCAGCACCAAGAGCGGTCCGTGAGCTACTGCCGACGGCGCATCCAAGCAGTGCCGCACGAGCTGTAAGAAGCCGTCCCAATTGGGCGGCGCTAAGTCTGGTGGTTTCCGGCCGGGATTCTGTTGTTCGTGAAAGAGTTTCGCGATGGTATTCTTGTACAAGTAAGCTTCCCGTCCACCGAAGAAGATTAGCAGCAATGCAGCAGAGAGTTGATCCTTCGTTTCAGGTCTGAGATAACCGGCAAAAATCGTATTGACAACTCCGGTGAGCGCGTGAAGAAACAACGCGACCGCACTCCCGAAGAGTGCATGATGGCTGGGTATTGAGGGATCCACTTCACCCGCGATCTTAGTGAGCTGCACAATCGTACGTCGACATGCCTCCGCGCTGTCCGTTGACTGCCAATACCCTCTGCGAATGAACTCCACCGCCGGGGCCAAGTTCCTGTATCGGCTTGCGATTTCAAAGAGCATTTCCCAAAATTCGATATCGCCAACGAAACCGGTTGGTGTGCTCCGCGGTGCACCCATCGCCTGGGCATACTCATCGAATTCATCATCGGTAAGAAGTAATACACCATATTGCGCGGCGTAGAACCGATGGTCGGGCTCTACTCTTGCCCTTTTGAGGATACAAACTCCCTGTACAGCACCAACGCGACCCATAAGGCCGCTTAACCAAAGCGTACGCGCAATTGGCGACTCACTTTTTTTGGTCTTGCAATCAACGAGCACTTTTCGAAAGCCAACGAAAGGATCCGGCACCAAAGCCATTACATCAATGTCGGTTATTGGTTTGTCGCTCGTGGCCGATGTCGATACGGTAGGTATCACATCGACCTCAACTTGGGGAAACCACCGCTTCGCTACTGCAAAGCGCAGCACCTTCCCCTTAATTGCTCGGTCTTGCATCATGAATCGCGTCCTCCGAGAAGAAGGAGTTCGATTTGCTGCTGGTGGTCATCGGTAAGAGATAGCTGTTCTCGTTCGCGAAGCTTTCCGGCCGAAATCAACGACTCGACGTACTCCTGATCACGCTGCAACGCAGCTCGAGCATCCTGATCGATCTCAAGCCCTGAACCTTGTCCCGAGGAAACCAAAGAGTAGGCAATGTCTAACGCCTCCCGGTTTTCAGGCAGGTCTATGATGCGAAGCTCGGAAAAACCGTTCCCGACCGGGACTAGACGTGCGATTCGAAGATGAACGAGGTTGCTGTACTGTTGAGTTGCCTCGGTAGTTGCCTTGCCTAATCTCAAGTCGCTCTTGAGTTTCCATAGTACGGCACCGGGTGAACGAATCGCGTACCGATGAGGCAGGAGTTGCCCTTGCCGTACCGCCGAGACAATCGCCATTGCGCGCTCATATATGTCGCGTTTGGTCGGACTGAGTGCTGCGCCAGACGGTCGCGGAGTGAATATGAAATGATTTATACCTGCGTGACTCGTTGTTATGCTTGGCGGTTTCACGACACCGTCCTGCGCCAATCTCTGTAGCAATCGAATTTGGTCCCCTGTAATTTGAGCATCACCGATTTGTTTGTTCTTAGTGATTAGCTCAAGTGGGTAGCCTTGGAATGCTCGTACGATGGAAAGGAGTTCTTGAATGGACTTTGTTCCTTGTTCTACCGTAGCGTCTGCGAAGATAGATCCATTTTCTGCGAAATATGTCGGGCTAAGCAGAATATTACGACCCCGCGCGCGCCGTTGTATCAAGTAGCTACCCTCCGTTCCAACCTGGACAGTTCGCAGAAATAGTTTCCGATCGGCGCCCGTAGAAGCGCGTAGACTCTCGAGACGATCTGGTGCATGTGACAATTTTTCTAGCAATACTATTGCCAATTCTTCGGGCTCGCTCAGTGGATAGTTCGCTACAGCGTAGTCTCCAAGGTTCTCATAGATCGCGCCGTAGTAGGGAACTGTCGGAACGATCCTTTTGATCGTGTTGCCTTCCTGTGTGATGCGAACAAATTCTACATCGGCGAGCATGCGGATAACGCGATCCAGCACGATCGCTGGAATTGCAAGGAAGTGGTACGCGACGAGTTTTAACTGATGATAGTCAATTGCTGGGAGCCCTTGTATGTGTAGCGACAGACGTACCGCCATACCAAGCAGCGGAATCGCTTCGAACTCGGGAACCTCCTTCAACCCGAGGCTGACTTGGATTTCATGGCATCGCGCCACAAGAGTTGCAGCCTTCGTTTCATTATCTGGCATCAGCCACGAGTCTCTTTATAGTCACTGTCGGATAGTACCTTGTCAGATCGCGCGTTAGGAAATCTACTTGTTCACTGTAGTCGATGTTCTGTACCAGAGATGGCAATTGCCGCTAGTATAGAGTCGCAATTTCTCATCGGGCGTGGTCCGGCTAGTCCTGAAGCGCACACCAGAAGTCACGGTGTACGCGATCCGGCAGGCACAAACAAGTTTTCCAACAACGCGCGTGGTCTAAAACCACGAAACCCCGCACACACAATCAGAAGCGGAAACATCGTAGCAGATGTCGGCATCGCTGAACCCGACGTCGAGTCCACCAAAACCGACATGACCCGGTGCGGTCTCGACTGGAGTTGAGGAACGCGAGCTGACGCAACCCTTGGTAGCTGAGACAATGGAATTCAAGCAGCGCGATGGATCCCTCTACTTTGTGGCCCGACCGAAGAACTATTCATCGGCTGGCTGATCCTATTACTCAATCGTCTAGACAGGATATCGTCAGAGCACGCCGCGAGAAATCCAGATTTCGCCGATCAGTCGGGCTCAGTTCGTCTCTTGAAACGCGTCTCTCTTACGATTGCAGCGCTGGCAATCCGCGTTCTGTGTCTGGTGTGTCGTAGTACTGATAGTTTGTCGTAGCTGATGGATGGCTGCCGGAACAGCGGTTTCGAATTCAGAGTTGCGCGTTTTCCGATGATCGGGTGGACTGCAATTCAACAATTCCATACGCTGCAGCGAGTCCCGCATCTTCGCGCGCGTGCGCGTAACCTCGCGACTTTTCGAAGTCCATTCGCCCCATCATCTCAATGACATTCATCGGGGGAAGCAACGTCGGACCGAACAGGCCGCGTGTGGTAAGCGCGCTCACCGCCTCGCGCAGATATGGAGCGAGCATCGCCGACGCGTTCTGCATGACGAAGCTCTTGAAAGTGGGTCGCTCCGGCTCACCGACTCGCTCAAAGCGACCAACTACCGTCGCCCTGACGCGTTCTTTTCTCTCTGTGGTTGGCGAGATGTCGACTCGCAGGATCACGTCGAAGATCGTCGTGGAGTGTGGAAACCAGTCCCAACCAACCGCGGCATTTTCTTCCGAAAGGAGGCCTTCCTCTGGCTCCTCGAAACTTAGAAGAAGTTCGGGAGAGAAGATGCGAACGAGGTAGTAGCCAGGCGCGCGTTGATCGGTCATGCCGCTAGCTTAGTATCATCCGTCGAATCCGTGGCCACAGGAGAAGCGCTCGGATTTGATGTGGGCGCATCATTCCCGGTTGTTTCTGCTAATGACCAGGCGAGCGATGTCTGTGGCGACCGCGTGAGAGTCTCAACCATGAAACTATCAACTTCCGCACGTGGGAGCAGTGCTTCTCCGACGGGCGCGAGTTGCAACGAGTCGATCTCCATCCCGCATGCCCAGAGAAGGTCGCTCAAGGTCTTGATGGTGATATTCTGACGCGCACTCAGCGCGCGAGTTACGTAGCTCTTGTGTCGACCGAGTCGCTCGGCAAGCTCGCTTCTGTTCAAATTTGCCGCTTCCATCGCGTCGCCTATCGCTTCGGTGAGCACGATAGCACCGCGCTCCCGAGCGTAATCACGCTGCTCGGTTTCGTTCGGGAGGATCTCTCTGAGCCAATTGACGCGATCGACATCGGCGTTAGGGACAGCAGCTCCGCTAACAGATCGAAGCTGAATGGGGAACATGTTGGGAGTGCAGAATGGTGCGCTCATCTCTTCGTGTTGTACCGTGGGGGAGTTGGGAAAAAGCTTCAAGACTTGTCTTTTGGAGATGCCAGTCTTGCAGCCTGCAACTTTCGTTCGAAATACTTCGTGCGGATCTCGACGGCGAAATCGTAGTCGCGATCCTGCCGTTTAGGATCCTTGCGGGCTCCGTTCGTGATGAAGAACGTGTGGCCGTCGCGAAAGCCTAAGAATCGAAAGTCGCGTGGCTTGAGTTCAGTGATGTCAGCGTATTTGCCCTTGAGTTGCCGACCGTTCTCGGGGACCTTGCCCACCCGTCCCAGCAGTGCGATTTGCTTTGCCTGGGCCACCAACGCGCCGCGGCAGGCGGGGTTTTCATCGAAGAATTGTCTTCCATGAAGAATCCTGTCCGAGTGCCGCAGCCACTTGACGCTGACGGTGCCAAGGTTTGGGACCAGCAGTTCACAGTCATCCACTAATTGTCGGTTGCCTTATAAGTAAACCTAAGTGTCCACGATGTTCCCGCAAGGCCGGGCCCGCCAGGCATCGAGCTCCCTTGGTACGCCTGATTGTGTTGCCAAGCGGTCCTAACGGGCTCACAGGACGAGGGTATATCGAAAATGACACCGATGGGGGCTACTTCGCGTGGCTCATTTCGTCACACCGGACCCAATTTCGGCGATCCTGACGCCAATCAATTCCCGCAAACCCGCCTGACCCTCCCTGTATCCTCCGGAACAAAGATCGCCACCGACTTCCCCGTCCGTTCCGTCCCCGTCCCCAGAAACGCCCCCGCAACCTTCGCCCCCGCGCCGGGCTCATCTATCCCACCCATGATGATCCCATTGGCGCCCACTTCGGCGGCCTTCTTCCTCATCGATTTCATCATGCCGCTTTCTGTCGTAAATCCGGTGCTCCCAGCCGAGTTGAGCAGGGCAACCTCTGTGTACGTGGTTCCCACCTTGCTGGGCGACGTATAGATCTTGACGCCGTCAGGACATGTCCTTGCCAGATGGACAGAATTATCGATGAGCGCGGCATTCGTCCGCGTGCACGCAGTGAACACACTTGCCACCACTACCAAGACCACCAATCGCCTGATCATACGCGTTACCGGATAGAGTGACGCCGCGCAATGAGACTACAAGCCTCAAAGGCAGATGAGCCTCCAGTTGAGATCGCAACCACGTTCTCAACATTTGCAGGAATCAACCGACTGGATTGGCGCGGTTGACCCCGGAGCACGGCACTGGACCAACAACGTATGAAGCACCAGTGACAATCGATGGCAGAGTCCGCCCCTGCTCCGTCCCGTCTTCACCCCTGGCATTATTCCCAATTCTAGTTATATTCCTGTACTGGAATAATGCTATAAATAGGAATAATGCCAAAGCTAGCCGCCGTTCTCGAAAAGGATATTCCGGCCGCTCTCCTCCGCCGGGGCTTCCCGCCGTTTTCCATTAAGCTGGAACCGGCGCCAGCGCCTGTTCCATCGACCGCCGCTGTCAGGGAACGCTCCGCCGGCCAATTCCGTCCGGATGCGGAGATCGAGCTCGCCTGGCAGGGACGCACGCGTCGCTTCATTGCGGAGTGCAGAACAGCCGCTACCCCCAAGCAGCTGGAAGGAGCGCTGTCGCAGCTCCGCAGCTATATCGAACGAGACAGGAAAGCTGGCAGGCAGCGATTCCCCTTGCTCATCGCGCCGTATCTATCTCCTGCTACTCTGGAGCGGCTCGAAAAGGAGGGCATAAGTGGAATCGATCTATCAGGAAACGGGATTGTGACAATTCCTGGCGAGTGGCTTGTGGTGAAGACAGGCGCCGAGAATCAGTATCCGTCATCTGCGCCGATCAAGAACATCTATAGAGGAAGGAGTTCTCTGGTCTGCCGCGCCCTGTTGCTTCGCCCCGAATATCCATCAGTGGGCGCGATCGTCGAAGCGCTACGCAATGATACCGGTGGTGATACCGGAGTGACGCAAGCGACAGTTTCCAAAGTTCTCAAATCGCTGGAGGAAGAACTCCTCATCGCACGATCCGGTGGCAGTCAGGGCACCAGCATCAGTCTGAAGCAACCGGGAGAATTGCTCGACCGCCTCGCACAGGAATACGTGCCGCCAAGAACGTCGCAGACTCTGCGCGGAAATCCGACAGAGCAATCAGCAGCGCGGACTCCGATCGCGATCCTCGCAGATGCCGCGCGAAAGGCGGGGGTGCGCTATGCAGTGGATACAGTCATGAGTTACGCTCCATTTCCGGGCGCTGAGGACACACCGATCTACGTAGAGTCGCTCGCACCGATCGTGGATGCTGGTGCCGTCCGCGAAAATGACCGATTCGCAACGGTACGGTTGATCGAGACCAGTGATCCAATAGCCTATTTCGATACGCGCGTAGTAGGAGGCGTGTGTCGCGTATCTCCCATCCAGATTTATCTCGAACTCGCCAACGGAACGCAACGAGAGCGCGATATCAGTGGATCAATACGTAGCCGCATCCTGGCAGAGGCTGGCGCCAATACCGCGGAGACGAAGTGATGGCACATGCCGATCGGGAAGCAGATGGGTCAACACATAAGCCAATCGCGGATCTCACAGATCCGTTGCGTGGTGAACTCGTGGCACTTGCGGGTCGTCTCACGCGCCAGGGTATCATACTTACGGTCGGTGGAGGCTACGGTCTCGTCCTCAAGCTTCATCCGCTCGGTGAACAGGTCAACAATCCCGCCAGGAGCTACGGAAGCAATCACGCATTTGACATTTACACGACGATTGCGCTCGTGACTGAACCCGAGTGGGATGAGATGATGAACCTTCGTGATCAGTACGCAGGGACGACCTCTGTCGCTCGTGCACGCGAGCTGCGAACTGAACTATTCGGAGAGCTTCCTTCGCTTGGATTCATCCGAATGCGCGAGTATGCAGTAGCTGCTGGCATACACATTAATCCGGAACGATTTGGCGATATCAGGGAAGACTTGCGCGCAATCCTCGAGGCGTAACATGTTCGATCTCACGAAAACTCCCCCCACATTCCGCCCTGCGACGCTCGCAGACATCCCCGCGCTCCACGCGCTTGTCGAAAGCGCCTACCGCGGCGACACCGCCCGCCTTGGCTGGACCCACGAAGCCGATCTCCTCGGCGGCCAACGCACCGATCCCGAATCGTTGACCGAGATCATCGACGATCCCGATCAACAAATCCTCTTAGCTCTCGACGGATCCGACATCATCGGCTGCGTCCAGATCGCCAGAAAGGAGCACGGCACGTCCTATCTCGGTCTTCTCTCCGTGGATCCCCGACGACAGGCGACCGGGCTCGGCAAACAACTCATAACTGCCGCCGAGCGCGCGGCGGCGACACACTTCGGCGCGCACGCGATCGAGATGACCGTCATCAAGCAACGCAGCGAGCTCATCGACTACTACGGTCGCCGCGGCTACTCACCAACCGGCGAGGAACGACCTTTCCCCCACGGTGACGAGCGCTTCGGGTTGCCGAGGACGTCCGAGCTGGTCTTCGTTGTCCTTGCAAAAAATATCGGGTAACGTTCGGCAGATGACAGAACGAAGCTGCATCGGTCCGGTCGACGCAGTCGCCCAGTCACACCGTTGACCAACCCATGATAGAGCTCATTCGCGGTGACATCACCAGACTCTCCGTCGATGCAATCGTCAACGCTGCCAACACTGCGTTGCTCGGCGGCGGTGGCGTGGACGGCGCGATCCATCGCGCCGCAGGCCCGCAGCTGCTCGCTGAATGCCGAACGCTCGGAGGCTGCGCCGTCGGTGACGCGAAGATCACGGCTGGCTACGATCTCCCGGCGCGGCACGTGATCCACACCGTCGGTCCGATCTGGCACGGCGGTACACATGGCGAGCCGGAACTGCTCGCGTCGGCGTACAGGTCGCCGCTGCAGCTCGCCGGAGAGCACGGTCTGCACTCGATCGCCTTTCCGGCGATCAGCTGCGGTGTCTACGGTTATCCCATCGCGCAAGCTGCAGACATCGCCGTGAAATCAGTACGAGCATATCTCGCGAGCCATGCACTTCCCGATCACGTGATCTTCGTCTGCTTCGGTGACGACGTCTACGCGGCACTGGACCGAGCCATCACCGCGACCGCGCCGCGGTGAAGAGGCAACGAATCAAGATCACGCAACGCTCGCGACACAGGCGCTGTCGTACAAGGTTGCCGCCGCTCCTCCTGCTCCCCGCGCGGAATCGGCCGCACATTGATTCCTCTGTAGAAATTCGAATACCGGCGTTGGCGTGATTCTTTCATGAGTCATCCCGAACCTACATCGGATCATCCAACGGAGCCCGCGACATGACCAACAACGCAAGGGAGCAGGAAATTCAGAAGCTTGAGACTGCGTTCTGGAGTGCGATGCAGTCAAAAGACGGCGCGGGCGCCGCTCGCATGACGGATGACGGATGCATCGTCGCCGGCGCCCAAGGCGTCTCCGCGATCGACGCCAAAGCCATGGCGAAGATGACGACCGAAGGCGGGTGGGAGCTCACGCACTTCGAGTTCGATCCCAAAACAGTGCAAGTGCGTTTCTTAGCCGATGACATCGCGATCATCGCGTACAGTGTGAGCGAAACCGTGCTCCTCGACGGGAAGTCCCTGTCGCTCAAGGCCAACGACGCGTCCGTGTGGGTGCGTCGCGATGGGGAGTGGCGCTGCGCACTGCACACTGAATCTGTTGCCGGCGATCCGTTCGGTCGGCAAAATCAGAGTTAACCTCCTGCGCCGCAGCACGGCGCGCAACAACCGTCGATCGCTGGAATGCAAAAAGAGCGGGGCGCCCCACCTTGGCGCCCCGCTCTTTTCATCCACCCACGCTCAGCTTCCCAATCCCATCGCGTTGCTCACGCTGATGCGGCCCTTTCCATAGTACTGATCTCTGTTGCGCTGCCCAAGCTGGATCGCCGACTTCTCGATGAGAGCCTTGATCCGCGACGGAGCCGCGTTCGGGTTCTGCGCGAAGAGAAGCGCCGCGAGTCCGCTGACGTGCGGCGTTGCCTGACTCGTTCCGATGAAGCCGGCCAGTCGGTTGCCAGCCTGACAGCCGGCGAAACCGAGTGGGGTGCCGGTCGTGTCGAACACGAGTGTCGTCTTGCTGCAGAACGACCAGACCCACGACGCGATGTCCGATCCCCACGGCCAGTTCGATGGCGGGAAACCGTCCGCAGCGTCGGCGTTACCGCCAGGTGCGGCGACGTCGATCGACTTGCGACCGAAGTTGGTGTAGAACGCGGGCGTGTTGGGATCATCGCCGGCTACTCTGGGTCCGACTGCTGATACGCAGATCACATGCGGTGCGTCGCAGTAGGCTTCATACACGTTGCCATTCTGATCCAGATCCTGGGCGTCGTTCCCCGCTGCAACGACGACGAGCATGCCCTTTCTGTTGGCGTAGTTGAAGATGCGCTTGATCAGGTTGACGTAACGACGGTTGCCGGGCTTGGCAAAGCTTCCGCCGAGGCTCAGGTTGCCGACGCTGGCGCCGTGATCGGCGGAATACAGAACGCCTGTGAGAACTCCGCTGAGTGGTCCAACTCCCAACCCGTTGAGCACCTTCACGCCGATGAGCGTGGTGCGCGACGTGACGCCGGCAAGCGCGACTGCCTTGCTGCTCACCTGCGTTGCGACGTTGGTACCGTGACCGTTGTAATCCGAGATCAGGTTGCGCGAAGGAAAGAAATGCGCGGTGATCGAATCGTCCGACGGTACGAAGGACGTGGAGCGCGACAGGTCGACGAGTCCGTTAAGATCGGGGGCATCGTAGTCGATTCCGCTATCCATGATCGCGACTGTGACATTCGACGAGCCGAGCTTGCCGGCGGCCCATGCCTTGTCCGCACCGATGAGGCGCATGTTCCACTGCCACGCGAAACGGCCCGCTGCGGCTGGATTGCCCTGACTGGTCGCGGCATCGTCGACGACCGATCCGACCGTGCTCTGGATGGACGGTACCGGAAGATCGAGGGCGATCTGAATGTCCGGCTCGACATCGTCCACGCCCTTGAGGCTGGCCAGCTGCGCGGCGTTGGCGTCGCTGATGTTGCTCACCACCGCGAATCCGGCGCCGGTATGCACCCGCTCCAGCTTGCCGCCGAGGCTCGCGATCTGACTCGCCAGATCACTTCCGAAGCCGGCACTGCTGGACAGGATGTAGCGACCATTGGTGTGGGCCGCCGCGCCGAGTATGTCACGCGACGCGCTTACGGTGGGGGCGACTGGATTGGGGCTGTCCGGCGAGCACGCCACGAACGCGGCTGCTCCGGCGACAGCAATGATGACACGGTAACGGTGGTTCAATTTGACCTTCCGGGGTTGGCGGGGAATCGGTAAGATTTCACGTCGGGCAGCGAACTTACGAAATTAGGTGACGTTGTCAATACAGTTGTTTACAGGTAGTCGATGGTGATGGGTTGGTGAAGGGTTTGGACTCCCGCCAAAATACCGCATGACGCCCCCAATCGAGCGTATCCGCGACATCCTCGCGCCGACCTACACGGTGGATCGGGAGCTCGGTCGCGGGGGTATGGCGACGGTTTATCTCGCGCAGGATTCCAAACACGAGCGGATAGTCGCGCTCAAGGTACTGCATCCGGAGCTCGCTGCCTCACTCGGTCCCGATCGATTCCTCCGCGAGATCCGCGTCGCTGCTCGGCTCAACCACCCACATATCCTGCCGCTGTTCGACTCGGGTGAGATCGAGGGTCTGCTCTATTACGTGATGCCGTACGTCGAGGGCGAGTCGTTGAGAGAACGGCTCGATCGGCAACAGCCACTCCCAATCGACGAGGCGATTCATCACGCGCTCGCGGTCGCGTCTGCGCTGGATTACGCGCACCGTCAGAATGTGGTGCACCGCGACATCAAGCCCGAGAATGTGATGCTGTACGAGGGCGAGCCGATGGTGATGGACTTCGGTATCGCCAAGGCGGTGAGCGCTGCCGGAACGCAGACGGCGATGCTCACGCAGACTGGAATGATGGTGGGCACTCCCGCATACGTGAGTCCGGAGCAGGCGGCGGGCGAGGCGCAACTGGATGGACGCAGCGATCAGTACAGTCTGGCGTGCATGCTGTACGAGATGCTCTCGGGCCAGCGTCCGTTCACTGGCACGACTGCGCAGGCGATACTCGCGAAACGTTTTACTGAAGTACCGAAACGCATCCGTGAGCTTCGCTCGAGCGTGCCGGAGAACGTCGATCACGCACTGTTCAAGGCGATGTCGGTGGAGGCCGGGGATCGCTACAAGACGGCCGCACTGTTCGCGCAGGCGCTGACGTCGAGCAGTCTCGTCACTCCGCTGGATACTCTCACGATGCCGCAGCAGGTTGTGTCGGCTGCAAAATCCGTCGCGGTGCTGCCGTTCGCGAACATGAGTGCCGACGCTGACAACGAGTACTTCACGGACGGAATGGCGGAAGAGATCATCAACGCTCTGACCAAGATCCAGTCGCTGCGCGTTGCATCACGCACATCGTCGTTCGCATTCAAGGGCAAGAACGAGGACATCGGTGACATCGGCCGCAAGTTGAAGGTGTCGACCGTGCTCGAGGGCAGCGTGCGCAAGATGGGGAACAAGCTCCGCATCACTGCGCAGTTGGTGAATGTTGCTGACGGATATCACCTTTGGTCGGAACGTTACGACCGCGAACTGGAAGACGTATTCGCCATTCAGGATGACATATCACAGGCGATTGTGAAAGCGCTCCGGGTGATTCTCACTGAAGGAGAGAAGAAGGCGATCGAGAAGGCGCGTGTCGTCAACGTACACGCGTATGATTTCTTCCTTCGTGGCCAGCAATATTTCCATCAGTGGCGACGCAAGAGTGTGGAGTACGCCAGGCAGATGTACAATCGTGCTGTGGAGATCGATCCCGAGTATGCCCTGGCGCACGCTGGAATTGCTGATGCATGCTCGTCGCTTTACACGTACTGGGACGCGCGCGAGTTCAATCTGCGTCAGGCGGATATTGCCAGCAGGCGTGCGCTGGAACTGGAGCCCGATCTCGCAGAGGCGCACGTGGCGCGCGGCATAGCTGTCTCGCTCACCAAGCAGTTCGCGGAAGCAGATCAGGAATTCGAGACTGCATTGCGGCTGAATCCGAAGCTGTTCGAGGCAGCATATTTCTACGGCCGCGGACTCAAGTCGCAGGGCCGTAATGCAGAGGCGGCGAAGATGTTCGAGCGGGCTTCGCTGCTGAGACCGGAAGATTTCCAGGCTCCGAACTTCCTCGCCAATGTTCTCGATGACATGGGTCTCGCGGCAGAGGCGGAGGCAGCGCGCCGGCTGTCGCTCAAGCTCATAGACGAAAGGCTCGAGCTCAACCCCGACGATGCCAGGGCGACCAATCTGGGTGCAACCACGCTGGCACGGATGGGTGACCGGGAGCAGACAGTAGAATACATCCGCCGCTCCCTGGCCATCGATCCTGACGATTCAGGGATGCTTTACAACATTGCCTGTGCTTACTCTCTGATCGGTATGCCGGACGAAGCGCTAGCGAGTCTCGAGACGGCAGTCGACAGAGGGTTCGGTCACAAGGAGTGGATCGAGCACGACAGCGATCTCGACTCGATACGCACGACCCCACGCTTTCAGGCGATCGCGCAGGCGATGTGACAAAGTCGTCATCCCCGCGAAAGCGGGAATGACGGCCGGCTACTTCTTCCCCTCTCCCCCGAACAGCTTCAACCAGTCCCCGTACCCTTCCTCCGCCAATTTCTCCACCGGCACGAACCGCATCGACGCGGAGTTCATGCAGTAACGCAACCCGGTCGGCCCTGGCCCGTCGTCGAACACGTGGCCCAGATGTGAATCCGCCTGCGCAGATCTCACTTCGGTGCGCGTCATACCGAGCTTTTTGTCGGTTCTGGTCGTGACGCTCGCTTCATCCAGCGGCTTCGTGAAACTCGGCCACCCGCAATGCGCGTCGAACTTGTCGAGCGAGCTGAAGAGCGGCTCGCCGGATACGACATCCACGTAGATGCCTGCTTCGTGATTGTCGTTGTACTCGTTCGTGAACGGACGCTCAGTGCCTTCATGCTGCGTGACACGATACTGCTCCGGCGTGAGCTTCTTCCTCAGCTCCTCGTCACTCGGCTTCTGAAACTTGCTCGTCGAATCCATTGCGATCACTCACAGATTGAAGAGTACGCGGCTCGATCGTGTGTGTTGCGTCCCCACACCACTCCGCCGTACCAGAAAGTTAGCGCACCAAACCCCGCTCGTGACAGCTTCCTGACATGTTGGGGGCGATGCATCCGCCTGTGACACGCCGATTGTCAGTTTGATGACAGCTTCAGAGCAGATTCGCTCGAATGTTCGCGCGTGGAGACTTAGCACGGAGCTTGCGCATGTCTATCTTGAAGATACGGTGGAAGGAACCAACCGATCTGGTGTACAACCGTGCCAACTGGAGGAAATGTTATGACTGCGAAGTTCATCAGTACCGTGCTCAAGGCTGCAAGCGTGGTGGCCGTACCCCTCGCGATGCTTGCAGCATCGACGCCAGCAGGCGCGCAGCGTCCAGGTCAACGCGACCACTCCGAGTGGCATGACAACGGCGGACGCTACGACAACGGGCATCACGGGAAAGCGCATCACAAGGACAAGGAAAAGAACGAGAATTACAAGAACGGGTACTACAGGAACGGCCGCCACAATGACGGGCGGTACGACAACGACGGACGGTACGGCAACGACGGACGATACGGCAATGGCAACGGATACCCGTCGCGCAACGCGACACGGTACCCGTCATCGCCAGTGATTCCGGGTTTCCCGAACCCCGTCATACCGAGCGGTCGCACGGGTAAGGCTCTGCCTGGCACAAACCAGCAGTACCAGCCGAACCAGCAGAATCCGCAGAACCGCCAGTACCAGCAGAACGGCGCACACCGTCGCAGGAATTAACGCGGCGCTGGCGTGATGCATGAGTAAAAAAAATGCGGCCCCCAGACATCGGGGGCCGCATTTGACAACAACCCATCTACTGCCCTACCGGCAGCCCGCTCGGCACCTTCTTCGGCACGAATCTGGTCAGGTTCCGCGCTGCAGGATCGGTGAGCGCGCGCATGTAGGCAACGAGGTTGTCCACCAGCTGCGGTGTGAGCACGACGCCGTTCAATAGAGTGTCGCGCTGCGCGAGTACACCCGCGGTGTTGTCGAGCACGGTGCCCCGGAGATCCGGCTCGAGCTGCGACGGATCGTACGTCCTGAGCTTCACGTCGGACTCGCTGTAGTGCGCGATGAATCCCTCCAGCGTCGTTATCGAGCCGTCGTGGCCGTACGGGCCGGTGAGCTCGACGTTGCGCAGCGGAGTGGTGCGGAAGAGATACTTGTCAGCTGGATTGCCGGTCACGTTCATGCGTCCGAAATCGTCGCGCCCCTCGAGACCCTCACCCTGCCCCGGTCCGATCTGCGCGACTGCCACGTCGTGGAACTTGTCGTCGCTGAACGTCGGGCCGTTGTGACAGACCGAGCACTTGAGTGTGAGGAACGAGCGCGCACCTTCCAGCTGCTGCGGCGTGAGAGCATTGTCGTGGCCGGCGAGAAACCGATCCCACGGCGAATTGTTCATCGTGAAATTCGACACGAGGAAGCCGGCGATCGCGTTCGATGCGTACGCGAAGCTCATGTCGTCGAATCGTTTTCCTGGATACGCCCGCTCGAACATCCTGCGGTACTTCGGAATTGTGCCGAGCCGTCGCATCAGACCCGACCAGATATCGGTGTAGTCGTTGTCGGAGATCTGCGTCAGCTCGTTGCCGGACTGGCCGCGCATCTCGGCGCGCGCAGTGACGGGAAACATCGGCTGCGCCGATATCGCGCCGAACTCCAGCACGCGCTGCATCGATGGCGTCAGTTGCGACTGTGCCGGTGTGAGAAAGTGACCGTGTCCATCTGTCTCGACACGTCCATCCCAGAACATGTGCCGCAGCTGCGCCAGATCGAACACCGGCGGTGCGTTGCGCGGAATGAAGATGCCGTCGGGGTGCGTACGGTTGGGGCCGAGTCCCGTTCCACCGGCGCCGACTGACAGGCTGCGCCCGTCGCCTGACGCGTATGCTGCAACGTGACACGTGGCGCAGCTGACGTCATGGTTCCCGCTCAGTATCGGATCGAACATGAGCGCCTGACCGAGCTCCGCGAGCGCCGGCCGTACATGTGGCGGATCGGCCAGCTGCCCAATCCCGCGCGCGGCGGCGAGCTGGCGCACGAGCCGCGGCGACAACGCAGTATCGGACGAACTACCGCCATTGCGCTGTGCAGTGGGGGCGACGTGCGCGGGGTCGGTCGGTTGCTGGTCGGTGCAACCGAAGAGTATGAGAATGACTCCCGCGATCGCGACAGCTGTCCTACGCGATCCGTTACGCATCACTTGCCCTTGCTGCCCCTGCAATCAGAAGAAATCCGGAAATCAAGACTGGGATGGTTTGAGACTTCATGTCTGAATCACCAATTGGGTATGAAATGGTGCGACCGACCCGGCACACGTCGTGAGCCGCGCAATCATATAATCGGAATTCAGCCACCAAACCCGCCGCGACCTGGTCGAGAGATTACCGGGGCTTGTCCGGACGACCGGCGAAGAGCATACTTTGCCAAAAGCCCACGCATGGGAGACCGACGATGGGCACCATCGATCGCGATCGCTGGCAGCTTCTCGAACCGCTTCTCGACCGCGCTCTGGATTTGACTGTCCAGGAGCGCGAGTCGTGGATGGACGAGCTGCGCGCGCAATCACCGGCGCTCGCGGCAGATCTCGCGCAGTTGCTATCCGGCGAGAGCGTAGCCGACCAGCGCGGATTCCTCACCGATATTGTCGGCGCGAAACTCGACGGCCTCCGGCTTGGCCCCTACACCCTGGAACGCCAGCTCGGCGCCGGCGGCATGGGCACGGTATGGCTCGCACGTCGCACCGACGGACAGTTCGAGGGACGTGCAGCTGTCAAACTGCTCAACCTTGGCCTGCTGAGTCCGTCTGGCGAGGCGCGCTTCCGGCGCGAGGGTTCCGTACTCGCGCGGCTCACCCACCCCGGGATCGCACGACTGATGGATGCGGGCGTGACGCCTGGTGGTCAACCGTATCTCGTGCTCGAACACGTCGATGGCGTGCGCATCGACAGTTACGCCGAGCAACACCAGCTCTCGTCCGAGGCGCGCATCGGGCTGGTGCTCGACATGCTCGCCGCCGTCGGTCACGCACACGCAAATCTCATAGTGCATCGCGACATCAAGCCGTCCAACATCCTGGTGACTCGCGACGGCACCGTGAAGCTGCTCGACTTCGGCATCGCCAAGTTGCTGAGCGGCGACCTCGACGACGAGTCCGCTGCACTCACGGTGGAAACGACGCGCGTATTGACGCCGGAATTCGCTGCGCCGGAACAGGTATCCGGCGAGCCGATCACGACTGCGACGGATGTGTACGCGGCGGGCGTGCTGCTGTACATGCTGATCTCCGGTCATCATCCAACTTCGATGGGGTGCACCACTCCAGCGGATACTATTCGCGCGCTGCGAGAGGTGCGCGCCGCGCGGCTCGGACTCGGCGACCTCGACAGTATTCTCGCCAAGGCACTGCACAAGGAATCTCGTCTGCGGTATCAGACCGTGGATGTATTCTCGGATGACCTGCGTCGCTATCTGCGCCACGAGCCGGTGCGGGCACGGCGTGATTCGCTCGCGTACCGCACGCGGAAGTTCGTTCGCAGACATCGCGCTGGCGTCGCTGGCGCAACGATCGCGTCGGTCGCCGTACTCGCTGCTACCGCGTTCTCGTTCGTGCAGATGAGTGAAGCGCAACGCCAGCGCGATGCGGCGTTGTACCAGAGCCAGCGCGCGGATGCGCAGGTGGAGTTCCAGTCCCAGCTCATGTCGCAGATCGGTGACAGGCCGATCACCATGCGCGAGATCCTGGATCGTTCGCGTAATGCACTCGAACGAGAGTACGGCGGTGATCCGCGTCTGCTAACACCGATCCTGCTGCAGCTCTCCGCGCGCTATGCGGAGTTGGGCGATAGCAAGATTCGCGGAACGCTGCTCGCACGCGCCGATGCACTGGCGAAGGCAACGGGAGATCGTGGTCAGCTGATCGAGGCGCGTTGCGACATGGTGGACAATCTGCGCACTCAGGGTCGCTACGACGAGGCACACCGGTTGCTGGACAGCGCCGAGTCGATGCTGCGCGCGACACCGGACCCGCGCGCGGAGGTGACATGCCTCCAGACGCTGGCGGATCTGGAGAACGAGGCCGGTCCCGATCATGTGCGCGCGGCGCCTGCGATTCGCCGGGCAATCTTCATCCGCGACAGCCTTGGCGAAACGAAGGACATGGCGTACGTCGGATTGTTCTCGTCTCTCGCAGACGCATTGGACGAGCAGGGCAAGCATCGCCAGGCGCTCACGACATACGACAGCGCGACGTCCATCCTCGACCGGAGCGGCAGGGGCGAAACGATGACGCGGGCGATCCTTCAGCACGATCGCGCCGTGACGTTGATCGGTCTCGGTGAAGTTGCCGCGGCGGAGCCGTCACTGCATGACTTGCTGGATCGCATGAGGCGAAGCGACCCAACCGGCGACATGCCGGCGCAACCGCTCATCCATTATGCGCACGCAGCGCTGTTCGAACGGCACGCCGATTCCGCCGCGAAATATTTCACCCTGCTCACAACTCAGGCTGTACCGCAGAAAGACAGCTACTGGGAGGGACGCGGGCTGTTCGGCCTTGCACAGGCCCAACTGCAGCTCGGCGACGTCGCCGGCGCCCGACGCA
Organism: Gemmatimonadota bacterium; assembly: GCA_040388625.1. Lineage (NCBI taxonomy): Bacteria > Pseudomonadati > Gemmatimonadota > Gemmatimonadota bacterium. The sequence goes on along the minus strand of JAZKBK010000005.1, from coordinate 24,425 downwards.
CGACGGCGCGATTCGATCAGATCGCCGCACACCAGACTGCGTGGAGCACCGACGATCAGGTGATGGATCCCAGGATGCTGCACGCGCTGCTCCAATTGCGGACAGGCGATACGGCATCGGCGCATGCATTGATCGTGCAGGTTCTGCGAGCGAACGGCTACTTCGCTGGCAAGCGCAGAAGGACATTTCACCGAGCGCTCATTCTTGCGGCGGAGACTGCGCTCGCACTGGGCCATCCGAACGAGGCGCTTGGTTACGCACGCGACGCGCGCGCCAAGGCCACACTGGATTCGCTCACGGAGACGCGGAGTGCGTACGTCGGTGAAGCACGGCTCGTCGAGGCGCGCGCCATGCTGGCGAGCGGCGACACGTCGAGCGCGCGCGCGGACCTCGCGCGCTCGGTAGTGGAGTTGCGCAATGGAGCTGGTGCGGACCATCCGCGAACGCGCGAAGCGGAGATGCTGGTTGCCGCGTTGAACAGAGCTGGGAACGCGCCGGGTTTGTAAAATATCGTCATCCCAACCGTCGGTTGGGATGACGACTCTCTACGTACCGGCCTCGTCATCCATGAGCGAATGCTGCAGCAGCAGTCGCGCCTTTCGCCAGTCGCGTTGCACGGTGCGCTCCGACGATCCGCGGAACTCGGCGATCTCCGTGAACGCGAACCCGCAGAAGAAGTGCAGATCCACCAGCTCGGCGAGCGCCGGATCGAGCAGCGCGAGCTCCTCGATCGCGTCGCCGAGCCTTTCCAGCTCCTGCGATCGTCGCACGGCGTCTTCCGACGGTTGTTCATCGCCAGCGAGAGTGATCTCGAGCTGGCGCCCGCGTTTGAGCGCACGCCGGCGCCGCGCGTAATCGATGACCAGACCGCGCATCGCGCGGGAGGCGTAGGCGAGGAAGGACGGCTGGTCCGCAAACGAGACGTCCCTGCGGCCGGAGATGTTGAGATACGCCTCGTGCAGCAGCGTCGTGGCGTCGAGCGTGATGGTCGCGTTGCTGCGTCTCAGATTGTGCTCGGCGAGCCGGTGCAGCTCCTGATACAGCAGCGCGAACAGCTCATCCGCCGAGCCCTGGTCGGATTCCGCGCGCTGGATCAGTCTGTCGAGGTCCGTCTTCACGCGTGATCGTAGCATTTTTGGGGGTGCTGCGCCAGCCTTCAAGGCCGGGGGCTCCGAGTGTGAGGTCGAGACGGAGATTCCCAAGGCGCGGATGCATCCGCGCCCTACAGCGGAAACGACGAAAATCGGGCGCGTTCATTCCATCCCGGAAGGCGCGAGCTTCAGCTCCGTTGCGACGGCTGCGAGGCGCCGTTCGTGCGTCCAGAGCGTTGCGGCGCTCAGTGCTGCGGAAGCCAGCAGATGCGCGTCGACGAAGCCGATGCCGCGCCCCATCAACCGGTGCCGTTGGAGAAATGCCAGCGCCTCGGCGTCAGTCGCGACAGTCGCAGGCGGAAGATGTCCCAGCAACTCGAGCAGCTCCGCGCGGTTCTTCAGATTGCCGCACGCAATCTCACCCCTGATGAATGGATGGATGCACACTCGGCTTGCTTCCAACGCATCGACGAGCCGGGTATCTCCACTGCGCAGGTGTTGCACCCACACTGACGTATCGGCGAGGATCACGCGCTGGCTGACCGGCGTCTGGGAACGGAACGCAACGTGGGCTCGCTGCCGCCAAGGCGTGCCAGCCGGCGGGCGCTTTCACGCTCGATGAGCGCCCGAAGTCCTTCATGGATGACAGCGGTGCGCTCGGTGATCCCGGCCAGGCGCTGGGCTTCAGCGATCAGGTCGTCGTCCAGGTTAAGGGTCGTGCGCATATGGGACACTCCAGGCAGATATGTATCAAACATACATCAAATGATGCCTGATATGCATGACTCGCTCGACAGCGTTGAGTACGCTTTGTACGACCAGAATCGACGGGGCTTATCGATTCGAAACGGCCCGGGAAAGATTTTGCAAAAGAAGTATCGGATTCGATGTTACGCAACGTGACCCCGAACTGTCGTGTTTCACATGGCCCGGTCCCGCGTAGGTGTTTTGCCGCGACCTGACAGCACGAGTGCAGCCGCGCTCGACATTCCAAAATCTGACACGACGATGGCAGCTCCTCTCCCCAAGGACCTTCAGGTCACCGCGCTGCGCACCCGGCTGACGGGCGCGCTTCCACTGATGATGCAGGCGGCGATAGAGCCGTTCGACGACGACTCCATCTGGTGGCAACCGGCACCTGGTGTCAATCCTGTCGCGGTGCTGGCGTTGCACTGCGCGGGGAACCTCAGACACTTCATCGGCCGGCACATCGCGGGTACGGACTACGTTCGCAATCGCCCCGAAGAGTTCGACGCATCGCGCCGGCTCACCAAGCGCGAGATCCTGGACGAGCTCGAGCGCGCCATCGATGAGGTGCGCGTTGCGATGGATTCGCTCACCACGGAAGACTACGCCGCGCCGTCACGCGACCCTGATGGACGCCACTGGACAGTGTACGAGGACTTCGTCAACGCGACGGTTCACCTGGCACTGCACGTGGGCCAGGCGGTGCAGCTGGCAAAGCTCAAGGGCTATAAGCTGAGCGATCGGGTCTGGGGCGAGGCTCACGCTGCATCGGGAGCGTCCCGTGTCTGACATGTTCACCATCACCACACTCGCCGCCGCCATCGGTCTTCTACTCCTTGGCATCGGACTCGGCTGGCTCGCGGCAGCGGGCAGACAGCGCGTATCGTTTGGCACGCAGCAGAGCAGGATCGCGGATCTCTCGGCGCGCTACGAAATACGGAGCGCAGAAGCCGCGCGGCTCACACTGCGAGTGGAGCAGCTCGGCGCTGCCGATGTGAAACGCGCGGCGCTCGCCGCGCAGCTCGACGCCGAGCGCAAGAGCAACACCGACAAGATCGCTGTGATGGAGCAGGCGGAGCTACGGCTGCGCGAAGCATTCCAGTCCATGGGAGCGGAAGCGCTGCGCCAGAACAGCGAGTCGTTTCTGCAGCTCGCGCGCACGTCGTTGACGGAGATGCAGCAGAGCAATTCTTCCGAGCTGGAGCTGCGGCAGCAGGCGATAACCGAGCTGGTGTCGCCAATAAAGGAAACGCTCCAGAAGATGGACGGCACGCTGCAGAAGGTTGAGCTTGCGCGCGTTGGATCGTACGAGTCGTTGATCGAACAGGTCCGCTCGATGGGCGAGGCGCAGCGCGAGCTGAGCGGCCGCACCAAGCAACTCGGCGACGCTCTGCGCGCACCGGCCGTACGCGGCCGCTGGGGCGAGATCCAGCTCAAGCGAGTGTGCGAGATGGCAGGCATGCTGGATCATTGCGATTTCGCCGAGCAGACGAGCGTGGACACGGAAGACGGCAGGCTGCGTCCCGATCTCACGGTGCGACTGCCGGGCGGAAAGGTGATCATCGTCGACGCCAAGGCACCGCTCATGGCGTATCTCGCTGCAACCGAGTGCAACGATGAGATGGAGCGCGAGCGGCTGATGCGCGACCATTCGCGTCAGGTGCGCGATCACATGGTCAAGCTCGGCCAGAAGGCGTACTGGGGACAGTTCGAATCGACGCCGGAGTTCGTTGTGATGTTTCTTCCGGGCGAGACGTTCTTCAGTGCCGCGCTGCAGTACGATCCCGGATTGATCGAGTATGGCGTGGACCAGCACGTGATTCCGTCCAGCCCGACGACGCTGATCGCGCTGCTGCGTTCGATCGCGTACGGGTGGCAGCAGGATCGCGTGGCGAAGAATGCCGAGGAGATCAGCGCACTTGGCCGCGAGATGTACGTCCGCATAAGCACGTTCTCCAACCACTTCGATACGCTGCGGCGCGGGCTGGAGAAATCGGTGGAGGCGTACAACAGCGCAGTGGGCTCCCTGGAGCGCAAGGTGCTTCCGCAGGCGCGAAAGTTCCGCGATCTCGGAGCTGGTACAGCGGCCGAGATAGATACGATCGACAGCATCGATCTTACCTTGCGCAGGCTGGACGTGCCGGACCAACGCACCGAGCAACTGGAAGAACCGGAACAGCGAGAGCAGGCGGCGCCGTCGAACCCGGCGCATATTTCCGACGCATCGGTGCCGATTGCGGATCTCCGTCCGGCCTATGTGGAGCATCCACACTACCCGGGCTAGCGACTGGGGCTTTGCCGATATGACAGGCTAGGATGCTGGGGGTTTGTCGACAGGCATGGATGCAGGGGCTTTTTGAAATGACAGGCAAGGATGCCGGAGCACTGACAGGCATAGTGTGGGGCTTTGCCGACAGGCAAGGATGCGGGACTTTTTGAAATGACAGGCAAGGATGCATCCTTGCCCTACATTCGCGGACCATTGGTCTGCGAATGGGTGGTTGCCTGTCACCCAAATTAGCCCCAGCCTTTCATCCACCTACAGCCGACACCTGCCACGATGGATGCTACACGTACATCCCCGGCCATGAATCCCCGCTCCCCGGGTGATGATGGCCCTGCAAATACCGAACACGGCCTCGAGCGCGCGATCGGCGTGCGCGCGCTTGCGGCCACGGCGTTCAACGTCACCGTTGGCGGCGGAATATTCGTGCTTCCGGCGGTTGTTGCGGCCGCGATCGGGCCGTCGGCGCCGGTTGCTTACGTCGTCGTTGCGGCGGCGATGGGTCTCATCGTACTCTGTTTCGCGCAGGCCGGAAGCAGAGTGTCGCTCACGGGCGGGCCGTATGCGTACGTCGAGATCGCGCTCGGCAAGTATGTTGGATTTCTCGTCGGAACGTTGCTGTGGCTTGTGGGGACGACGGCCACAGCGGCGGTGGGAAGTGCGTTCATCGGATCGATCGCCGTATTCTGGGCACCGCTTGCGCAACCCGTACCGCGCGCGCTGATACTGGCGCTGGTGTTTCTGTTGTTCGGTGCGCTGAACATTCGCGGAACGAGACAGAGCACGCGGTTCCTGGAGCTGGTGACCATCGTGAAATTGCTGCCGCTCATAGTGTTCGTCGTGATCGGCGCCGCACTCGCACACGGCGGCGCGCCGGACGTGTTTGGCAATCTCGCGCCGGCGAAACTTGGCCGATCCGTGATCGTGCTGATCTTCGCGTTTGCCGGAATCGAATTCGCGCTGGTGCCGAGTGGCGAGGTGAAGGATCCTGCGCGGACAGTGCCGCGAGCGTTGTTCATGGCGATGACCGCGATAACGATTCTGTACGTGTCGATACAGTACGTCGCCCAGATGATACTCGGTCCGCAGCTTGCGCTGGAGCAGGCGGCCCCGCTGACCTCTGCCGCGCGCGCCGTGGCGGGAGCTGGCGGCGCGATATTCATCGGCGTGTGCGCGAGCATCTCGATGTTCGGCTACGTGAGCGGAATGATGCTTACGGCCCCGCGCGCGCTGTACGCGTTCGGGCGCGACGGAATTCTTCCGCCCATCTTTGCGCGCGTGCACCGGAAGTACGATACGCCGGCAGTCGCGATCGCAGTACAGTGCGCGATGACGTTCATCGTTGCGGTGACCGGTGGATTCGCCGAGCTTGCGATTCTGAGCAACATCGCCGTGCTGGTGCTGTATCTCTTCTGCTGCATCTCCGCATGGGAGCTGCGGCGAAGAAACGTTCAGGCGGGAGGAACGCCGTTCAGGATTCCGGGCGGAGCGGTGGTGCCTTTTCTCGCGGTTGCCGTGATCGTGTGGATCCTGAGCAATGCGACAGTCAGGGAGTTCTCCGTGATCGGTGGAGTTCTGGTGGTGGCGTCGGGATTGTTTCTGGTGGCACGTACGAGAACGGGATCTCGCGTAGCGCCGACAAATTCCTGAGAACGTCCGCGCGCCATCCGATCTACAGCTCGAGCTCCCATACCTGACTCACCAGATCATGGCCAAAGCTGTGATGCGGTGTCTCTTCGATCATCGTGTATCCCGCGGCGGCGTAGATGCGCAGTGCTGAAGCCAGAATGCTGTTCGTCCATAGTGTGATGGTGTGGTACCCAGCCTTTCGCGCGAATCGCGTGCACTCTTCCACGAGCCGTCGCCCGACGCCGAGTCCGCGCGCGGCCGGCTCGACCAGAAGCAGGCGCAACTTCGCGACGCCTGCACGCTCCGGATGCCGGACGAGGAACACGCTGCCCACGTTCTCGCCATCCCGCTCCGCTATCCAGCACGCCTCGCGCTCCGCATCGTGATGCTCGCCGTAATCCGCGACTATGCGCGCGACCAGACCTTCGAATTCCTCGTTCCAGCCGTACTCCTGTGAGTACACGGCACCATGTCGAGCGACCACCCAGCCGAGGTCGCCCGCACGCGGTGGCCTGACGATGAACGCGGGTGCTTCGACGGAGACGTCGCGCGTGGTATCGTGTGATCGATCCGGAAGCGAAGCCTGCACAGTTCGCAGCGCGTCGATCACCAGACGCTGTTTGTTGTCGCTCAGCGGTGCGAGCAACGTCGCGATATCGGCTCTCGCGCGCTTTTCGAGATCCGCGGCCACGCTGCGTCCCTCGGGCGTGAGCCGCAGATGGTGTTGCCTTGCATCGGTGGGCGATGGTGCGCGCCTCACGAGCCGGTTGCGCACGAGGTCGCGCAGGAGCCGGCTCAGGTAGCCGGCGTCGAGCCCCATCTCGCGCGCGACATCCGTCGCGGTCGGCGGATCCGGGCGATCGTCGTTCCAGTGCGCCAGCTCGTACATCAACCGCACCGCAGCGAGCGAGTACCGGCTGTGCAGATGGCCCTGCTCCAGCACGCCGATCTCTCGCGTGTAGAAGCGATTGAAGCGGCGCATCTCCTCGATCCGCGCTGGATCCACGGGCGATGCCGCCGGCGCTTGCTTCGGCGCGGTCTTGTCGACCCGCCCTGTCCCCTTTCGAGCCGTACTCATTCCCATGCCCCTCAGTGGGTGATAGTTGACAAAGTCAATCAATTAGTTGCCGTTGTCAAGTATCAACCTCGATGAGACAGAGCGCCCTCCAGGCAGCTCAGACCTTGCGCCGCTTCCACCGCCCGAGCCTGAACACGATCGCGCTGACGATCGTGAGCGCGGAGAACGAGATGGTGATCGCCAGGAACACGCCGTGCGGGCCCATGTTCAGCGTCTTCGCGAGTACGTACGCGAGCGGAATCTCGAATATCCAGAAGACCAGCAGATTCAGTACTGTCGGCGTCCACGTATCACCGGCGCCGTTGAACGCCTGAGTCAATACCATTCCGCCGGCGTACAACAGGAATCCGTATGACACCGTGCGGAGACAGTCGACTGCGTAGCTGGCAACCAGAGGATCACCAGTGAAGATGCCGACGATCGGCGTGGCTGCGATCACGAACAACAATCCGATAGTCGTGAGAAACAGCGTGTTGTACGCAGCGGCGCGCCACACGGCGCGCTCCGCACGCTCCGGATCGTTGGCACCCAGAGCCTGGCCTACCATCGTGGCGGCGGCGTTGCTCATTCCCCACGACGGGAGCAGCGCGAAGACAATCAATCGCACACCGATCGTGTAACCCGCCAGCGCGTCGCTGCCGTATGTCGAGACGATTCGCACCAGCCCAATCCAGCTCGCCATTCCGATGATCATCTGGAACGTGCCGGCCGCCGACAGCGTGATGAGCTTGCCCATCAGACGCGGCCTCACGCGCACGTCCTTGCGGGCCACCGCGATCTTTCCGCGGCCGCGCACGAGTCGCGACAGTGCGTACACGGCGCCGGTGCCGCGTCCGATCGTCGTCGCCACTGCGCCACCCGTCACGCCCAGCGCGGGAAAGGGACCCAGTCCAAAGATCAGACATGGTCCAAGCACGATGTTGATCGCATTCGCCAGCCAGAGAACCCGCATCGCTATCGCAGCGTCGCCGGCGCCGCGGAACACCGCGTTGGCGAGAAACAACAGCACGACACTCACGTCTCCGCCGAGCATTACGCGCGTGAAGTTCGATCCGATCGCGATGACCTGCGGCGACGCACCCATGAGACCGAGCAGCCGTGGCGCCAGTATCACGCCGGCGACGCCGAGCACGATGGCAATCACGAGGCCGACGATGACTCCCTGCACGGCAGCGTCTCTCGCCCCTTCCACATCGTGCTCGCCAATGCGGCGCGCGACCATCGCCGTGACTCCGATGGACAGTCCCATCGCCATTGCGTACAGAACGGTCAGCAGCGATTCGGTGAGCCCGACCGTGGCGACGGCGTCGGCGCCGAGCTTGCCGACGAAGAAGACATCGGTAACGGCGAAGACGCTCTCGAGCACCATCTCCAGCACCATCGGCACGGCGAGCAGGAGAATCGCGCGCGGGATGCTGCCCCTGGTGTAATCCTGGTGCGATCCACGCAGCGACTCGCGCACGGTTTCCCAGAAACCGTGCGTGCTCGGGACAATGACTTCGGTGCCGTCGGGCATCGCGCAAATTAATCGGGGCGACATTTCCGGTGAAGCACCGGTTGGGGGCCACCGTACGCTGCCTACCCCGCGCCGCTGTATCGCGATTCGTGCGCTGGATGTATGTTGGAGCCGCTGTACAGGCCCAAGGCGTTATTCCCCGACCCGGAGCTGGCATGGCGGACGTGAACGATGCACCACTGATCGCAGATACCGGACTGATCCGCGCTCTCGGTGTGCGTGCGCTTGGCGCCAACACGGTCAACAGCGTCATCGGATCGGGCATCTTCGTTCTGCCGGCGGTCGTCGCGGCGACGCTCGGCGCTTCCGCGATCATCGCTTATATAGTATGCGCGATCGCCGCCGGACTCATCGCGCTGAGCTTCGCGGAGGCGGGGAGCCGCGTGTCCGCGCCTGGAGGACTGTACGCATACATAGAGACCGCATTCGGGCCGTTCAGTGGATTTCTCTCGGGCGTGCTGTTCTGGTGCAGCCAGACGGTCGCGAGCGCGGCGGTCGCGATGGTGTTCGTCGGATCTCTTGCGGCGCTCCTGCCAGCACTCGCCGCACCAGTGCCGCACGCCGCATTGCTGATTGTGCTGTATGCCGCGCTCGCGGCGCTCAACATACGGGGCGTGCGTTCCGGAGTCAGCATCGTCGAGACACTGACGGCGGCCAAGTTGCTGCCGTTGATTCTTCTTGTGGTGGTCGGCGCATTCTTCGTACGACCCGTGAATCTGGAGTGGAGCTTCACTCCGACGTTCTCGCAGATCGGCTCTGCGTCGCTGCTGCTCATCTTCGCATTTCAGGGAGTCGAGAACGCGCTCACATCCAGCGGAGAGGTAATCAATCCATCGCGCACGGTTCCACGCGCAATTCTCCTCGGACTCGGCGCAGTCTCCGTGCTTTACATCGCGATTCAGCTGGTGGCGCAGGGAGTGCTCGGACCAGAGTTGGCGAGCAACCAGACCGCTCCGCTGGTGGGAGTCGCCACTCGTGCGTTCGGATCAGCCGGCGGAGCGTTGCTCGCCGTCGCGGCTGCCGTCTCAGCGTTCGGATATGTGAGCGGTGACATGCTCACCACGCCGCGAATTCTTTTCGCGTTCGGCAGGGATGGATTTCTCCCCGCACGCTTCGGCTCGGTGCACCCGCGTCATCACACACCCGTGGTCGCCATAATTGCGCACGCAGCCGCCTGCACCGCGTTCGCGCTCACCGGCACGTTCACGTCGCTGGTGGTGTTGTCGACAGTGTCGATGATGCTCATCTACCTTGCGACGTGTCTCGCGGCGATCCAGCTGCGACGACGCGATGTCCGCACTGACGGACCGCCGTTCGTGCTGCGCGGCGGTCCCGTCATTCCTCTGCTTGCGTGCGTCGTCGTGGTGTGGATGCTCTCCAGCGCATCGCGAATCGAATTCATCAGCGTCGGCGTGGCACTGGTGATTGCGACAGTGTTGTACGCAATCCGCCAGTACCTTGCCGGTCGACCCGTAGTCGCTACTTCAGCTCGCGAATCTTGATGTTGCGGAGCGACAGCACGCCGTCGTGATCTCCCTGAATTCCAATGTATCCGGTCCGCGCAAGTCCGTAGTTCGGCCATGCCGAGAACTTGCTCGCCTTGACCTTGGCTTTCCAGTCGGGGCTCTGCAGATCGTACTCCAGCAGCTTCTGGCCGTTCATCCAGTGCTGCACATGATTACCCTTCACGACGATAAGACTCGAATTCCACTGGTTCGCCGGCTTCACGACACCTGCCGGCGACGGATATACAGCATACGCAGATCCAGCAGCCGTCAAACGATTCTTTCCGTCGGGATGACCTGCATCGTCGAGTAGCTGGTATTCGGGTCCGCTCCAGTACATGTGATCGTACTCTTCGGTCACACGGTACATCACTCCCGAGTTTCCGCCCGGTCCGAGCTTCCAGTCGAATGCAAGCTCGAAGTCACCGAACTTGTCGCGCGTCAAAAGATCGCCCACACTGCCTGACTTTGTGAGCGTGCCGTCGACGATGTGCCAGCCGGCGGGAACGCTGTCGGCCTTGTATCCGCGGAATGCAGCGAGCGACGTTCCGTCGAACAACGTGTGCCATCCGGCGGAGTCGAGTGGTGCAGCCATGCCTCCAGCTCCTGCACTGTGCATGCCCGTGTCGGTTGCCGTTGCAACCGCTCCGGTCGAACCGGCGGGTGCACTCGCCTGGTTGGAAGTCTTCGCGCATCCCGTGAGCAGCAGCGCCGTTGCAACTGACGTTGCAAGCAGCGTTGCGGAGCGCGTCAATGCCTTTTCGTACATCGTGTCCCCTTGATTGTTGGAATTTAGACCGACCAGCCGTCGCGATACTCGCGCCGCAAATACTGATTCGCTTCCGGTATGTTGGTGACCAGCATCTGTTCTCCATCGTACAGCAACTTCCGCCCCTGACCCGTGCGCAGCGCGACGATGCCGAGCAGCATCGTCTCGGTGAGACGCGCACTGTATTCGAACGGCGAGCTCGCCGTCGCCTGTCCCATGCAGGCCTTTGCCCAGTTCACTTCGTGACCCCACGGAATGCGCTCGTAAGTCTTGGGTACGAGTGCTGCATCTGCCATGAGCGACACGGGATACAGGCGCGGATTCTGTCCGTACGTATCGTTCATGAGAATCCCGCGCTCGCCGACGAATATTACTCCGTTCGACTTGAGTGGCACATCATCGGGCAGTGCATCCGGCCGCGGCGGATACAGACCTCCGTCGTACCAGCTCAACTTGACCGGCGGCTGCGCGCCGCGCGCCGCGAACTGGTAGTGCACGTTCGTCGCCAGCGGATACGAGACCTGACGCATCCTCGGACGACTGCTTGCCGTCAATCGCGCAGGCTCGGATTGCTCCGTCACGCCCCACGGCGTGGACGTCGCTTCGATGCTCGTCGGATACGTCAGGCCGAGCGCCCAGTAGGGTTGATCGATCAGGTGCGCACCCATGTCGCCGAGTGCGCCGACGCCGTAGTCCAGCCAACCGCGCCAGTTGAACGGGTGGTAGATCGGGTGATACGGAATGTCTTCGGGGATGCCGCCGAGGTAGAGATTCCAGTGAAGACCATCCGGTACCGGGTACGATCCCATCGCGTATGCGACAGCGTCATCTAGACGACGCTGGCCCCACTCGGTGCCGAATCCGTCGTCGGGATATTCCACGGGCGGTTTGGATTTGGACGGCCGCGGGATCGCCTGCGGCCAGTATCCCTTTGGTCTGTTGGTCCAGACGTGAACTTCGCGCACATCACCGATGATTCCAGCCTGAATCCACTCGTTGATGAGTCGTGCGCCCTCGCCGGAGTGGCCCTGGTTGCCCATCTGCGTCACGAGCTTTGGATTTGCAATTGCGAGCTCGCGCAACACGCGTGATTCGTGCACCGATGCGGTCAACGGCTTCTGCACGTACACGTGCTTGCCGGCCTGCATCGCTGCCTTCGCGATAACTGCGTGCTGGTGATCCGGTGTCGCCACCACGACTCCATCTATGTCGTGCTGCTTCGCGAGCATCTCGCGGAAGTCGGCGTAGCGCACGGCCTTTTTTATCTGCGCCTCGAGTCGCAAGCGCGCTGGCGTTCCCTTGCCATCGGGATCGCTCAACTTCTTGAGGATCATCCTGTCCGCATCAACATCACAGATCGCGACGATGTTGCAGACTTCCGCGAGCGCCTCGGCGTTCACCGAACCCTGGCCCCCGAAACCGACTATCGCGACGTTGAGGGTGTTGCCTGGAGTTCGCCGCCGCGTTTCGGCGGCCATGTAGTGCGGGGCAACCATCGCGCCGAGTGCGAGCTTGCCGGTTCCAGCGAGAAAGTCTCGCCTGGTGACGTCATGATCTGTCATTGGATGATCGGAATGCGGGTTCGTGAGTCCTGGGGACCGCCCGAAAATGGCAGACCGAGCGATGTTTCGGAATGGGTCGGTTCGCGTCCCCGGTTCGTTCACCGTACGTGCACGCGGCAATATTTGCCCGGAGTCCGTCCCCACTCCGTCCCCACTCCGTCCCCACTCCGTCCCGCCTCCGGCCCCTGTAGATTCGCGCATGCGCTCAAACACACACCTATTGGCTGGACGCGCGCTCGCCTGCTCCGCGCTGGCCACCATTCTGGTTTCACTTCCCCTGAACGGTCAGGCGCCTGCCGTATCCGGACCGCTCTTCGAGATCTCATTCAGCGGCCAGGCCCATTCGGGCCCGGTCACGGGCCGGGTTTACGTCGCGATCAGCCGGCTTGCCGATACGGCGGGGACGCCGATCGCGCGGACAGGAGAGACCGGCGATCCGCTGTTCGGCGTCAACGTCGAGAATCTCGCGCCGGGCCAGACTGCGATCATCGATGCATCCACGTTCGGTCATCCGGTTCGGAGTCTGCGTGACATTCCAGCCGGCAGATATCGCGTCGAGCCGTTCGTGAACGTCTACACGAAATTCGCGCGCGCCGATGGGCATACCGTGTGGATGCACATGGATCAGTGGGAAGGCCAGAACTGGAAGCGGTCGCCTGGCAACATCTATGGCGATCCAGTCGTGATCACGTACGATCCGCGATCGACAAAGCCGATCAAGCTCGTCGCGGACAGGGTCATTCCACCTGTTACGGTGCCTGCAGACAACGAATACGTGAAGCGCATCAGGATACAGAGCGCGATTCTCAGCAAGTGGTGGGGCCATCCGATCTATTTCGGCGCGACCGTGCTGCTGCCAAAGGACTACGACAAGCATCCCGGTGTGAAGTATCCAATTGTGTACGATGAAGGACACTTCTCGCTCCGCGCGCCGGGCGGATTCGGGAGCACTTCAGGAGCCGGCGCAAAATTCACGAGCTACTGGCTCGCTGACGGAACGCCGCGCGTGATTCTCGTCACGCTGCAACATCCGTCGCCTTACTATGATGATTCGTATGGTGTGAACTCCGCCAACAACGGCCCGTACGGCGACGCGATAATGAAGGAGCTGATTCCCGCGGTCGAGACGAGGTTCCGCGTGGAGCGTGAGCCGTGGGCGCGACTGCTCACCGGCGGCTCGACTGGCGGATGGATTGCGCTCGCACATCAGGTGATGTATCCGGATTTCTACGGAGGTACGTGGGCACTCTGTCCCGACGGCGTGGACTTTCGCTACTTCCAGATCGTTGACATCTACGCTGACACCAATGCGTACTGGCTGAATGCGGGAAGCTGGACCAGGCTCGAGCGTCCCGATTCACGCAAGCCCGACGGCAACATCACGGCGATGATGAAGGACGAGAACTGGTTCGAGCTTTCGGTGGGAGATCACGCGCGATCGGGTGGTCAGTGGGACATCTGGCAGGCGACGTACGGACCGGTCGGTACCGATGGATACCCCGTGCCGATCTGGGACAAGAAGACGGGTGTCATCGACAGGAAGGTCGCAGAGTACTGGAAGCAGCATTACGATCTGCGCAACATTCTGGAAACGAACTGGAGCACGCTTGGTCCCAAGGTAGCGAACAAGATCAACGTCTACGTCGGCGACGCCGACACGTACTTCCTGAACATGGGCGTGCACAAGCTGGACGAGTTTCTGAAGCAGGCCAGGAATCCGACGCCGACGGGCGAGGTTGTGTTCCAGCCCATGGCGCGGCACTGCTGGGGACCTCCGCTGCCGGATCTCATCACGAAGATGACCGCGCACATGGACAAGTACGCGCCCGCCGGTTCGGATCTCCGGAGCTGGCGCTATTGATTGCGCGCGTGACGCGCATGAGCGGTAGCGTCACCAGATAGTTGTTATTCTTCTGTAGGGCGCAGATGTATCCGCGCCTGTCGCGTTACGTGTGAAAGCGTTACCACAGTTCAACCGATGGAAGGAGATTACATGCAGCCCAGATTCAACGTTACGGCAGATCCTGGTGCTTACCGCGCCATGTCCGAGCTGGAGAAGTACGTTCATCAGACCAGCCTGGAAGTGCCGTTGATCCATATCGTCAAGCTTTACGCATCGATAATCAATCACTGTGCATATTGCATCGACATGCACTGGAAGGATCTTCGTGCACTTGGTGAGACGGAGCAGCGTCTGTACGGACTTCCTGCGTGGCGGGAGGCGCCGTACTACACGGATCGCGAGCGCGCTGCATTCATATGGACCGAGGCAGTTACGGTAGTGACCGACGGTTTCATATCGGACGAAGCCTACGATGCCGTAAAGGCGCACTTCTCGGAGAAGGAGATCGTGGAGTTGACCATGGTGCTCGTAGCGATCAATGGATGGAACCGGCTCAGCGTCGCCGCGCGCGCAACTGCCGGCACGTACCAGCCCAAGAAGCAGTAGCCGCACGAATGGTGACGGTAGAACCGGATGCAGGGGGTTGATCGGGCGGTAATTCCCAGTTTGCCCTTCTCATAAGTACAAATATCCCTTATTTTGTACTTATGAGAAGGGCAATATCCAACGAACTGCTCTCGCTGAAACTGGCGGAGTCACTCGCTGCGCCGACTCCTGTGCGCACCGCCCGTGACATTCGACTTCCGAACGTTCCCAACAAGGCGTTTGCGGTCATCGGCGTTCGGCGCGGCGGCAAGACGTCGTTCCTGTACCACTACATGGCGGGGCGTCTTGCCGCGGGTGATGAGCCTGGCACGCATCTCCTCGTGTCGCTGGAAGACGAGCGGCTCGTGGGAATGACTGCAGCCGACCTGGGGTGGCTGCTCGACGAACACCGGCGTATCGTGCCAGCTGTTGGACGACAGGGAAGACGAACGGTTTATCTCGATGAGATACAGGTCGTGTCGGGTTGGGAGATGCTCGTTCGGCGCCTTCTCGATACCCACGACACGCAAGTCTTTGTCTCCGGCTCCTCTGCGAAGCTCCTCAGCAGTGAAGTTCATACTTCATTGCGTGGCCGCTCGATGGAAGTGCTGGTGCATCCATTCTCGTTCCGGGAGGCGCTACGCCATGCCGGCGAGGAGCCAGCGGTAGAATGGGCACGTCTCGATCCCAATGATCGCGCCACCGTTGACAGTGCGCTTCGGCGCTACCTGGAGGTCGGAGGCTTTCCGGAAGCCCAACAGGCCGAATACCGGGATAGAATGGGTCTTCTAAAGGGATATGTGGATCTCATGATCCTGCGTGACGTGATCGACAGGTATCACGTTTCCCAACCGGAAGCGCTTCGGCGAATCCAGCGCCACCTCCTGACGAATCCCGGCGCGGCATTCAGTGTCTCCAAATTTCACCGCGATCTCAAATCCCAGGGATTACATGTGGGCGAGGAGACGCTGTACAATCTTCTGAGTCATGTCGAGGACGCCTTCCTCGTTCGTCTGGTTCACATGCACAGTGCATCCGAACGGCAGCGCATGCGCAATCCGCGGAAGGTGTACCCAATCGATCCCGGGCTGATTCCAGTGTATCAGCAGACGGGTCGTGAAAACGCGGGCAGGAGTCTCGAGACGACGATTCTCCTGGAGCTCGAGCGTCGCGGATATGACACGGGCTGGGTCCGTGTCGGGCCCGATTACGAGGTGGATTTCCACGCTGCGCGAAGGGGCACTGCACCCTTGCTTATCCAGGTGAGCCTCGACACTGCGGCCGATGCAACCTGGGAGCGGGAGATAAGAGCTCTCGCGGCAGCGGCGGCTGAATTCCCCCGAGCGCGTCCGTTGCTCATCACCCTGGACTCTACACCGCCCCTCCGCCCTATGCCATCACGACTCGAGTGGTACTCGGCGTCGCAGTGGTTGCTCGGAGCTGACTGATACCAGTCGCAGAAGCAGTAACTTCACGCATGGCGATACGCGTCATGAAGCTATCGATAGTCCTGGGCTGCGTCATCGCGCTGTCGCCACCGATTGATATCGCAGCTGCGCAGACTCCCGTCGCGCCTGTCTTCATGGATACGATACCCGCGCGCGACACTGCTCCGAATCATCCCGTGCTTCACGAGTGTGATGCCGCCAGGCCGGAATGGATATTCTGCGACGACTTCGAGACCGACAGGCTCGGCCGCTACTTCGAGTACACCCATCCGGACTCCAGCTTCGAGCGCACCGACAGTGTGGGAGTGCTGGGTTCGTTCGGGATGCGCGTGCGTTTCAGGAAGGGCCAGGTCGATGCCGGATCGCTCAAGCTCGCACTCGGCAAGACTCCGGTGCCGTACATGCATCCGGTGGATAGTGGTGCGACAGTGTATCGCGAGCTGTACTGGCGCGTGTATCTGCGCAACGATTCCACGTGGACCGGTGGTGGTGGTGACAAGTTATCGCGCGCGCAGGTTCTCACCTCGCAAACGTGGGCGCAGGCCGCGGGCGCGCCGGTTTGGTCCGGCAGTGGTGCAACATCCGATTATCTCGTCATGGATCCGTATTCGGGGACCGATGCTTCCGGAGTCGTGCGCGCAACAACGTACAACGACTTCTCGCGTCTCCGCTGGCTCGGCGCGATACGCAGTGCGACGCCGATCTTCGCGCCGTCGCGGGTGGGCAAGTGGTATTGCATAGAGGCGCACGCACGGCTCAACGATCCAGGGAAGAACAACGGTGTGTTCGAGCTGTGGGTGGACGACTTTATCGAGGCACGCGAGGGGAACATCGACTGGCTCGGTAGTTTCACCGACTACGGATTCAACGCAGTCTTCTTCGAGAATTACTGGAACGCAGGATCGCCAGCCGAGCAGAGCCGCTACATGGACAACATCGTCGTGAGCACGAAGCGCATTGGATGCGGAAGATTGATCGCGGCGAATTGACGGCGTGGCTGCCTGGTCATCGATCCGTCTCTCATCACGCCTGCGATGGCCGAGACGATCGTCGTCACCCTGTCCAAATTCCCGCGCCCGGTCGTCGTCTCGTGCGCCATCACCCCGGTTGCGATGGACAGCGCGGTGATTCTGGCCGAGCGCATTCAGGCGCGATTCATCTTCCGCGGAGTGCCAGCCGAGCACTCGCTGCTGGAGCGGGCGTTGTTGCTGGCACCGGCCGTGAAGCTGAGTGCGGCGGTGCTATCAGGGATCGATGCACAGATGGCCCGGCTTCCGTCGGTCATCCGGGACAGGCTCAGGGATGTATTACTGACGGGGGATGGCGCTCATTCACTCGACGCACTGACCGCGATGACGGCGCACACACGCCGCAGCCTCGAGAGGAATCTCGCCGATGCGGGCTTCGTGTCGGGGACGCGACTGCTGGACGCAGTGCGGATCGTGGCTGGCTATAGAGCGATTACGAGGTCGACGGTGCCGCTCGAGAGGATCGCGCGCATGCTCGGTTGTACGGTGCGGACGATGGATGCGCAGTTCGTGCTAATGGTTGGTGTTACGTGTAGTGGGTTACGGGCGGAGCCGACGGGGGTTGAGGAAGTGGCGAGGCGGATTGTGCGACGATTGACGGAGGGGTAGTGCTCTGTTCCCCATTTCGTGAGACAGCTTCAGGAACTCCAAGCAGGGACGATCTCTGCTGGAGCACTCAGATAACCGAGCCTCCGATAAACCTGGGGCGATTCACTTCGCATCGTTTTTTAATGCAATTCGTCAGTCACTGGGGACTCCCATCACGTTCACAATTAGCTTCATCTGATCTGTTACGCCCTCCATCTTGGCAACATCGTACTCCAAGAATGCGGCGATGCGGTCACATGCGTTCTTCGACACGAGCATTACCAGATGGAGGTGAAAATGGGATAAATGCACCAAGAAATTTGCTCTTTCAGCAACAGACTGATTGTGTAGTCGTTCATAGCCCCCGGTAGTCTGAGCACTTTTGGTCGCACCACTTGTCACCATGACATTCACCTGCGAAGCGGGAGGTGGGCGCCAGTCGTCTTGTTCCGCCACATAATTCCCGTCCTCGTCGATATCGTCTGACATCATCGCAAACCAACGCTCTGCAGTCCGCGCAGCCGCGTCTCGCGGAAGAAGGAGAGTGAACGCAGTTGCGAGCTCGGACTCAGTAAACAGCGGCCGTAGTGACATGTATGGTTATGGTTGGATGGATGACCAGAAGCTCCCCCAAGCGGTACCTATTTGAACAAAACCACCAGCAAAACCCTTTCGGCCAGTTCCTACACGAATCAATGAGCTAAGCACCGGGATGCGTCGCGCCCATATTAAATGATCATTTGGATCTGTGGATCCGTCATAAGCCCAAGTTAAGACATCGTAGGTTGCCTTTATGCCGCTTGATGTCTTCTTACCGCCGCCATCGCGTTGTAACACGGCGTCCTCCAGATTGAAGAAGTGTAGCTTGCCGTCTTGATCTGTGTAGTTCAACCTGAAGCTAGATCGCTCGACTATTCCTGGAGCAACCCAATTCGGCTTGCCATAATAGTTCGCGTCGGACGTGACGGCGGCGACCTCATCCACTGCCGATGGCTGTGAGGCCCAGTTTCCCAACGTGGTCCAGTCTCCCGCACTGAAGCTTACACCGCCCGCGTAGCTCACACCACCGCCGCCATTTGCGCTCAGGTTTCCAAACCCCTGCGTCGCAGCGCCGCCCGATAAGGAACCTGGAAATTCCAACGCGTTACCACAGCTCTCAGCATTGATGCTGCACACGGATCCATCCTGATCCGTAGCCAAGGCACCACTCGGATCGTGCCCATTGATCGGATCGTTATTGGCAAAGACATAGGGGTTGATCCCTGCCGAGAGCCCCAACGGATCTTCGCTGATGAACCGGCCTTGCACAGGATCGTACCAGCGCGCTCTCACCTCTGAGAGCCAGAGATGCGAATCGATCGGCAGTCCCTTCCACGCGAGACGGTTGGTCTGGTCGCCCGTCACAGTTGCATCGCCCCAGTCGTCGTAGGAGATCGTCTGTGCCACGTGCGTCGAGTCGTACACCGTGCCCGTGACGTTCCCGAAGTCGTCCAGCACGAAGTACTGAACTCCGGTCACCGCTGTAGCTCCGGTCAGGAGTGCATAGGGATGATCGGTGCCCGCGTCGTAGACGTACTCACCCTCTCTATTGCCCAGCGAGTCGAGGTCCGCCAGCACGTTGCCTCCATCGTACAGCGTCACTCGTGCGATGTGGTTATCGCTCCCCTTCCGAATCACCACCGGCTGGCCCAGAGCGTCGTAAGCCAGGTTCTCCATCCCTATCCAGTTGGAGCCCGAGAGGAGCCTGTTGTCAGAGCTCCAGGTATAGACCCAAGTCGCGTTGTCTACCGGCAGGGCCCGCGTTATGACGTTGCCATCGGCATCGTACGTGTAGTCCTGATGCATCCCTGAAAAGGTGACCGCTCTCATCTGATCGCCAACGCCCAGCGTATCTCCCGGATCGGCCCTGTTCCCAGCAGCGTCGTAGCTGTACAGCTGGGGAGCGGCCACGCTATCGATCGGGCAGTTCACCATGCCATAGTTGACATCGTATCTGTCACGATTCTGGCTGCAGGCCCAAGAGTAAGCGCTCGCATCGGTCGCACCCGCGTAACGGCCCAGCGCATCGTAGGCAAAGATGCGATTGGTTACGACAGTATCGGTACCAGTTTGCGTTCGGCTGTCTGCCCGTATTCTTCCGGCCGAATCTACGCGGTATGCGGCAGACAGGTACCCCGAGATGCCCGGGTTGTAGTTCTGTGTCACATGCGAACCGGTGCTGAGGTACAGCCCGCTTCCACTGCCGCCAGTGGGCCATGCGGTTGAGACGCGTCTGCCCGGAGCATCATAGATGAAGTTGCCATGCCCGATATTGAGTCCCAGATCGATCGACTTGAGCGTGCCGCTCGTGGAATCGCGCACGTATCGGCGGGTGACGAACTGCGCTGGCGCTCCATCGCTCGAAATCGTGGTCGAGTCGGTGCCTCCCGCATCAGCGCTGTGATAATGCACGACCGTATACGTGTGACGCGTCACGCCCGGTGCCCATATTGTCGTCTGCACGGTATCGAGAAGCGCCAATGGCACCGACACCGTGCGCACCGAATCTGTGGCATTGGCGGCTGTTTGAACCAATCCGTTGGCTGAATAAGTCGAGTTATCTGTGCTTGTCTCATTATTGCCACCGGTCTTGCTCAGCACTCGGCCCAGCGGATCGTATTTCAGGTCTATCCGTTGCCCACGCCTGTTGGTAGTGCTTGTGGGTCGGCTGTCCAAGTCGTACCTGGCCGTGGTTGCAAGGGTCGATGAAGCATAACCGAAGTGCCGTGTAATTCTTCCCAAAGCATCGTATTCCGTGGAATCGATATGGCTCAACTGATCCCGTACTGAAACGGGGAGTATCGCGTCGTACTTGATCATGACCGGGTTCGCGCCGACGCTGTCGTACGAGGCCGTCACGCGGTTGAGAGAGTCGTACACCACGCGCGTCCTGGGAAATTGCGGCGCCTTGGTCGAAGTGTCGCGACCATAGGAGTCGAAATACGACTGTGTCATCCGGTTACCCGGATCTGTCTCGGTCGAGAGATTTCCGAAGTTTGAATCGTATTGATAGGTCACTAGTCCTGTGTCAGCACGAAACATGGTCGCCACGTTCTTTGTCACCGGATCGTACGTGAACTCGGTCGTGTCTCCAGCTACCGTACCGTAATGTGTCCTGAGTACACGGCCCAAACTGTCGAGAGTGTTGCTAACGCTTACGACTCCGCTACCGGAAACGCCCTGCAACTGGCTTCTCGCACCATAAATATACGACGCCATTTGCTGGCCAGCTGCGCGCTGGGTGAGTAACAATCCGTTGCTCAGGTTATATGTCGCCGAGTCTGCGCTTCCGTCGGGGTACGTGACTACGGTTGGCAGAAAGCCCTGTCGCGTGATCGTCGTAACGTTGCCGAGCGCGTCGACGGTCTTGAGCGGCTCGCCCCATCGATCGGGATATATCGTTGATACGTAGCCCTTTGGATCTGTAACGCGAGCGGCGATTGTATCAGCATCAAGTAACGGAGCAGGGTTACTTGCCGTAGCAACGGTCGGTACACCCACAGCCTGCCAAGCTGCGATATTGGTGGTCGGCGTACCCGTCGTAGTTGACCCGCCTCCGGCGTCGATTGGTACCAGGGGACTTACGATCCGTGACAGCTTCCACGTCAGGTCATAGTCGTACGTCGTCGTGTTGCCGCGCCGGTCGGTGATCGTACTGAGCCGACCCGATCCGTCATAGCCGTAACTATCGTATCCGCCATCCGGGTCGGTAACGCGCGTCAGATGTCCAGTGGTCGGATCGACCGTCACGCTGGTTGTGCGCCCGCCAGTACCGCCTGTCTCTGTGATTGACTGAAGGTGGTGATTGGCATCGTATGACAACACGAGATACGGTGCCGATGCCGAGCTGCCACTCGATCGCATTGGCTCGATGATGCTCGTGACCTGCAAACTGTCCAGACCACCATAGTTGAACGTCGTCTTTCTTCCCAGCCTATCGATCGCAGCCAGCATGCGACCACCGCCGTCAAACAGCACCTTGCTGCTATCCTGGTACGTCCTGATCCAGGTTGCGACGCTGTCGAAGTGGAGGGTGCTGAAGTCTGCCGCCATAGCGCCATTACTAGCGAAGTATGTTGCCGACCCGTCCCCGTTTTCTATCATGTAGCCACCGCTGGGTGAGCCTGAGCCTTCCGGAGTCGGCCAGAAGTGCTGCAGACCGGCAATGGTCCAACCCTTGGCAATCGGTGAAGATTGCGTGTTGAGTGTCGAGTTGACAATCATGAGCTGCGTCTTCACTGGTGTGACATCGCTCATGCCGTTGGCGTAATGAGCCGTCACAACCAGTGTCACGGAGTCGATTCCCGTCCCATAGCTGGACATGTCGAGCTGGCCAGCCAGTCGATAGGTCGTGGCAGGACTGCTCGTGCCGGCGAATGTAAGTACCGAATCTCCGTTGGTGAAGAGGAGGTGGGCACCGAGCCGCTTCACCTCCAGCGTGTAGTTCTGGATGTTGGCTGGAGCCGAAGGTACGGAAACGTCGGCGTAGATGAATGGCCTCGGGAAGGCGCGGTCTCCGTTATAGGCAAGCGTCACGCTCCGCGGAGTGTTCAGCGTGTAGTACGGAACCGTACTCCGGCTCGCAGTCATTGCGAAGCACGACGCCGCACACAGGCTCATGTCCTGATCGTCGTTGTTCATGAATGCCGTCGACACGTGAACGGCGTTCGGCGAATGAACGCTCACGGCAACGGCTGCGGAGTCGGCATATGTTCCGCCGTCATTTGCCACTACGTGAAGCGTGACGGCGCCAGAGGAATAGTCCGTGCCGCCGCCGGTAAACCGTACTGTCACAGTTTTCTGCTGTGACGGCAGGAGCGATATCGGCGTCGATGGCTGCTGGCAAGCTGTAGCCGCAGTGCCATCGCACGAGGCGGATACGGAATATGACATCGAATCCAGCCCGATGTTCTTGACCGTGAACGTCGCTGTATCGAGGACGCCTGAGGCAACTGTATCGGCGGAGCCAACAGTGGCGATCTGCACCATGTAGCTCTTGATCCGGACCAGTATGGAATCCGTAGCGGTGCCAGCAAGGTTGCTGACTGTTGCCACGACCGAGCCTGTGGCATTGGGAGCGCCTGAGGTCGTATATGAAGCTGAAAGGCTCGTATCTCCCTTGGCGCCGACACCAATTGATCCGGAGCTCGGCGTGCACGACGCCGCGTTGTAGCAAGCAATGTTCCACGAGTAGTTCTCAGCCACGGCGTTCGGATTGTGAATCATGAACGAGTGCGTCTCGGACGCACCGTTGAATTCCACGACAGACGGTGTCGTCGTGGTGATCGACGCTGGAAGCTGGGTTATCGCAATCGTCGCCGGACCGGAGGTACTATCAGTGCCTTCGGTAGCGACTAGAGTCATCGTGGACGATGTCCCGGCGTCGCCGGCGTTGAAACGCACCTGGACCGTGACACTCGCTCCAGCTGCAACCGTGTCGGGGGCCGGCGTGACGACCGCACAGCTTGCCGGAATCGCAGCCTCGCCAACATCATCCACGCACGAGACAGTGTAGCTGTAAGTGGCGCGGGAGCTTCCGTTGTTCGTCACCGTGAACGACTGAATCAGGCCAACGCCGCCCTCATTGAATCCTCCCGGCGGTATGCCTTGAGCCGTGACCGACGGTGCGACCCAGGGATAGTATGTGAGCGTCTTGATGCCGGTGTTAGTCCAGGTACTGTAGGATGCGGTAAGGGAGACCGTATCAGTCGGAGCAGACGTTGAAGCCTCCCATCGAACTGGAACCAACGCTTCTTCCTGAGGCAGAAGATCCACGTGACTCTGCATGGAATTAGCCAGGGCGCAGGTCGGTATACTCGGACTGCAGTACGGCGTGACTGTATAATTTGCTTCAGTGTTACCTTGGTTTCTGACGGTAAACGTGTCGACTACCAACTGTCCGATTACGAGCGGTCCAGATGCGCTCAACGGCACCACCCCGGGCGTGTAATCAGGAGCGGGAGGCACCGTTACCGAGAAGGTATACTGACCGGTGTACGGATTATTCCAGTCATCGGTGTAGAGCGCCGTGAGCTTGACCGTCCCCGCACCACCCGCTGTGCCACTGCTGGCAGTTGCCACCACGCTCGCAGTCGCTGGATTCCCGGGCGAGATACCAACCGAGCCCGGGCTCGGCGTCGTGCTACAGCTCAAGTCGCCAGTACATGTCGCAGTGAGCCCGTAGGTAACGGTGCTCGTATTGTTTCCATTGGCAGTGATGTTGAAGCCATACGTAGCACTTCCACCTGGTTCTGGCGGTGTTGGCGCTCCCTGTCCTGCTACGCCAACGTCTTCCGACATCGGCACGATCGTACCACTTGCGCTGCTCGTCTCCGTGTACGGGGACGTGGCAGTCAGCGTCGCCGTTGCATTTCCGCTGCTCGCGGGGTTTGTCGTGAAACGGACCTCAGCCGTGATAGTTCCGTTGGGTGCCACCGATCCTGTGGGAGAGGCCACGGAGCACGTATCCGCGACGACGTTGCTACAGATTGCGGTGAGATTGTATGTGGCCGCGGTATTGCCAGTGTTCTTGATCGTGAAGTATGGGAAGCCCGTGCTCACGTTCTGCTGCGTCCACTCGGTCGGCTGGGTTGTGGTGACCGATGGCTGCGCACTCGGCAGCGTCACCGTAACGGAGCCGTCGACATAGTTGGCAGAGTGAACTTGCCCCGATTTGATGGACGCCTCAATAAGCCTGATATTCAGGCAGGAGG